>NZ_JACVPG010000008.1:0-209817 GCF_018882045.1 Polynucleobacter sp. Fuers-14 | reverse complement strand
TTTTGATTACATCGAAATGTTTTACAACCCGGTTAGACGCCATAGTTACAACAATGGACTTTCTCCGGTAAGATTTGAACAGCAGTACCAAGCGAGGTTGGGAAGTGTCTAAGATATTGGTAGCGATTCAGTAGGCTTTTTTATTTATGGCGCTATAAATGTAATTGGCTCTTACCGATAAGAAACCAATTCGTACTGCAGCATGCTTTCACGTCGATCGTTACCAATACCTGTATTGTTATCTAGATAGGAGCCCTCTGTGATCTTAATAATCCACCTGCCAACATCGGGCGCCAACCAAGTGGTGGATTGTCGCAAAGATGAATGACGAGAAAAGTCGTTACTGATAAAGTAAATCCAGTCAGTACTTTTTAATGTGTTGAATTGGTTCCCATCAAGATTCAAGGTTTCAGCGCCAATAAATGTGATGGTAGACGACCAATGATAAGTGCTGACATTATCTTCACCAGTTTTATAACTAGTTACAAAAGTTTGTGACTTATCTGAAGATTGTGGCCACATAGGCATTGGACCAACAAAATTGACTGGCGGATTCCAGTAGGGGTCACGTACCACAAGTCCGGCACTTGACTGAATCTCAGAGGTCAACTGACCATTCTTCTGGCTTTCGCGCTTAATTTCAATTACAGGTGTAACAGACGCTACAGTTTCTGTGATTGTATCAATTACTAAATTGTTATAAAGATCTCTGACGTTGTAAACCCACTGCTGACCAACAGCTGGTTTTCTAACACTTTGGTAGCCTTGGATTGAGCCAGAAGATTCTGAGGTGCTAAAGCTGGCATTTCCAGCACAAGCCGATAGAAAAGAGCTAAATGCAATAACCGCCACAAGTCTTAATATGTCTTTAAATAATTTGTTCGATTTCATCGCAATCTTTAACTGAGTTGTATGTGGAGTGATTTATGTTAAACCAATATTAGCCTTTTTTGGCTATTTTCCTACCAACAAATGGATTCAAGAATGAGACAGTCAAATGCCTAAAAGCTGTAGGAAATTTTTCCATACACTGACCAGTTGTACTGGCTGTAGGTATCTATTAATTGCTTGCTTGCGCCTACTGCAAACAAAAAGTCACTTGAGAGTCTATGGGTAACCATTACATCGATAGGGACAAACCAGCTGCCTCCAGCACTATTAAATATGATGCCGTTTTCATCCCAAAAGCGAAGATAGGTGCTTGGCGTAATTTCAACTCCAATGGTAGGGTAAATTTGGAGATTGCGCTGTAGGACTGGCTGATTAGGATTTACTTCTAGAGAGTTATTTTTTGTGTTGAATCCATACATATAACGAAGTAATGGAGAGAATTCAGAGATAAGTGTTTGGACCCCCTCATTAGGCTTAAAAAGCCAGCGGACTTGAGGCCCAATGGCCCATTGCCCATTATTTCCAAACGGCAATACAACTCTAGCCCCAATGGTCGCATTTAAATTGGGTAAATAATCCTTATCTTGTCCCCATAAAGTGAGCATAGTATTGCCTGCACTAAATTGCCCTGAATTATTAGCTTGTGTATTGTTGGTATTAGTGGAAATAACCGAGGTGTCTAGACGAAGTCTGCCTTGCCATGAGCCGATATCTAAAGGGTTGTAGTACCTTAGCTTGTAGGTGTTACTAAACGAACCACTCCCATTGTTGCTTTCATATCCCCAAAATTCAAGTACTTTAGTGTCAGATAACTCCTGCGGAGAGTTTATAAACCGCCGCGGGGAATCAACGTCATCTGCAAAAGCGGATATTGAGCAGCATAGCCCAAAGAATAGAAGGGGGAGGGGCGTGTGGCGCATGGGGTTTTATGGTTGTAGAGTGATAAAATGTATCAAAAGGCCTTGAAAGACATCTTTTCTCAAGGTGCATAAGTTTGCAATATATTGCGTTGCAGCAAATATTACCTTATGCCTAAGGAATGCCTTGACAGAATCTGTGGCGCATAATCTAATTCCTAAATGCAAAAATTTATAAAATTGCTAGTTTTGACGAGTTGTATTTTTCTCGCACTCGTGAAGACTTCTGGCGCACAAATTTTTGTTCAAAATGCAGTCCAGAGAACTCAGGCTTACGTAAGCGTTCAAAAGGATATTGCGCTTTCTAGCGATTCCTCTAAATCGGGTCTAGAGCAAAAAGAGCCAAACCTAAAAATTAATCTAAGCGCCCATATTCTCGGCGACATTAATGAGAATATATTGGTATTTCTTCCTCTAGGAAGTGAATTAGGTTTTTCCATCAGTATTTTTGGTAATGTCCTTAGCGGCAGTCCATCTTCTATCTATAGGCCCCCTCGGCTAGTTTAGGGTTTGAGGGCAAGTAACCCGAACCATCTTTTGTTGGCTTCGGACGTTGTACTTACCCCAATACCGTTTATACCCTTACGTATTCCAATGTGTGTAAATTGATGGGCATATTGCCCGAATTAACATTCAATTTGAATTTGGGGCTATAAATTCCATTGTTAAATTTAGTTTTAATAAAGATTGAAATATGATTAGGTTAGTTAAATTGGCTTTAGAAAAGCCTTACACCTTTATGGTGATGGCGATTTTGATAGCTTTAATGGGGGTCTTCAGCGCACTTCGATCCCCAATTGATATTTTCCCCGAGATCCGTATACCGGTTATTAGTGTGGTTTGGTCATATACAGGTATGCAACCCGAGGATATGGCTGGTCGAGTGGTTTACGCCTACGAGCGCGCTCTAAGTTCCACTGTGAATGATATTGAGCATATTGAATCGCAGTCATTGCCTGGTTATGGAATTGTCAAGATTTTCTTTCAGCCGAGCGTTGATATTCGATTGGCTACTGCACAGGTCACCTCTATTTCACAAACTGTTCTCAAACAGATGCCTCCAGGTATTACGCCACCACTTATTCTGAACTACAACGCGGCTACCGTTCCTATTGTGCAATTAGCGCTATCAAGCTTACAGTTATCAGAGCAACGTATTTTTGATTTTGGCCAAAACTTTATCAGACCGGCTTTAGCAAGTGTGCCTGGTAGTGCAGTGCCTTCGCCATACGGAGGAAAGACACGGCAAATTCAAATTGATTTACGTTTAGCAGCCTTACAGGCGAGAAAATTAACGCCAAATGATGTGATTAGTGCTTTAGCAGCGCAAAACTTAATCATTCCAACGGGTACGCAAAAAATTGGCGAGTATGAATACAGTATCAAGCTCAATAATGGCGTCAATGGGTTTCAGGAGATTGCTGACTTTCCTATCAAGTTAACGAGTGGAGCAGTGATTCAGCTAAGAGATGTTGCGCAAGTTCGTGATGGATCTCCTCCACAAACAAATCTAGTCCGCTTAGATGGTGGTAAGGCGGTGTTGATGACCATTCTTAAATCAGGCGCAGTATCTACTCTAGACATCATTGATGGCGTGAAAGCCTTGGTTCCGAAGCTTAAAGAGTCATTGCCGCCAGAATTAAATATCAGTATTACTGGAGATCAATCTGTATTTGTGAAAGCCTCTATTAGTGGCGTTATTCATGAGGGATTAATTGCGGCAGCCTTAACGAGTCTCATGATCCTATTGTTCTTGGGTAGCTGGCGATCCACTGTCATCATTGCCTCATCAATTCCGCTGGCTATTTTATTTGCAGTCATTATGCTAAATATTACCGGCGAAACTTTGAACATCATGACGCTGGGCGGTCTTGCCCTAGCTGTTGGTATTTTGGTGGATGATGCAACTGTCACAATCGAGAACATTAATTGGCACTTGGAGCAGGGCAAGCCAATTAAGGAGGCTATTTTGGATGGCGCTGCACAAATTGTTGGCCCTGCATTTGTAGCTCTACTATGTATTTGTATTGTGTTTGTGCCAATGTTTTTCTTAGAGGGTGTATCTAAGTTCTTATTTGTCCCCATGGCAAAAGCCGTAATGTTCGCAATGATCGGCTCCTTTATCTTATCGCGTACTTTTGTGCCAACTTTTGCGAACTACATCTTAAAAGAAATTCATGGTCATGGAGAGCATGCATCGGGTCACTTAAAGTGGATGATGGACATAAAGCATCCCAATAAGTCGGTCAGGATTAAGGGGATGATGGCGAGATTTCAGTATCAGTTTGAAGATGTATTCAACAATATTAGAAAACATTATTTTGAATTTCTAAAGAAGGTTATCCAGGATCAGAAAAAATTTATTATTTTATTCATGGTGGCGGTATTAGGGTCATATCTTCTTATTTTTTCATTTGGACGTGAATTCTTTCCTGCGGTAGATGGTGGTCAAATCAAGATGCATGTCCGGGTACCGGTCGGAACGAGGCTTGAGGAAACTGCGCGTCAATTTAATGATATTGAAGCTGAGATTCGCCGCATAGTTCCTGCTGATCAAATTGAAAGTATTGTGGATAATATTGGACTATCTGTCAGCGGTATTAATATGGCCTACAGTAGTACAGGCACTATTGGACCCCAGGATGGTGATATTCTGGTCTCGCTTGTTAAGGGACACTCAGCAACAGATGAATTTGTAAAAGAACTTAGAGAGGAGTTGCCAAAAAAATTCCCCTCGACCAGTTTTGCATTTTTACCGGCAGATATTGTTAGTCAGATTTTGAATTTTGGTGCGCCTGCTCCAATTGATATTATTGTGAAGGGCACAAAACGAGATGAAAATTTTGCATTCACAACACGGTTATTGGAGCGAGTTAAGAAGATTCCTGGAATTGCTGATGTGCGTATTCAACAAGCAACCAATTATCCGCAAATTAATGTCGACGTAGATCGCGTACAGGCGGCGAAGATTGGAATTACCCAAAGAGATATCACCAATAATATGGTGACAACATTAGCGGGTAGCGGTCAGGTTGCACCAGCCTTTTGGCTCAATCCATCCAATGGTATTTCTTATCCGGTAGTAGTTCAAACGCCACAGATTCAGGTGTCTAGCATTTCAGATCTCTTGAATATTCCAGTGGCTGGGACAAATGCAACAACGGGGACTATTCTTGGCGGCATATCCTCTATCAGAAGAAATTTTGCAGATGCGGTTGTTACGCATGACAGCATTAAACCTTCATTTGATATTTATGCTGATACGCAAGGGCGCGATCTAGGCGCAGTTGCTTCTGATATCAACCGGATCATAGAAGAGGAAACCAAAAATATCCCCAAAGGTACAACTGTGGAGTTAAGAGGTCAGGTTTCCACGATGAATGCTGCATTTACCGGGCTTGGACTCGGATTGATCGGCTCAATTGTGTTGATTTATTTAATCCTAGTGGTTAATTTCCAGTCTTGGTTAGATCCATTCGTCATTATTACGGCTTTACCTGCGGCGATAGCCGGAATTATCTGGATACTATTTTTAACATTTACGAGCCTATCAGTTCCAGCCCTTACCGGTGTCATTATGTGTATGGGCGTTGCTACTGCGAACAGTATTTTGGTGGTGAGTTTTGCTCGAGAACGATTGCCAATCGACAAAGATCCCATTAAGGCAGCTTTAGAGGCTGGATTTTCTCGGTTCCGTCCAGTCATGATGACCGCCTTGGCAATGGTTATTGGAATGGCGCCTATGGCCTTGGGTTTAGGTGAGGGTGGCGAGCAAAACGCGCCATTAGGAAGGGCAGTTGTAGGCGGCCTTATTTTTGCAACATTCGCAACACTCATTTTTGTACCGGTTGTGTTTAGCCTGGTGCATAAAAATTACGGATCAGAGAACGTATGAAAACAATTAAATTCAACAAAGAGTTTTTTAAAAACCTAATTCCATTGGCAAAAAAATACGCGATTCTTGCAAAGGCATCGGCAATTACCCTCTTTGCTAAATATCGGGCCCTTAATCAGAACCAGAAGCGTGTAGTTCAAGCAATTGTTTTGGTTGTGCTCTTGAACTTTGGATTTCGCATTTATGGTTATGTTGCTGCTAAATTTCGCTCGGAAGCAAGTGCGCAAAGGGTTGTGTCAGTCATTAGCCCAGTTATTGGGGGTGCTGAAAATTCAATCTCATTCCCTGGGCGACTGGAGGCCTATTTAGATGCCCCTATTTATTCTCGTGTTAACGGTTACATGAAGAAGTGGGATAAAGATATTGGATCGCAGGTAAAAAAGGGTGAAATTTTAGGCAGAATTGAGGCGCCTGAAGTAGATCAGCAACTGCAGCAAGCAAAATCTGATTTGATTTCAGCAAAGAGCAATGAAGCGCTTGCCAAAATTTCACTGACACGATGGAAAAATTTATTTGCGGAAGATGCCGTTTCAAGGCAGGAGCTAGATCAAAAGACAACTGAATACGAGACTAGGAGATCCTTGCGCCAAATTGCAGAGGCAAATTTGGAAAAGGCAGAAATATTCTCTGAGTATAAAAATATTCCTGCGCCATTTGCTGGCATTGTCACCGAAAGAAATATAGATGTAGGCGCATTGGTGAGTATTGGGTCTGGGAAGCCTTTATTTAACGTAGCTAATATTGATAAGTTACGTCTTTTTGTGAATATTCCACAAGTATTCATGAATGATATTCGCCCTGGCATTCCGGCAAAGATTCGCGTTCCTGAATTTCCAGAAAAAATCTTTGAAGCAAAGGTGGTTCGTTCATCAGGAGCAGTGAATGAAAATTCCGGAACAGTCTTAATTGAAATTGAAATGGACAACCAGGAGCATGTGCTCACTGCGGGTGAATTTTCTCAGGTCAATATTGACCTGCCTTCCGATAAAGCCATTCCACGAGTACCATCATCAGCATTGATTATCCGCAAAGATGGTGCTTTCTTGGCTGAAGTCAATAATGAAAAGAAAGCAATATTTACTAAAATTGTGATCGGTAGAGATTTTGGTCAAGAGGTTGAGGTTATTGGCCCCATTACGAGCGAGTCTAAGATTATCAATAATCCGCCAGACTCACTGATCGCCGGAGAGTTAGTGGTTCTTGCAAAAGATCCAAATGGAAACAAGGCGAAATAGCATGACAAACAATATTCGTCTTGCCGTAAGTATTGGACTGCTTAGTCTATGCTATGGATGCTCTTTTGCCCCAGACTATAAGCGCCCCGAAGTGCAAATGTCCGGTAACTTTAAGGAAATTTCTCAAGACTGGGTGGTCGCTAAGCCCGCCGACCAGATGCAAAGAGGCCCCTGGTGGAAAAACTTTGGTGACCCAGTATTAGATCAATTAGTCGCAAAGACTGATGCTGGTAATTTTCAAATTGCAGCTGCGGTAGCGCGCTATGAGAATGCGAGTGCTTTTCTAGCAGTGAACAATGCTGGTTTATATCCACAGATTGCTGTTACTGGTGCTGCTACTGAGAATCGACAGTCTGTTGGCAGGCCACTCCGCGGTGCGAATCAGCCCACTATTTACGATAATAACTTTTTTGGCGGTTTGGCAACCTATGAGCTAGATTTATGGGGTCGTGTTCGATCGGGTATCGATTCTGCATCTGCGTTGGCCGAAGCCAGTCAGGAAGATCTTGAGTCCGTGCGACTCATTATCCAGGCAGATCTAGTCAATAGTTATATTGCCATGCGTGGCATTGAATCGCAGCAGATGATTTTGCAGCATGATTTGGAGTTGTATCAAAAGCAAGCGGATTTAATGCAAAAGCGCTACAAAGAGGGAATTAATTCGGGCGTAGACTTTTATAGAGTACAGGGCTTGGTTGAGGCTGGTCGAATACGTGAAAAATCCTTGCAAACTCGGCGTGCACAACTTGAGCATGTCATTGCTGTGCTCGTCGGTGAGTCACCATCCTCCTTCTCTTTGCCAAAGGGTGGAATTGCTGACTTTAAGATGCCTCCAGTTGCAGTATCCATTCCCTCGACATTGCTTGAGCGAAGACCGGATGTTGCTTCTGCCGAGCGAAGAGTCGCTGCTAGTAATGCAGAAATTGGTGTAGCAAGAAGCGCCTTCTTTCCGGTGATCTCATTGTCGGCGTTCGGAGGCTATCAAACAGCAAATCAAGCTAATATTCTCGCGGCGCCAAATGCATTTTGGACAATTGGACCGCTAGCTTTTTTAACCATCTTTGATGGTGGCAGAAGATCGGCAATAGTTGATCAGGCTATTGCGCGTAATGCAGAAAATACAGCTGTATATAAAAATACTGTACTTTCAGCTATTAAAGAAGTTGAGGACGTGTTAGTACAGTTAAAAAATCGCGAAGAATCTTTGACGAATGTTGATAACAGTCTCATGTATTCAGACAAAACCTTTAAAATTTCGACGGCGCGGTATCGAGAGGGAATTGCTGGCTACCTAGAAATAGTAGATGCGGCGATTGAAAAATCAAAGGCTGAGACAGTTAAAGTGGATTATCAGACCCAATTATTAATTGATCGTGTACTTCTGATTAAAGCTCTGGGAGGCTATTGGTAGGGCTTTACAGTTCACATATCTGAAAAATGCAATGGCAATCAATAGGGCGCGCCTGGTTTTGCTGGTGGTATGAGTAGCTCATTCGAAGCTGACCACCAGGACAAGACCAGCTGCATCTTGGTTTTAGCTAGGTGTCACGCTTTCTAATTAAAAGCTAGCTTAAGCTAGTGGAAAATTGGTTTGGTATGCGGTGAGCCCGCTCTAGTGACACAGTGTGTTTTTCTTATACTTTTTGCTGAGTATTAAATTAAAAGATCGCTGATAGGCTAATGAATATCACTACATTTAATCAAAACTCTAAGTAGATGCACTTAGATAAAGCATTTTCTGTAGATTAAAGCTGAAAAGTCTGCTAAAAAGTGGGATGACTAATAGCATGTGCAGTGTCTTTTGGAAATGTGCCATATGATGAAATTCATCAATAACGAAAAAAAAGGTTAAAAATGTTGAGAAGAAAATATAGCAATTCACTTTTCTCTAGGTCAGCACCATTTGTACTACTCGCATCGCTCGTTTTTACATCTAGTGCATATGCTGCCAGTGCAACTATGGATAAGATTAAATCCTCTGGCGCAGTTACCATGGGAGTGCGCGAATCCTCTATACCGATGTCCTATACCACGGGCGATAGCCGATTTGACGGATACCATGTCGAAATTTGCCGCATGATTTTGGGCGACATCAAAGATAAATTGGGCATGAACACTCTGCGCATCAATTATCAGCCTGTTACTTCTCAAAATCGCGTGCCTTTAGTGCAAAACGGTACTGTAGATATTGAGTGCGGCACAACCACTAATAACGTAAACCGGGCTAAAGATGTTGGCTTTGCCAATACCTTGTACGTGGAAGAAGTACGGATTGCTGTAAAGGCAAATTCAGGAATTAAGTCGATTGCTGATTTAAATGGTAAAAAAGTAGCAACTACTACTGGCACTACCTCTGTGCAGCTCTTGCGCAAAAATGAAAAAGCGACTGGCGTCAATTTTGATGAAGTATTTGGAAAAGACCATGCCGATAGTTTCTTATTGCTGGAGTCTGGACGCGCCGATGCATTCGTCATGGACGGATCTATTTTGGCTGGAAATATTGCCAACTCTAAGAATCCAAAAGATTACAAAATTGTTGGTGAAGTTTTGAGTACTGAGCCAATTGCCATTATGGTTCCTAAAAATGATCCCGAGTTCAAGGCTGCTGTAAATGCAGCAATTGCGAAGATTGTTGCGAATGGCAAAATGCCTGGACTGTGGAATAAGTGGTTCTTGTCGCCAATTCCACCAAAAAATATCGTTGTTGGTCTTGAGCTATCTCCAGCAACTAAAAATGCCTGGGCTAATTTGAATGACAAACCTGCAGAAGACTACAACAAGAAGTAATCAATAGAAAATAAGTTTCCACTATGTCATTAGATTTAGGTGTCTTTTGTAAGAGCACCTTAGATGGAGAAGCGGTTGATCACTGCTTCTCTTCATTATTTGGACTTGGGAAAAATGCTGACCCAAGTTACTTGGATTGGCTTTTCAAGGCCTGGGGTTGGACCTTAGCAGTTGCGATCTTAGGACTGGCTATTGCCTTGGTCTTAGGTGCGGTGATGGGAACATTTCGCACGCTGCCGCAGACCGGCACTTTAAACAAATGGTTGGTGCGATTTTCAACAGCGTGGGTTGAGCTCTTTAGAAACATTCCTATCCTCGTGCAGGTATTTCTTTGGTATCACGTGATTCCTGCTTTTGTCTTACCTTTAAAGGCTTTACCTTCCTATTGGTTGGTCAGTATTGCGTTAGGATTTTTTACCTCTGCGCGTATTGCTGAGCAAGTGAGAGCGGGGATTCAGGCGCTACCAAGTGGTCAGCGCATGGCAGCAACTGCCTTAGGCCTGACGACCGCACAAGGTTATCGATATGTCATTTTGCCGATGGCATTGCGTATTGTTATTCCTCCACTCACTTCCGAGAGCATGAATCTGATTAAGAATTCATCCGTGGCGTTTGCAGTTTCAGTTCCTGAGCTCACCTTATTTGCAATGCAAGCTCAAGAGGAAACATCGCATGGTGTAGAGATCTATTTGGCAGTAACATTCTTGTATGCTGTATCTGCATTTGCAGTGAATCGTGTGATGGCATTGATTGAAAAAAGAACTCGCATACCCGGCTTCATTGTGGCTTCTAGCGATGCGGGGGCTCACTAAATGTTTAGTCTGGACCTAAGTTTCTATAACTGGGAACTGTTTACTAATTACATCCTGAAGGGCTTGCTCTTCAGTATGCAGCTAACGGTGCTTGCCACTATTGGCGGAATAATATTTGGTACGTTCTTGGCGCTGATGCGTTTATCCGGGAAGCCATCATTGGTATATCCAGCCACTTTTTACGTTAACACCATGCGCTCAATTCCATTGGTGATGGTTATCCTCTGGTTCTTCCTTTTAATACCAATGCTGATTGGTAAACCCATTGGCGCTGACTTATCCGCCACCATTACCTTCATTGCATTTGAGGCTGCCTTTTTTTCGGAGATTGTAAGGGCCGGCATTCAGTCAGTTCCAAAAGGGCAGGCATATGCAGCGGAAGCGTTAGGAATGACTTACGGGCAAAACATGCGCTTTATTGTTCTTCCGCAAGCCTTTAGAAATATGATTCCTGTCTTTATGACGCAAACCATTGTTTTATTTCAAGATACATCCTTGGTTTATGCAATTGGTGCTTATGATTTACTCAAGGGCTTTGAGATTGCAGGTAAAAATTATGGCCGTCCAATAGAGACTTACCTCTTGGCTGCTTTTACGTATTTCCTTATTTGTTTCTCGCTGTCTAAGGTAGTGCGCAAGATTCATGCCAAAGTCGCCATCATTCGTTAATTATTTCTTAAGTTACTAATACATCATGATTGAACTTCGTAACGTATCAAAGTGGTACGGCTCCTTTCAAGTGCTGACTGATTGCAGTGCAACGATCCAGAAGGGAGAGGTGGTAGTTATCTGTGGACCATCAGGCTCAGGTAAATCCACTCTAATTAAGACAATTAATGCATTAGAGCCATTTCAAAAGGGGGAGATATCGGTTGATGGGATCCAGTTACATGACCCAAAAACTAACCTACCTAAGCTACGCGCTAGGGTAGGTATGGTATTTCAGCACTTCGAGCTTTTTCCGCATTTAAGCGTTTCAGAAAATTTAACGCTTGCGCAAATGAAGGTGTTAGGACGAAGCACCGATGAAGCGAACAAGCATGGGCTTAAGTATTTAGAGCGTGTGGGGTTGCTAGCACAGAAAGATAAATTTCCAGGCCAATTATCCGGCGGTCAGCAACAGCGAGTTGCCATTGCTAGGGCGTTAAGCATGGACCCGATAGTGATGTTATTTGATGAACCTACTTCTGCCCTGGATCCCGAAATGGTCGGTGAAGTTTTGGATGTGATGGTTAAGCTTGCTAACGAAGGTATGACAATGTGCTGCGTTACACACGAGATGGGTTTTGCTAGAAAGGTGAGTCATCGTGTGATCTTCATGGATCAAGGCCGCATTGTTGAAGATTGCAGCAAAGCCGAGTTTTTTGATAATCCCGAGGCTCGCTCACCAAGAGCAAAAGAGTTCCTATCAAAAATATTGGCCCATTAGCCTTTAACAAACTGATTCGTTAGTTAGCAAGTTGATTCGCTTTTGGGCGCTCTCCAGTTTGAGCCGTTAGCTCCATTTCTTTACCTTTGCGTAGAATCGTGAGCTTAGCAACATTACCTGGACTGATTTGAGCAATTTGATTCAGTAGGCTCCGCACGTCCTTAATTGGATTGCCGTTTACCGCAATCAGCACATCTCCTGGCTTTATCCCTCCGCGTACTGCAGGGCCATTCTCAAGCACGCCAGATATGAGAACACCTTCTGTATTGGCAGGCAGTCCCAGGGACTCGGAGAGTTCCTTGGAGAGGTTCTGAGGCTCGACTCCTATCCACCCCCTAGTAACGCTGCCCTTGGCTAGGATGGACTCCATAACTTGCTTGGCAAGATTGACGGGGATTGCAAATCCAATGCCCATAGACCCGCCATTATTTGAGTAGATCGCAGTGTTTATGCCAATCAGATTCCCGCGGGTATCAATCAGTGCGCCACCTGAGTTTCCGGGATTAATTGCCGCATCGGTTTGAATAAAGTTTTCAAAGGTATTGATACCTACGTGATCACGGCCTAAGGCGGAAACAATGCCAGAAGTTACTGTTTGGCCAACGCCAAATGGGTTGCCAATTGCTAGAACCACATCACCTACATGCACAGACTCAACTTTGCCCAGCGTAATTGGGGTAGGTAATTTTTTGGCTTCAATTTTCAATACAGCAATGTCAGTTTCTGGATCGCTACCGATCACTTTCGCTTTTACTTTTCGGCCATCTGATAAAGCCACATCAATGTCATCCGCATCGCTAATGACATGATGGTTAGTCAAGATGTAGCCTTCTGGACTAACCAAGACTCCAGATCCAAGGCTAGAGCTAGGCTCTTCTTCTGGGGGCTGATCCCCAAAAAAGAATTTAAATAAAGGGTCTGCAGAATTTGGGCTTCCACCCTTTCGAGTCTTTGGTTTGGCGGAAGCTTTGCTAGTAAATATATTGACTACTGCTGGCATTGAGCGCTTAACAGCTTCGTGATAGGAGCCGGGACTGAGCTGGCCATCGTAATTACTTTCTTTTAGCGAGACCGTATCAACCAAAGAGCCTACCCTAGACTCTGAAAGCCACTCTGGTTTTAAGGTGGCAACAATAAACAAAGCTGCCAACATCACGGTGACAGCCTGCGCAAACAAGAGCCAATATTTATTGAGAAGAGGGTTCATTAAAGATGTGCTTTAGTAATATTTATGACCTACAGAAGAGATCGCAAACCATTTTGGAAAATGAATTGCGATTGCTTTCGTGCTTCTTGATAAGAATGATTAGATAAATTATTTTTTTAGACTGTCGCGAATTTCACGAAGCAAAACCACATCCTCTGGAACAGGGGGAGGGGGAGGGGCATCCATGAGACGGATCTTATTAACTACTTTGACCATCTGGAAGATGACAAAGGCTAAAAGGGTGAAGTTGATGGAAATAGTGATGAAATTGCCATAGGCAAAGATGGGCACCCCGGCTTTTTTCAGGGCATCAAAGGTTCTAGGTACCCCCTCTGGAACATGTCCTAGGACGATAAATAGGTTGGTAAAGTCGATATGACCCCCTAAAAGGGTGGAGATTACTGGCATAACGATGTCATTTACCAGGGAATCAACGATTTTCCCAAAGGCCCCACCAATAATAACGCCCACCGCCAAATCGATCACATTGCCCCTTACGGCAAAGTCCCGAAACTCCTTTAAAACGCTCATAAATGCTTCCTTTCTCTTATAGATGCAGATTAACCCCATAACTTTCTTGCTTACCCCACTTTTTACTTTAAAATCCTACCTTTAAGCAATTTCCACCCATAAATACCCTTTTTAGGAATTTTGTAAATGAGTGACAAGCCCTGTATGGACAAGGATCGCCGTAACTGGTTGATCGCCACATCGGCGGTTGGTGGCGTAGGTGCAGCCGCAGCCCTTTACCCTTTTGTAGACAGTTTTGAGCCTTCTGAGCGCGCAAAAGCCGCTGGAGCTGCTGTTGAAATCGATATCTCTGGTATGCAGCCAGATGAAATGAGAATGGTGGAGTGGCGCGGTAAGCCTGTTTGGGTAGTTCGTCGTACACCTGAGCAAGTTGCTGAGTTATCTAAAATTGATAGCGAATTGGCTGATCCGAATTCATTGCGTGACCCATCCCAATTCACACCTCCTTATGCTCAGAATCAGTGGCGCTCTATCAAGCCTGAGTACCTGGTAGTGGTTGGTATTTGCACCCATTTGGGATGCTCTCCTAATGCTAAGTTTGAGGCTGGTCCTCAGCCATCCCTACCAAACACTTGGCCAGGCGGCTTCCTTTGCCCATGCCATGGTTCCACATTCGATATGGCAGGCCGTGTATTTAAGAACAAACCAGCCCCAGATAATCTTGAAGTGCCACCACACATGTATTTGAGCGACACCAAGATTCTAGTTGGCGAAGATAAGAAGGCCTAAGGAGAGATAAATGGCATTCCACGAAAAAGAAGTTCCAGCAGACGCTTCTGTAGCCCAAAAGCTAATGGCTTGGGTTGACTCACGTCTACCTGTAACAGAAGCATTTAAGCGTCATATGAGCGAGTACTACGCTCCAAAAAATCTAAATTTCTTCTATATTTTTGGTGCATTAGCAATCGTAGTGTTGGTAAATCAGATACTGACCGGTATTTTCTTGACCATGAACTACAAGCCTGATGCTGCGAAGGCTTTTGAGTCAGTTGAATACATCATGCGTGAAGTTCCATGGGGCTGGGTGATTCGCTATATGCACTCCACTGGCGCCTCTATGTTCTTCGTGGTGGTTTATATGCATATGTTCCGTGGTTTGATCTACGGTTCTTATCGCAAACCACGTGAGCTCATTTGGATCTTCGGTTGCGCAATTTTCTTGTGTTTGATGGGTGAAGCATTCTTCGGTTACTTGCTCCCATGGGGTCAAATGTCCTACTGGGGAGCTCAAGTGATTGTGAACTTGTTCTCTGCAATTCCATTCATTGGCCCAGATCTATCTTTATGGCTTCGTGGCGACTATGTTGTGGGCGATGCAACCCTCAATCGCTTCTTTGCATTCCATGTGATTGCAATTCCATTGGTATTGGTTGGCTTGGTTGCAGCCCATATTTTGGCTCTGCATGAAGTGGGTTCAAACAATCCAGATGGCGTTGAAATTAAAGAGAACTTAGATGCGAACGGCCATCCAGTTGATGGCATCCCATTCCATCCTTATTACAGCGTGCATGATGTAATGTATTTGGGTGGATTCTTGATGGTGTTTGCATGTATCGTGTTCTTTGCACCAGAGATGGGCGGTTACTTCCTCGAGGCAAATAACTTCGTTCCGGCGAACCCATTCCAAACACCTCCGCACATTGCCCCTGTTTGGTATTTCACACCTTTCTACTCAATGTTGCGTGCAACTACAACGAACTTCTTGCTGCCTTTATGGATCTTCTTAGCAGTCATTCTCGGAATGTTTGCTCTGAAGACTAAAAATCTCAAGGTGAAGGGCGCATGTGCTGCAATCGCTCTCGTATTGGCAGGTGGCTTCTATTTATTTGATGCTAAGTTCTGGGGTGTTGTGATCATGGGCGGTTCTGTTGTGATCATGTTCTTCTTGCCTTGGCTTGATCACTCACCTGTGAAATCTATCCGCTATCGCCCAGATTTCCATAAGTATATTTATGGTGTATTTGTGGTGAGCTTTGTGATCTTGGGTTACTTAGGTATTCAGCCACCATCACCAGTGTTTGAAAAGATTTCTCAGGTATGCACTATTTATTATCTGGGCTTCTTCTTAGGAATGCCGTTCTGGAGCACGCTTGGTAAATTTAAGCCAGTTCCAACACGCGTTACTTTTAAGTCCCATTAATTCACGCCTGAGATACTGGCAAAGAGAACTTAGGAATTAGTATGAAACAAATTCTGCAAACTTTGATGGGCGTCTGCCAAGCAACAGTATTGGTTGCGGCCCTGAGCTTTGGCGTGAATGCCAATGCAAATGAGGGTGGCTTTCCTTTGGATCAAGCCCCCAACCGCGTTAGTAACAATGCCTCATTGCAAAACGGTGCAAAGTTATTTGTGAACTACTGCTTGAACTGCCATGCAGCCGCAAGCATGCGTTACAACCGGTTGCGCGATATTGGTTTAACCGATCAACAAATCAAAGATAACCTCATTTTGACTGATGCCAAAGTGGGTGACTTGATGACCATCTCGATGACACCAAAAGAAGCTAAAGCTTGGTTTGGTAAGACTCCGCCTGACTTATCAGTTGAGGCGCGTGCTCGTGGAGCGGACTGGCTTTACACCTACTTCCGCACTTTCTACAAAGACGACACGACACAAACTGGTTGGAATAATTTGGTCTATCCTAAGGTCGGTATGCCACACGTTCTCTGGCAGTTGCAGGGCGAGCGTGCTGCCAAGTTTGAAGAGCACAAAGACCCACATGACCCAAGCAGAACAGAAGAAGTCTTTGTTGGCTTTGAGCAGTTAACTCCCGGCAAAATGAGCACACAAGAGTATGACGACAATATCGCCGACTTAGTCGCTTTCATGTCATGGATGGCTGAGCCAGTTCAGTTGGAGCGTAAGCGTCTTGGTGTAGTAGTGCTCTTGTTCTTGGCAATCTTTACCCTGTTGGCTTGGCGTTTGAATAAAGCCTATTGGAAAGATATTCACTAATTGAATTTGATGGGTCCTGAGGCTAGGGCCCATTAGTGAAAAGATTTAACGCTGTTGTGCGTTTGTTGTATTGAAGTAGAAATTTAAGGAAATAAATTTATGATGGTGTTGTACTCGGGTACTAACTGCCCATTCTCGCAACGCTGCCGTTTGGTGCTTTTTGAAAAAGGCATGGATTTTGAAATCCGCGATGTCGACTTGTTTAATAAGCCTGAAGATATTTCAGTAATGAATCCTTACGGCCAGGTACCTATCTTGGTTGAGCGTGATTTAATTTTGTACGAGTCAAACATCATCAATGAATATATTGATGAGCGTTTTCCTCACCCACAATTAATGCCGCCTGATCCAGTTGCACGCGCACGTGCACGCCTCTTCCTCTTCAATTTTGAGAAAGAATTGTTTGTGCACGTAGCCGCTTTGGAAAATGAAAAAGGTAAAGCTGCTGAAAAGACTCATGAAAAAGCGCGTTTAGCGATTCGTGATCGTTTGACTCAGTTAGCACCAATTTTTGTTAAAAACAAATACATGCTGGGTGACGAGTTCTCTATGCTAGATGTTGCGATTGCACCATTGTTATGGCGTCTTGAGCACTATGGCATCGATCTCTCTCGCAATGCAGCGGCTTTGTTGAAATACGCTGAGCGTATTTTTAGCAGACCTGCGTATATCGAGGCTTTGACTCCTTCTGAGAAGGTAATGCGCCGCTAAGCATTTCTAGCGGTTCATGACTCCTCGGCATGTCTGACATTCCAAGCAATAAACCTTATCTAATCCGTGCCCTACATCAGTGGTGCACGGATTTTGGTTTTACGCCCTTCATAGCGGTTTTTGTGGATGCCAGGGTTGAGGTTCCCATGGAGTTTGTGAAGAACGATGAGATTGTTCTAAATCTCTCCGTGGAAGCTTGCCATCAGTTGGCAATAGAAAACGATTGGATTAGCTTTCAGGCCAGATTTGGCGGCATTCCAAGAAAGATCATGGTTCCGGTCACCCATGTTCTAGCTATATACGCTCGGGAGAATGGTCAAGGGATGTCTTTCCCATTTGATCCAGCTCAGGCCCGTGATCTTCATATCGCGGACTCTGAAGATCAATCCCCCGAAAAACCCAAAACTACGAGACCATCCTTGAAGATTGTGAAATAGGATAAAATATCAATCGTTGCCCCTTTAGCTCATCTGGTAGAGCAACTGATTTGTAATCAGTAGGTGGTCTGTTCGAGTCGGACAAGGGGCACCAATAGATATAAGGCTCACTGCTTAACGGCTAGTGAGCCCTTTTTTATTGGTTTTCAGCGCGAGCTTGTAGAGTTTTGATTGACAAAATTTAAGTTTCCAAGTAATTTAGTAAAATGCAAAATAACTTGGAAATAGTGGATCTTCCGGAAGATTCCATCCGGCAGTACATTGATGCCAAAAGCGCCTTTACTGCTTTGGAGCAGGCTAAATTACGCGCTACAGAGTTTCGTGGTGGAATGGTTTGGAAAGCCGTTAAAGGTAAAGAGTATTTGGTGCGCACCACTACTAGAGGTGGCCAAACCGGACTTGGTGCCAAGAGCACTGAAACAGAAGCCATCTACGACAAATTTACTGCTGGCAAAGCGCGCGCTGCAGAGCTCTCATCCGGGCTAAAGCAAGCCGCCGTAAAGCATCAGCGACTAAATCGTGCGCTAAGGGTGGGCAGAACACCCAACATCATTATTGATATCCTACTTGGGTTAAGTGAGGCTGGCCTATCTGACAAGTTCACTATTATTGGCACTAACGCACTTTATGCCTATGAGACGGCTGCTGGAGTCCGCTTGAATGAGGCTCATCTGGCAACTCGGGATGTTGATTTGCTCTGGGATAACCGTAAAAAACTCAGCCTATTTACCCAAGAAAATAGGCTTGCTGGCGGTATGCTCGGCTTTCTTCAGGGCATTGATCCATCCTTCACGCTTCGTGACGATCAGCTTTATACCGCTGTAAATAAAGATGGTTATGAAGTAGATATTTTGCGCCGCATGGGTCACGGTAGTGATGCCGAGCCTGGTCGCTTTAGCGCGCTGACCGATGATTTTTGGGTAGTAAAAGCGCGTAATGCCGATTGGTTACTCAGTGCGCCCAAATTTAGTGAAGTGGTGGTTGGTGTCAACGGCAAGATGGCTCGTATGAATACGGTTGATCCACGTGCTTTTGCTTTGTTTAAGTTGTGGATGTCCGATCAATCCGATCGAGAACCAGGAAAGCGTATCCGTGATGCTAGTCAGGCCCGTATCGTGGTTGATTTGATCAACAGTTATCTGCCGCAATATAGCTTTGAGGAAATCAAGGTGTTTCCATCGGCAGTTACCGATAAGATTGCAGTTGATAGCGCAGGCACCCAGAGAATTGTTAAATCTCAGAAATCAAATTGAGTGTTTAATTTGAGAAATCCAAGGCTTTAGAAGTAAGGCATACTTACTGTGTAGGGCGAATGCGCTCTAAATGCTTCTCATTGAAAATCCATCAACAAAGTGTCAACCCAAGGCAATAAAAACGTGATGCAATGTGGTTTAATGTTAACCAAGCCCAATGGCTGTATGGCGCAGACCCGCCTGACGAAACTGTTAAACTGCTTTGTAATCAGTAGGTGGTCTGTTCGAGACGGACAAGGGGCACCACTCTTCTCTTTGGCATTTACTCTCTCTAATGTCACATAAAAAAATTGGATTTGATGCAGGTTTGATGTCCCTTCGAGGTACTCATATCGCCATTTTCGATTACGCATTTCAAAATCAAAAAATCTTAGGAAATGATTCAATCGTTTTTTATGATCGCCGTTCAGAGCAGGCTCAACCCTCTGTTTTCCAAAAGTTTCAACGAGAATTTCGCTTAGTTTCATACGACCAGTTCAGCGATGTTCAGCAGACGGCTGAATTAAAGTTAATTGATACCATGTATCTGATTAAGTCGGGTGAGCGGGATGACTATATGCTTTCGGGCGTTCCTAATTTAATGCACTCGGTGTTCCCGCAAAAAATAGATGAGATGCATGGTGATATTTATGCCTATGTATCTAAGTGGCTGAGTGATGAGTGCTCCAATGGAAAGATTCCGTATGTTCCTCATATGATTGATTTGCCTATAGAGGGAAAATCATTGAGATCGTATTTGAATATTCCTGAAAGTGCTACGGTCTTTGGTTGCTATGGCGGTAGCGATAGTTTTAATTTGCAATTCGTGAAGAAGGTAATTGCTGAGCTTGTTAATAAAAACTCGCAAATCTATTTTCTGTTCATGAATATTGATCGCTTTATAGATCATCCCCAAGTTATTTTTCTTTCGGGTAACCCAGACCCAGCATTTAAGTCTAGCTTTATTAATACTTGCGATGCCATGATTCATGCAAGAGGAATAGGTGAGAGCTTTGGCCTGGCTTGCGGTGAATTTTCTATGCACAATAAGCCTGTTATTACGTATGCTCTTTCCCCCCAACGAAATCATATTGATGTCTTGGGATCAAAAGCAATTTTGTATAAAGGGCCGAATGAGCTTAAGAAAATATTCTTGGGTTTTGATAGGGCTTGGCATCATAAGCAAGAATGGGATTGTTATTCCAAAGAATTCTCACCAGCTGTTGTAATGAAAAAATTCGCCTCTGTATTTCTGGGGGAGAAGAGTTTGAAAAGTTCAGAAATCGAAATTAGCGTTTTAGACAGGGCTTTAGTTCAAGGCAAGCGCTTTAGGAAAAAGCTTCGCAGCCTATCTCGCAAGCTATATCTGTAGGCCCTACCCCGGCGCACTATTCCAGTAAGGAAACTTTTCTGGTTTCTGGGAGGTATAGTGCGGCAATGATTGCTGCAGTTGCCAAGAAGATGGTTGGATACCATAGTCCAGCGCTATCACTCTGCCATCGTTGATTCAACCAGGTCACGATTAAAGGAAGCAAGCCACCAATCCATCCTGCAGCTAGATTATGGGGAAGGGTTGCTGCACTGTTTCTGGTTTTAGCGGGAAAGAGTTCAGCCAACATTGCAGTCTGAGGGCCAACCACTAAAGCAAGTGCTAGAGATAGGCTGATTAGTAGCATGACAATCAAAATAAGATCTAGAGAATTTGCTGGGTTGTTGAGATATTCCATGCCAATGTTCTTGAGAAGATGAAATGCCGGCAGAATAAATACAGCACCTAAGAATAGTCCGCAAACTACTACTGGTTTACGACCCATCTTGTCTGATAACCATCCAGCAAAAATAGTGAGCGGAAATAAGGCTAGGGTTGCATAAATGCTGAGCTGATCAACTAACTCGGGCGCCAGCTTCACAGAAGTTTTTAGAAAAATCGCCGTATAGACTTGTACGCAAAAGAACAGTACTGCCCCGCCAGCAGAGATGCAGAAGAAGAGTAAAAACATGCGTTTGCGAGTTTGCGGGTCGCGAAAGTTATTGAGTAGAGGACTTGCAGATTGTTGATGGGATTTATTTAGCTCTAAAAAAACAGGTGTTTCTTCTAAAGCCATGCGCGCTTTGAACGCTACGAGTAATAGCGCAATCGAAATCCAAAATGGCACACGCCAGCCCCAAGATTGAAATTCTTCTGGTGACAACTGACTTCTGAGTAATGCAATTTGCAAAGTCGAGAACAGAATGCCAAGAGGCCCCATCAGTTGCAGGAAGCTAGTCTTAAATCCCCTGTACTCATCACCAGAATGTTCGCTGAGGTAGACGGCACTGCCGCCGATTTCACCGCCAGCAGAGAGTCCTTGAAGTAAGCGCAGAGCAACCAGCAGAATGGGTGCCCAAATGCCTACTTGGGCATAAGTAGGTAAAAAGCCAACGCTCACGGTTGCTATCCCCATCAATGCAATGGTGATCATGAAAACCGGTTTACGCCCGATCCGATCGCCCATAGAGCCAAATAGGGCCGCTCCAATGGGTCTGACTACCATTCCAACGCCAAAAGTCGCCAGGCTCGCTAAAAGGGCTGTATTGGGGTCTGTTGAGGGAAAGAAGAGTGGTGCAAAAACTACTGCCAAGGTTGCAAATGTCAGGAAGTCATACCACTCCAAAAAAGTTCCAAAACAGGCCGCAATAGCGACTTTTCGATAGGAGTGGGAATTCAGATATGACATTAAGTTATTGATTATATTGAGTTTATTTTATTTTTTGGCATATATTTGTTGCATAGCAGCAAAAACTTCTTGATTTGTTATATTCCTTCAGTTACAGTTTGATGGTGCAGTGCAATATTTAAGGTATCAACAGTTTTCCATCTCTTAAATCGTGCGCTTAATTGACTAGTTGTACCACTTAATTTCTGGAGAAATACATGAACCAAGATCAAATCACCGCTAAATTGTCCCAAATTAACAGCAAAGGCCTCGAGGCTACATTTTCTTTGAGCGAAGCTGCTTTGGAAAATGCTCAAAAATTGGCTGAACTGAACTACGCTGCCTCTAAAGATGTATTGGTAAATGCTCAAGACGGCATTCAACAAGTATTGACAGCGAAAGATCCTAAGCAAGTTACTGAGATGTTAAATGCTGAAACTTTGCAATCTGCTGGCAACCAAGCTGTTGCTTACCAAAAGAAAGTTAGCAAAGTATTGCGCGATAGCAATAAAGAATTTGTAAACGTAGTTGATGCCAGCATCGACCAGTTACAAGATAGTTTCCAAGATTGGATCAACACTGTTGCTGCTAATGCACCAGCTGGTTCAGAAACTTTCTTGTCTTCATTCAAGACTGTATACGGTAGCGCATTACAAGGTTTTGAACAGTTCCGCGCTGCAAGCAAAGAAGCTTTTGCTACCGCAGAAAAAACTGCTGATCAAGCAATCGAAACTGTACAAGGTCAAATCGCTCAAGTTAAGAAAGCTGCTACACCGGAATCACGTAGCCGTAAATCAGCTTAATTGCTTACTGACTCAGATTATTGATTAAGTAGTCGGTATTAAAAAACCCCGCTTGGTGCAAACTAAGCGGGGTTTTTATTTGTCTAAATTATTCGAAATCAGATGAAGACTCAATCAGGGGCGGAGATAAGTTCTTACTGGGTTTGACGCCAAGTTCACGCACTTTTTCAGCTGAACGAATGAGATTGCCTTTACCAGTTTTTAATTTGTTAAATGCATCGTGGTAGCTAGTTTGCGCTTGATCTAAGCGCTGACCTAACTTTTCTAGATCATCTACAAAGCCTACAAACTTATCGTAGAGGTTGCCGCATTGTTTTGCGATTTCTAATGCATTGCGATTTTGATGATCCTGTCGCCATAGATGAGCAACTGTGCGCAGTGTCGCCATGAGAGTGCTTGGGCATACCAACACAATATTTTTTGCCAGAGCTTCTTGATATAGATTTGGCGAAGTCTTTAATGCGAGTAAGAAGGCCGGCTCTATAGGTACAAACATTAAAACAAAGTCTACTGAACCCACCCCATAAAGCGAGCTATAGTTCTTTCCAGAGAGGCCTTGGATATGTTGTCGCAAAGACTGAATATGGGCAGCTAGTTCTTGCTCTGCAACTGCGGGGTCGGTAGTTTCAGCATGTCGGGCATAGGCCGTTATGGAGACTTTGCTGTCAACAACCAAGCTTCTGCCTTCTGGCAGCTTAATTACAACGTCAGGCTGGAGGCGTGAGCCATCAACTTGCGTGTGACTGTCTTGCACAAGATATTCTTCACCCTTGCGTAGACCAGAGGATTCCAGGATGGACTCTAATACCAGCTCACCCCAATTACCTTGAACCTTCGAATCACCCTTTAAAGCCTGAGTTAAAGAGCGTGTTTCATCTGACATGCGCAGATTGAGATTGGCTAAACGCTCGATTTCACTTTTGAGAGCATGGCGCTCACGAGCTTCATTGCCATAAGAAGTGCTGACTTGCTCTTTAAATTCAGTGAGTTTGGTTTGCAGGGGTTTTAGTAGGGCATCTAGGCTAGCTGCATTTTGTTCGGTAAAGCGCTTAGACTTATCTTCTAGGATCTCATTGGCTAAATTTTTAAACTGATTTGTCAGAGCTTCTTTTGCCTCATTGAGCGATTCAATTCTGCCTAGACCTTGCTTGCGTTCAGAGTCTAACTCCGCTTCAAGGCGAATCGCATTTTGTAGCGCTTGGTCACGCTCGGTGCGTAAGCTGAGTGCTAGAGCAAGCTCTGTTTGAGCTTGCAGCTCAACGCGAGCAACGGTAGAGCGCAGGTTTAACGCATAAACTAAAAGTCCTGCACAAACTCCAAATGGCAGGCCAAATAGTAGAAGAGAGCTTAAATCAAAAGTCACAGAGTCAAAGTCTCAACGAAAAACTTGATTAAGCTTTAACGAGTTTTTGGAGTTCGCCAGACTGGAACATTTCAGTCATGATGTCAGAGCCACCAATAAATTCACCATTGATATAGAGCTGGGGAATCGTTGGCCAATTTGCAAACTCTTTAATGCCTTGACGAATGCCAGCATCTTCCAAGACGTTCACGGTATGGAGGTTATCAACACCGCTAGCGCGCAAGATATTGATAGCGTTTCCAGAAAAGCCGCATTGTGGAAACTGCGCAGTTCCCTTCATGAACAACACCACTGGGTGGCTAGTAACGATTTCTTTAATTTGAGCTTGTGAGTCCATATATTCTTTCTACTAAGTTTCTACTGAGGTAGTCTTGTTGCAAAGACGGTTTGAAAATAAGGTTTTATTGATTTTAAGACTTAATATGAAAAAAGGTTATTTCAACCTATTTTCTGCCTGATGCGACGCGGTAATGGCCGCCTAAATCCAAATGTGTTTGGATATCCTGAAAACCCGCTTGCTGCATGAGGGCTACAACTGCTTCTGATTGATCAAATCCATGCTCAACGGCAAGTAGGCCATTTGGATTGAGATGGTGTTGGGCGCCTGAAATAATGGTTTCTAAGCAGGTCAGTCCGTTGCCATGATCAGTTAGGGCGGAAATCGGCTCAAAGCGCAGGTCACCCTGACTTAGATGTACATCTTGGGATGTGATGTATGGCGGATTACTTAGAATCATGTCAAAAGAAGCGCAGGCTTCGATCGCCTCATACCAGCTACCCTGAATAAACTGTACTCGAGTCTCAATATTCAATAGCTTGGCATTTATTTTGGCAATATCTAGGGCTTCTATGGCTTGATCGGTTGCAGTAAGTTGCGCCTCTGGAGCTTCATGCGCAATCGCCAAAGCAATCGCACCCGAGCCCGTCCCTAAATCCAGAATTTTGGTCGGAGCATTCAAACGTTTGATTTCACGCAAACCAATTTCTACTAAGAGCTCAGTTTCGGGGCGCGGTATCAGCACTCCAGGAGCAACATAAAGCTCAATATTGTGAAAGCCTCTTTTACCGATCAGGTAGGCAATCGGCTCGCCCTGAATTCTCTTAGATTCAAGCATTTTCCACTCTTCAATTGCCTTAGCATTGAGCTCTAGATTATCGCGAGATAGCAAAGCGGAGCGTGGAAGTTGGTAATGCTTTTCAAGGACATGGGCCATTAGAATTTTTGCCTCAGCAGGGGCTAGTGCTGAATCGCTCAATAGAGCCCCTAGGCTCAAATCCTTGTTCACAGGTTTCGCTATCGCTTAACTGTCACCAAGCGCAGCAAGTAACTCTGCTTGATGTTCAGAGGCAAGAGCATTGCAAAGATCATCGATATCGCCATCCATCATCGCATCAATTTTATAAAGCGTGAGATTGATGCGATGGTCGGTGATGCGACCTTGTGGGAAGTTATAGGTGCGAATGCGATCGCTGCGATCGCCCGATCCAACCAGCGACTTCCTAGTCTGCGCCTCAAGTTGATGTTTCTCGCGCTCTCTAGCATCCATGATGCGAGAAACCAATACCTTCATGGCTTGTTCACGGTTGCGGTGTTGGCTGCGATCGTCTTGGCACTCAACAACGGTGCCTGTTGGCAGGTGAGTGATACGGACTGCAGAATCCGTTTTATTAATGTGCTGACCGCCGGCACCTGAAGCGCGGAAGGTATCGATACGCAACTCAGCGGGATTAATTTTGACCGCTTCAAGTTCATCTGCTTCTGGCATGACTGCCACAGTACAGGCTGATGTATGAATACGACCCTGCGTTTCTGTTTGTGGAACACGTTGCACACGATGACCACCAGATTCAAACTTGAGTCGTGAGTAAACAGACTGCCCAACAAGACGAAGGACCACTTCTTTATATCCACCCAAGTCAGATTCCGCGGCACTGACCATCTCTACTCGCCAGCCTTGGCGTTCAGCAAAGCGGCTATACATGCGTAGCAGATCACCAGCAAAGAGTGCGCTTTCATCACCACCAGTGCCTGCACGAATTTCTAAGAAGACATTGCGATCATCATTTTCATCTTTAGGAAGCAAGAGCTTTTGTAATGCGCCCTCAAGCGCTTCCATCGTAGCTAGGGCCTGCTTCTGCTCATCATCGGCAAAGTCCTTCATCTCGGGATCTTTGCGCATTTCCTCTGCCGCTTGGGCATCCGCCTCGGCTTGCTTATAAAGGCCAAACTGCTCTACTACGGTAGCAATATCAGAATGTTCACGCGTGAGCTTCCGATAAGCATCCATGTCTTTGGTTGCTTCTTCGGAGGTCAATAAGGAATTAAGTTCGGCTAAGCGTGTATCTAGGTGGTCTAGCTTAGCCCGCATGCTGGGCTTCATCTAATGGTCTTCTGGCTTGGAATGCGAGGCGAATAGTTTGGGTAACAACTTAATCAAGGCGTCACGCTCAGCGCCATTAGAGTGTTGCAGTGCATGGAGTGAGCCATGCAGAAATTTATTGGTTAGGCCTTGTGCCATAGCATTGAGCACTTCCTGTGGATCATCGCCACGCATCAAGCGTTTCATTGCACGCTCAAGTTCAAGCTGACGCAAACGTTCACCTTGCTGCTGAATATCCTGAATCAGTGGAACCGCATTACGACCTTGCATCCAATGCATAAAGTTACCAACACGATCTTCGATGATCGCTTCAGCTTGGCTAACTGCCGCTTGACGTAAATTGACACCAGTCTGAATCATCGTTCCTAAATCATCAACGGTATAAAGATAGATGTCATCCAGTCTGGAGATTTCAGGCTCAAAGTCTCTTGGTACCGCCAAATCAATCATCACCATGGGCTTATGGCGACGCTGTTTTAGAGCACTCTCCACCATGCCCAGACCAATGATGGGTAAGGATGATGCAGTGCTAGAAACGATAATGTCGAACTCATGTAGGCGCCCTGGGAGCTCGGAGAGCTTGAAGGATTCAGCTTCAACGCCTTGCGAGGAAATGGAATCTGCAAGCTCCTGACCGCGCTCAATAGTGCGGTTAGCAATCGCCACATTCTTCGGTTTGCGCGCAACAAAATGGGTTGCACATAAAGTGATCATCTCACCGGCACCGATAAATAGAATCTTTTGATCTGCAATTTTTTCAAAGATACGTTCTGAGAGGCGAACAGAGGCTGCAGCCATTGAAATAGAGTGCGTACCGATTTCAGTGGAGCCGCGCACTTCTTTAGCGACTGCAAACGTTTTCTGGAAAAGTTGATTGAGATAGGTTCCCAATACACCAGCATCATTTGCGGTGCGAACCGCATCTTTCATTTGACCTAAGATTTGTGTTTCACCAATTACCATCGAATCCAAACCACATGCAACTCTAAAGGCATGTCTAACTGCATCCGATTGCGGCAGTGAATAAATGTGCGGTTCAAGGCTGCTTGGTGCAAGCTGTTGAGTTTTGGCCAACCAATCGAAAGTAGCTTCATGCAAAAGACCTGCGGCGCTGGCATCATTTGCCGCGCAGTAGACCTCAGTGCGGTTGCAGGTTGACAAAATTGTGGCTTCGGGCAGCCCAGCCTGATTCGCGCCAACTAAATGTTGGCGAAGATCGTGCAACGCTTCTTGAAGAAATTCAGGGTCAAAGGCGACCTTTTCCCGAATGGCGACCGGCGCTGTGTGATGATTGATGCCGAGTGTCAACAACTTCATAATGGCAATTATAGATTTGATGGCAGCATTAATGGGGGTATCAATGGGGTTTTTGGCTTTTCTGGTGATTGGGGGTGTTTCTGGGGTGTCAGCCTGGATTTTTTACCCCGGAGCTTCTGACGGGGTCAAGCCCGGCAGGATTCTGATGACCTTCTTACTAGGATTTATTGCGGCGGCGGCTAGTTCGTATGCAGGGCAATGCTGGGATCTTTTCCAATCGGGGCAAATACTCGAGTGGGCCAGTGCTATTTTTGCTGCCTGTGCAGTCGGATGTGTTTTTACTGCTTTAGCTAAATAAGTCGGTCTGACTGTTCTCCACCCACCGAATAGGCGCACTCTTTTGTTTAATCAGCCATTGATTGGCTTTAGTGAAGTGACTGCAACTGGTCTTGCCTCCAGGCTCCAAAAAAGGCTTGTCCGTCTTGTATACGCCAAGACCAGATGGATGGGAGGATTGCAGGATCAAAGGATTCTGACCCACTTCAATAAGTGGCAGCTTAGATTGGGCATGACCACCCCATAGCATCCAAACTAAATGCGGCCTAGCTTTTGATAAACCGCCGATCAAATGATCAATGAAGCTTTTCCATCCCAGGCCTGTATGACTGCCAGCCTCACCCAATTTGACGCTCAAAGCTGTATTGAGAAGTAGTACTCCTTGCTCGGCCCAATTGTGTAGATCACCATTTGGTAAAGACCCAAAACCTTCTAATGCCAATGCTTTATTGATGTTGCGTAGTGAGCTGGGAAATTCTCGTGAATTGACTGCAATCTCAGCAGGTATCGAAAAGGCTAGCCCTTGCGCTAGCCCTGGTGAGTGATAAGGATCTTGGCCCAAGATCACTACCTTTACTAAATCAACGGGGCAAAGTTTGAGGGCTTTAAAAAAGTTCTGAGGCTCGGGTCGAACAACTTCAGTATCAAGAGCAGTCTGCAAATTTTTTTCTAGTGAGCACCAATCTACTGACTCGAAATAATTCCCCAGTAATTTTTGCCAATCCTTTGGGATATCGCCTTTTGAAAATAGTGCTTTCAATTTCGATCAGACATCTTTTTTAGGTGTCAGTTCATATTGCATAGGTATCTGGGTAGATTGCATTGAAACCATGCGCTCATGCTCTAGATCATCGCGATAGAAAGTAATGCGGGCATGGGAGTTTTCAGAAAGGCTGCCTAAGACTCTGTCCCAGCGGGCGCCGGTAACACGCTGCCCATCAATACTGGCTAGTAAATCACCGGCTGATAGGCCTGCTGCTTGAGCAATCCCGCCATCAAGCACATGGGTAACCTTAAGCCAGCCATTGGCATCTGAATGGCGCATCCCAAACTGTAGCTTGAGTTTTTGTAGCGTAGATTGAGGTTTTGTTTTTACAGAAATGAGATTTGAGCCAATCCATTTTTGCAGAGGAATATCTTCTGTACCAAAAATATAACGGACCTTAATCTCATTCCAGATTTTGTTAAAGCCATTACCCAGTAATTCAAAAATCAAATCATCTAGTCCGTCTTCTGTAATGCCGTCCAAGGTGACGCCATGCTTATTCCAAAGTAGGCGCATGAGGTCATCTAGAGACTGTTTATTTTTAGTGAATGCCCGAATCTGTAAATCAAGACCAAGCGCAACTAAGGCGCCTTTACCGTAGTAGCTGACAACCGTGTTTGGGGTGTTCTCATCTGCTTGGTAATACTTGGTCCAGGCATCAAAAGAGCTGTCAGCTAGGCTTTGCTTATGGCGCCCAGGGCCACGCAAGATCCCATTCCAGTTATCTGCAACGAGTTTTAGATAGGCCTTGAGATCAATTCGCTTACTACGCAGTAGTTGGAGATCATCGTAGTAACTGGTGAAGCCCTCAAACACCCACAGTAAGCGAGTGTGATTACGCTTGGCCAGATCATACGGTTGAAAGGCTTTTGGCTGAATACGCTTAACCAGCCATGCGTGAAAATACTCGTGACTACACAAGCCTAAGAATTCTCTATACGCAGATTCTTCAAAGAGAATATTTTCTTGGGGGATTTGATCGCGCCTGCAGAGTAGCGCAGTGCTATTACGATGCTCAAGGCCACCATAGCCATTTAATACCGCATTGACTAAGAAAAGATATTCATCAAAAGGAGCACGCTTAGATTTTGGCTCAAAGAGATCAATAGTGCTGGTGCAGATTGCTTGTAAATCTTGTGCAAGGCGTTTGGCGTCAATAATGTGATTGCAGCCTTGTATTGCCATGCGATGAGCTACACCATTTGATTTCCAGTGCACGAGCTGGAACTCGCCCAAGGCTACAGGATGATCCAATAAATCATCATAATTTTGTGCCAAATAGAAGCCAAATCCACGCTCATCCGTCTTGGCAGCCCTCAAGGAAGTTTGAACTGTCCAGTGATCCGCAAAGGCAAGTTCCGGCGGGGTGATAGCGAGTGAGCAAGGTAAATGCTCCTGCCCTTTGACGGCTAGACATAAGCTAGTGGCGTTAAAGAATGCGCGTTCAGTATCCAGATAGGCTGCACGCACTGAAGAATCAAACGCATAAACAGTACTGAGTACCTCTATTGGACCATTGCATGGCGGTAAGCGCCAATGGTCGTTATCAATCCGTTCGAGGATTATTTGTCTCTTGACACCCTCTACTGAAAACGCTTCAAGTGATTCGACATGTTTACTGAAATCACGAATTAAATAGCTACCTGGAATCCAGGCCGGCATTTGAAGTACCTGACCATCAGAATCAGGGTTGGCAATATGCAGCTTGATGCGATAGCGATGGCCATGCAGGTCTGCCGGCCAGACCGTATATTGAATTGCGGGTAAGTCGGCATGGTTCATGATATTTATTTCAGGGAGCTAAATTTCTTTTCGATATCGGTAATTTGTACCGCGCCAGGGAAACGGCTGCCATCAGTAAAGAATAAAGTCGGCGTGCCCGTGATTCCATAGGTCTTTGCGAAAGCCACATTTTTATCCAGTGGCGTACTGCACTCTCCCTTACCGCTAGGGGCGATGCCATTCACCATCCAGTCAATATACGTCTTATAGGGATCAGAAGAGCACCAAATTTGCTTTGCTTTTTGGGTGGAGTCTGCCGACAGAATGGGTATTAAGTAGGTATAGATCGTTACGTTATCAAGCTGCTGTAGAGATTTCTCTAGGCGCTTGCAATAGCCACAGTTTGGATCGGAGAAGACTGCCAGCTGGCGACTACCATTGCCACGAACATTTTTAATTGCGTTGGCAGGCGTCAATTCACTCCATTTAATGCGGTTTAAGTCTGCCTGTCTTTGCTCGGTAATGTTTTTACCGGATGCGAGCTCAATGATTTCCCCTTGAATCAGATACTTCCCAGAAGTATCAGTATAAAAAATATCATTGCCAACCAGTACTTCATAAAGTCCAGAAACTGGGGCTGGTGAAACACTTTTCACTTTGGCATTGGTGCCTAACTTCTTTTGGATCTCAGTCTTTAATTGCTGTTCTTGTTGTGCGTGAAGTGGGGTAGTGCAGAGCAGGGCAGCGCCAATGAATGCAATCGCAGATAACAATTTATTCAAAATCAATTTCTCCTAGAGCGCGTTCAATCAAGCGCTGTTTTATAAAGTGGCTTTTGTTCATGAGACCTAAACCCCAGTTACGGAGCTGGCGTTCAGTACTGCTGCTTGCAGAAAATAATTTCTTGAGTTTATCGGTTACCCATAAGAGTGCGCTGGTGTCGCCTTGACGTTGTCGTTCGTAGCGCCTTAGTAGTACAAGGTCAATAGGTGTGCGGAAGGATTCACGCTTGCCCAAAATATTCAGTAGTACCGCAACATCTCGAAGCCCCAGATTAAGGCCTTGCCCAGCTAGTGGATGCATGACATGGGCGGCATCGCCAATGAGTACAACCTTCGGAGAGAAGTCTGGTCCGATAAATCGTTTGGCTCGAATCTTTCTTAATGGGAAGGCTGCTGGTACTGAGTTCAGAGTCAATTCACCTAATTGTTTGGCAATTGCGCCATTAGCAATAGAAGAGAATTGATCTAGCCATTGCGCTTGATCTAGTTTTAATAAATCAGCTGCGTGTTCTGGGGAGGTAGACCAAACCATCGACACTTGTTTTCCTGGCAAGGGCAGCATGGCCACAATATCGCCGCCTGGTAAAAACCACTGAAAGGCAGTTTCTAAATGGGGATATTCGCAAAGCCAATTGGCAACTACTGCACTCTGTGAATAACTTTCTTCACTTGCGCTGATGCCTAATTCATTGCGAATTGGTGAGTTGGCACCATCAGCCGCTATTACGAGTTGTGCACGAATGCACCCACCGTTTTTTAAATGCAGAGTACTTCCATCAGCATCTACCTGAATTTTTTCTACAACATCATTGATTCGCTCTAACTTATTCTGAAAACGCGAAGCTTGATCGATGGTGTGCTCAATTAAATTAGCTTCTCCAATCCACGCAAGTTGTGGAGTGCCCGCTTCAAATGCAGAAAGATGGAGATGGTCATTCTTTTCGCCTCGATCACCGTAGATGCGCATATCTCGGACTGCTTGTAGGCGGCTGTGATCAATTGCATCCCAAATGTGCAAATGAGCCAGTAATTTTTGGGTACTAGGCGAAAAAGCGTAGATTCTTTGGCCCCATTGAGCGCCTTGCGGGCTTGGGACGTTTTGCGCTAAATCGGGGGCAATTTCAATAGTTTGTAAGCCAAGCTGGGCTAGACCTAGGGCGCAAGCCTTACCAGTAATGCCTCCGCCAACCACGACAACATCTACTGTGCGGATTGGGGTGTAGGATTTAGATGCGTTATTTGGGTGAACTTCTGACATAACTCGATGATATCGAAACCAGCCCCTTTACAATAACCCTATGTCTTTGAAATGTGGCATCGTCGGCCTGCCTAACGTCGGCAAATCTACCCTCTTTAATGCGCTTACCAAGGCTGGAATCGCAGCGGAAAACTATCCTTTCTGCACGATTGAGCCTAATGTGGGCGTTGTTGAGGTTCCTGACCCCCGTCTAGCCGCCTTGGCTGAGATCGTGAAGCCTGAGCGCATCCTGCCTGCAGCAGTCGAATTTGTCGATATTGCTGGTTTGGTGGCTGGCGCCTCAAAAGGTGAAGGTCTTGGCAATCAGTTTTTAGCGAATATTCGTGAAACTGATGCTATTACTCATGTCGTCCGGTGTTTCGAGGATCCCAACGTCATTCACGTTGCCGGGAAAATTGATCCCATTGCTGACATTGGTGTGATTGATACCGAATTAGCCTTATCGGATCTGGCAACGGTTGAGAAAACCCTGAATCGCTCAAGCAAGGCCGCTAAGTCTGGCAATGATAAAGAGGCTGCTGCCTTGGTTGCTGTTCTGACCAAAGTTCAGACTCATCTAGATTCTGCTCTGCCAGTGCGCAGTTTGAATCTCAATGACGATGAAAAATTATTGATTAAACCGTTGTGTTTGATCACTGCTAAGCCTGCGATGTATGTTGCAAACGTCAAAGAAGATGGTTTCTCAAATAATCCACACCTCGAGGCTGTGAAGCAGCATGCGGCAAAAGAAAACGCTCCAGTTGTTGCTGTATGCGCCGCTATTGAAGCGGAAATCGCTGACTTAGAAGAGGCCGACAAGATTGAATTTTTGGCCGACTTAGGAATGCAAGAGCCAGGCCTAGATCGCGTGATTCGTGCGGGTTATTCATTGCTTGGTTTACAAACCTATTTCACCGCTGGAGTTAAAGAGGTTCGCGCTTGGACCATCCATGTTGGTGATACAGCACCTCAAGCGGCTGGCGTGATTCATACAGACTTTGAGCGTGGCTTTATTCGTGCTCAAACAATCTCCTACGAAGATTTTGTGCAGTTCAAAGGAGAGTCTGGTGCCAAGGAAGCCGGTAAGATGCGCGCGGAAGGTAAAGAGTATGTTGTTAAAGATGGAGATGTATTGAACTTCTTGTTTAACGTCTAAAGCATTCTTATTTGCCCATTAAAAAAGCCCTTTTCAGGGCTTTTTTGCTTATGCAGTGCTGCTCTAACAATTAAGAGGCTTTTGCTGCCTTCTCTAAGCATTTAGAAATTTCTTCATAGCGCTTTAGAGCAATCTTGGTGGGCAATACTTCTTTTTTGCGACCATCGGCATTGGCAGCCATTTTGATATAGCCCAAGGCGCTGAGATTTTTGAGGCGACCATGCAATGTAGCTTGTGAGCCTAGGTCTGAAATGGAAATCAAATCACCAACCAAAATTGCTTGCTTGGCATGGGCGCAAGAAACAATCTTATCGAGCAAACTCTCTTCGATGCAGTCCAGCTTCTTACCTGGGTTGATTCGATCGAGAGCATCAATCAAGTTAAGGAACTTGATGTAGGGTGACGGTTTAGTAGATGACATATTAATATTTATTTTTTATTAGCTGTATGGCTAGTACTAGTGTATTCCCTTGGTCTGATTTTAGCAATTGATGCGCATCAATAATAATTAATCCATACTAATCGCAATGTTTAAATTATTGGCAAGTTATTCGGAATGGATTTTTGGCTGCGCCATTAGTGCGATGGCGTACACACTTCTTTTTTATTGCAATAGCTGGTTTACCAACAGTATTACTTTTGGCTTAGGGGTGAGTTGGATTTATCTACCTGCTGGCCTCCGCTTATTTCTGACCTTTATTTTTGGTTTACCCGGCGCCATTGGAATTGCTATAGCCTCATTTTTAATTAGCTATTACGGCGATTTCCCGCACGACTTGACGCTGTGTATTGGCGTTGGATTAATTTCGGGATTTGCGCCTTATTTGGCTAGATTTTTTGTTTTTAGCAATCTTCGCCTTGAGTCAGACTTAAGTAATCTCAATTTCCCTAAACTCATTGCTTGTATTTTGATTTATGCCTTGCTCTCTGCAGGCTTACATCAGTGGTGGTTTTCAGTGATGGCTTTAGAAAATACAGGCACTGTAAATCACTTCTTGGTGATGTTTATTGGTGATGTGCTGGGTTCGTTGCTACTGATCTCTTTGATCAAATACTGCTTAGATCTATTGCGAAAGACTAGAAAAACAGCTCACTAAGCGCTGTCCCTGGATCTGTGGCCCGCATGAATGCCTCCCCAACCAGGAACGCGTTGATTTGATTGTTGCGCATGAGCTCTACATCAGCGTGACTCAAGATGCCAGACTCTGTTACTAAGGTTTTGTTGTCCGGAACCATGGACATTAGAGAGAGGGTGGTTTGCAGTGTCACCTCAAAGGTTTTGAGGTTTCGATTGTTAATACCAAGTAAAGGTGTTCTGAGTTCTAGCGCTTGCTCTAATTCTGGGGCATTGTGAACTTCGACCAACACATCTAAACCGAGCTCATGTGCACAGGCTTCAAGCTCTTTCATTTGATTTAATTCTAGGCAAGCCACGATCAGCAAGATTGCATCGGCGCCAATCGCACGAGCTTCGTAGACTTGATACGGATCTATGGTGAAGTCTTTACGCAAAACGGGAATATTGCAGGCGGCACGAGCTTGTTGCAGATAGGCATTGCATCCTTGGAAATAATCCACATCAGTCAGTACTGATAAACAGGCTGCACCATGCTTTTCGTAGGACTGGGCAATGTCTGCCGGCATGAAATTCTCACGCAAGATACCTTTGCTTGGGCTTGCCTTTTTGATTTCAGTAATGACTCCTGCCTTGCCGGCAGAAATCTTGTTCTCAATAGCCTGAATAAAGCCTCTTGGCTTTAGAAGGGCATCACGATTATTGGCTTCAGCTTGCTCACGTTGATTGGCAAGCGATATTTTCTGCAGGCAGCTAGCTACTTCAATCTTTTTAGTGGCAACAATTTTATCGAGGATATCGCTCATGAATAATCAATTATTGAGATTGGGTTGCTACAACAAAAGCATCTAACTTTCGACGTGCCGCTCCAGAGGTGATGGCTGCTCTGGCCAGGGTAATACCGCTAGCAATGTCTTTTACTACTCCAGCTACATATAGTGTGGCGCCGGCATTAAGGCAGACGATATCGCTTGCAGGCCCAGGTTTGCCATCGAGCACATCCAAGACAATCTGCTTGGACTCTTCAGCATTAGCCACTTTAAAGCTGTTGGTGGGCGCGGCATTTAATCCAAAATCTTTTGGATGAATTTCATATTCACGCACTACGCCATCTTTAAGTTCGCCAACTAAGGTTGGGCCCTCTAAGGAAATTTCATCCAGACCATCTCGCCCGTACACAACGAGCGCATGCTCCATGCCCAAAGCTTGTAATACACGCGCCTGAATGCCGACTAGGTCAGCATGAAATACACCCATCAAAATCCGTTTAGCGTCAGCGGGGTTGGTAAGAGGGCCAAGGATGTTGAAGATAGTCCGGACACCGAGTTGCTTGCGAATGGGAACTACATTCTTCATCGCTGGATGATGGTTCGGCGCAAACATAAAGCCAGCACCAACAGTAGTGATGCACGTGGCGACTTGATCAGCGGATAAAGTCAGATTTACGCCAAGCGCTTCTAATACATCTGCGCTACCTGATTTGCTGCTCACGCTGCGATTGCCATGCTTGGCTATCTTTGCACCCGCTCCCGCAGCCACAAACATCGCTGCAGTAGAAATATTAAATGTATGAGCGCCATCACCACCTGTACCCACGACATCCACCAAGTGCTTGCGGTCATCCACCTTTACTGAGGTAGCAAACTCACGCATCACTTGTGCGGCAGCAGCGATTTCACCAACAGTTTCTTTTTTAGTGCGCAAGGCAACCAACAATCCGGCTACCAACTCTGGTGCCATTTCACCGCTCATGATGAGTCGCATCATGGCTGTCATTTCATCATGAAATAGTTCTCGATGTTCAATGCAGCGTTGGAGGGCTTCTTGCGGAGTGATTGACATGGTGCTGTTGGCAGACTGTTTATTTGTTTTGTAAAAAATTCTTGAGTAAGGCGTGACCGTGCTCAGAAAGAATAGATTCTGGGTGGAATTGAACGCCCTCAACTGCGAGTTCTTTATGGCGTACGCCCATGATCTCACCATCAGATGAAGTGGCAGTCACTTCTAGCATTGCTGGCAAAGAGCTTTTCTCAATGGCTAGAGAGTGGTAGCGAGTCACCTTAAATGGATCAGGCAAATTCTTAAATACACCCACACCAGTGTGATGAATGCTGTCGGTCTTGCCATGCATGACTTTTTGGGCGCGTATGACTTTTCCGCCAAATGCTTCACCAATAGCTTGGTGCCCCAAGCACACACCTAGAATCGGAATTTGTCCCGCATAACGCTTGATGGTGTCGACTGAAATACCTGCCTCAGAAGGGCTGCATGGCCCAGGTGAGATGCAAATGCGCGCTGGATTCAATTTGGCAATATCTTCGACAGCAATTTCATCATTGCGAAAGACTTTGACCTCTTCACCTAGTTCTGCAAAGTACTGAACGAGGTTGTAGGTAAATGAATCGTAGTTATCAATCATTAGGAGCATCGAGTCCTCCTTGTACTAAATCTGCTGCCGTCAATACCGCACGTGCCTTAGCTTCGGTTTCTTTCCATTCAGCAGTCGGATCAGAGTCGGCAACGACGCCAGCCCCTGCTTGAGAGTGCAGCATGCCGTCACGGATTACGCCGGTACGAATGGCAATGGCCACATCCATATCGCCTGAGAAAGAGAGGTAACCCACTGCACCACCGTAAACACCCCGCTTCACAATTTCCATCTCATCAATGATTTCCATTGCCCGAATTTTTGGCGCACCTGATAAGGTGCCCGCTGGGAAGGTCGATCGCAATACATCCATATTGCTCATATTGTCCAAAAGATGGCCTTCTACTGAACTCACGATGTGCTGAACGTGGGAGTATTTCTCAATAGACATGGAGTCGGTGACTTTGACTGAGCCAGTTTTGGCTATGCGACCCACATCATTGCGGGCTAAATCAATCAACATCACATGCTCAGCAATTTCTTTGGGGTCGGCCAAGAGTTCCTTGGCTAAACGTTCGTCTTCCTGTGGATTGGCTCCGCGAGGGCGGGTGCCAGCCAGTGGTCTGATGGTCACAATCTTCTCGGCAGCCCGTTTTTCTTGGCGCACCAAAATCTCGGGAGATGAACCCACAATTTGCATATCCCCAAAGTCATAGAAGTACATGTATGGCGATGGATTGAGCGAGCGCAAGGCTCTGTATAGAGCCAATGGTGAGTCTGTAAATGGTTTACTAATGCGTTGACCGATGACTACCTGCATGCAATCGCCAGCCAAAATATATTCTTTGGTTTTAAGTACTGCCTTTTCAAAATCAGCCGCTTTGAATTTACGAATGAGTTCAGTTTTAGCGCTTGGTAAAGATGCTGGCATATTTGCTGGCTTACTGAGGCAAGCGAGTAATTCTTTTAAGCGATCTTGTGCTTTTTCAAAAGCATTAGCAATGCTCGGATCTGCATAAACAATCAAATAAATTTTGCCAGCAACATTATCAATCACTGCCAACTCTTCAGTCAACATCAGTTGAATATCGGGTACACCTAATTCATCTGGAAGTTGATGTTTGGCTAAACGTGACTCGATATAGCGAACGGTGTCATAACCAAAGTAGCCGGCAAGACCACCACAAAAGCGGGGCATGTCAGCTTGTAAAGCTACCTTAAAACGCTTGAAATAAGCATCCACAAAATCGAGTGGATTATCAGTATTTGTCTCAACTACTTTTCCATCAGTCACTACTTCGTTGACTGGTGTTGAAGGGGTGCCAACAGTTCTGACAATAGTCCTGGCAGGCAGGCCAATAAAGGAGAAGCGGCCGAAACGCTCGCCACCTAAAACAGACTCCAATAAGTAAGTATTGGTCTTGCCAAATGCTTGAGTCAGCTTGACATAGAGTGATAGCGGAGTCTCTAGATCTGCCAGAACTTCTTTGACCAAGGGAATACGATTGAAACCCTGCTTTGCTAGGGCGTTAAATTCTGCAAGCTGCATTACGCTTTTCCTGACTTTCCTAATTCAGTGCGCATTGCTTGAATTACTTGAGCATAATTTTCTTGTGCGTAAATTGCTGAGCCTGCAACAAAGGTATCTGCACCTGCTCTTGCTACTTCTGCAATGTTATCGACTTTAATGCCGCCATCTACCTCAAGACGAATGTGTCGACCAGTCTCTGTCTGGTAGCGATCAAGGCGTGTGCGTACTTGAGCAATCTTATTGAGGGTGCTGGGAATAAATGACTGGCCACCGAAGCCTGGGTTGACTGACATCAGCAAAACCAGATCGAGTAATTCCAATGTGTGATCGAGATGATCTAGGGGTGTAGCTGGATTCAAAACAAGACCTGCTTGACATCCTTGATCGCGAATCAAGTTCAATGTGCGATTGACATGAGGACTTGCTTCGGGATGAAAGCTAATTAAATTGGCGCCTGCTTTGGCAAAGTCAGGGACGATGCGATCTACCGGCTCGATCATTAAATGCACATCGATCACCGCAGGTTTGCCATCTTTATTTGCATAAGGACGAATAGCCTCGCAAACCAAGGGGCCAATAGTCAGGTTGGGCACATAGTGGTTATCCATCACGTCAAAGTGAATCCAGTCGGCGCCCGCCACTAAAACGTCTTGAACTTCCTTGCCAAGACAGGCGAAGTCAGCCGACAAAATGGATGGGGCAATAACAAATTGACTATTTGAGGATGATTTTTGGCTTTCCATCCCTAGATTCTAGCTTGCAGTTGGCCTTAGGATGGAGCAGAATTCGTCCATGAATCCCCACGAAATGAGCATTACGGTCAAAGCCCAGTACCTTCCTGAGCAATCTGACCCCGATAACCGCCAATTTGCCTTTGCTTATACGGTAACTATCCGCAATACGGGGACTGCCAGTATTCAGGTAATTGCCCGCCATTGGTTCATTACAGACGGGGATAACGATGTCCAGGAGGTCAGAGGTCTGGGCGTTGTTGGGCAGCAACCGCTATTACGCTCTGGAGAGCACTTTGAGTACACCAGCTGGGCAACCTTGCCCACTCCGGCCGGAACAATGCGTGGGGAGTATTTTTGTGTCACTGAGGATGCCCAGTTCTTTCAGGCCCCTATCCCAGAGTTTGCCCTGGTGATGCCACGTACTCTGCATTAACGTAGGGTGGTGAGAATGTTATTTTTTGCCCTTGCCTGTCCAAAGAACAATAAATAACAAAAGTCCTAAGGCAACAGCGCCTTCGAAAGCAAACAGTAGCATTGGGTATTCATCGAGTAAATTGGCAATCATGATTTCTAAATTTAAATTAGTTCCGTTAAGTGTATTCGCTATCCTCATAACTAGCTTGATTGTTGGATGTTCTACGCCTCCCACTCGGGGGGCGGGATATCGCTCTAGTGGTTCTGGCACTTCGCCATCAAGCTATAGCTCCTCGATTGCAAGCTTTAGTGCTGTCTCTTGGCAAGCCTTGCCTGGATGGCAGGAAGACGACTTGTCTCAGGCTTGGCCTGCTTGGTTAAAAAGTTGCGATGCTTTGCGTAAGAAAAGTGCTGATGTGAACTGGCGCTCAGTGTGTGCCCAGGCCGCCAATGTATCAAGCCGTGATACGCAGGCTATTCGTAAATATTTTGAAAATAATTTTCAAGCTTATGAAATTCGCAATAGCTCCGGTAGTGACACGGGCTTGATCACGGGTTATTACGAACCAGTAATGAATGGCTCACAAACTCGTACGAGTGCTTATAACGTGCCGCTCTACGGCTACCCTAATGCTTGGCGCAAATCTAAGCCCAACCCAGGCCCAAGCCGTGCCGAGCTAATGAGTTCTGGTGTCTTGCAGGGTTCTGAAATTGCTTGGGTGCAGGATCCAGTAGCAGCAGCGTTCATGCAAATTCAAGGTTCTGGAAAAATTCGTCTTGAGGATGGACGCATCCTGCGTCTGGGTTTTGCGGGCACCAATGATCAGCCTTTTAAATCCTTTGCTCAGTGGTTGTTAGATCGCAAAGAAATCACACGTAGTGAAGCGACGATGCAAGGCATTTCACAATGGGCTAAAAGAAATCCCGGCCAAGTAAATGAAATGCTGAACGCCAATCCCCGTTTTGTTTTCTTTAAAGAGTTACCTGGTAATCTCTCTGCTGATTTAGGCCCAAATGGCGCCCTCGGTGTTCCGCTCACAGCTGAGCGCAGTATTGCAGTAGATTTACAAGCCTTGCCACTGGGCGCGCCTGTCTTTTTAGCAGCCACCAAACCATTAAGTAGTCAGCCTTTGCAAAAGCTGGTGATGGCACAGGATACGGGTAAAGCAATTGTGGGTGGCGTCAGAGCCGACTACTATTGGGGATCCGGAGATGCTGCTGGAGAGATGGCAGGTCGTATGAAACAAAATGGCAGGATGTGGTTGTTGTTGCCACGTTAATTAATACTTTTCACCGAAAGAAATTCATGAGCTACAAAACTATTTTGACTGAAGTGGATGGTAAGGTTGCCACCATTACTTTGAATCGCCCTGAAGTGTTAAATGCCTTGAACGATCAGCTCATGGAAGAGCTTGGTGCTGCATTAATGGCATTTGACGCGGATGACAATATTGGTTGCATGATCGTTACTGGCAGTGAAAAGGCATTTGCTGCTGGAGCGGATATTGCCTCAATGGCCAAGTACGGTTTAAAAGATGTTTATCGCGGTGACTTTATTACCCGTAACTGGGAAGAGATCAAAAAAATACGTAAGCCTGTAATCGCTGCTGTCTCTGGCTATGCCCTTGGTGGTGGCTGTGAGTTGGCCATGATGTGCGACACGATCATGGCGGCGGATAATGCTAAGTTTGCTCAGCCCGAAGTAAAGCTAGGCATTATCCCAGGCGCTGGCGGTACACAGCGCTTACCTCGCGCGGTATCCAAAGCAAAAGCGATGGATCTAGCTTTGACGGGCCGCATGATGGATGCCGCTGAAGCTGAGCGCTCCGGTTTGGTTGCAAGGATCTTCCCACAAGCAGATTTGCTGAAAGAAGTTAAAGCAATTGCCAAAGGAATTGCAGATATGCCTTTGTTAACTGCAATGATGGTGAAGGAAAGTATCAACACTGCTTATGAAACTACCTTGTCTGAAGGTATTCATTTTGAGCGCCGCCTCTTTCATGCTTGCTTTGGAACGAGTGATCAAAAAGAAGGCATGGCTGCGTTCATGGAAAAGCGCCCAGCTAAATTTACCAATTCTTAATTCAATAGCTGAAGAGAAAGTTTGAAAGAACTCAGTTTTTTTCTAGGAAGCGTTGAGCTAGTTTGACCCAATAGCTCACGCCGATTGGAATCAAGGAGTCATTGAAGTCGTAAGAGGGATTGTGTAAGTGGCATGGACCCATGCCATGACCTACTGAGCGATGATCGCCGTCCCCATTACCTAAGAATACGTAACAGCCCGGCTTCTCTAGCAACATAAACGCGAAGTCTTCCGCGCCCATTGTGGGATCGATTGAAGCATTGATATTCTGCTTGCCAACCAATTCACTAATGACTTCAGTTGCAAATTCCACTTCGTTAGCATGATTTATCAGGGGAGGGTAATTTCTGGAAAACGCAATTTCTGCTTGGCAATCAAATGCGCCTGCAACGCTATGAGCAATTTCTCGTAAACGTTGCTCGATTAAATCTAAGACGTCTAAAGTAAATGTACGTACCGTACCGCCAATGAAGGCGCTATCCGGAATGACATTGCTTGTTTCGCCCGCATGAAATTGCGTGATGGATAAAACAGCAGCATCTACAGGGCGTTTATTGCGTGTAATGATGCTCTGTAATGCAAGCACTACTTGGGCGCCAGTAAATACTGGATCTGCGCTATTGTGGGGTAGGGCGGCGTGACCACCTTTGCCTGTGATGGTAATTTCAAAAGTATTGCTTGAAGCCATCATTGGGCCGGAGGTCACTCCAAAGTGACCTTCTGCTAAGCCGGGCCAGTTATGCAAGCCAAATACTGCATCGCATGGAAACTCTTTAAAAAGCCCATCCTTAATCATTTCATTCGCACCAGCGCCACCTTCCTCTGCTGGTTGGAAAATAAAAATCACCGTGCCTTTGAAGTCGCGGTGATTTGATAAATACTGCGCCGCTCCAAGTAGCATTGCTGTGTGACCATCATGTCCACAAGCATGCATTTTTCCGGGATTTGTTGATGCATGAGCAAAGTTGTTGTGCTCCTGCAATGGAAGCGCGTCCATATCAGCGCGCAAACCAATCATTTTTCCGGGGCCTAAGTCACCATCTAAACGACCTACAACACCCGTTTTCCCCATGCCACGATAGACTGTAATTCCCCAGCTAGAAAGCGCTTCTGCAACTAGATCAGCAGTGCGATTTTCTTCGAAACGCAATTCAGGGTGCGCATGAATATTGCGTCGAATTTCTTGAATAGCTTCCGCGGAGTCAATAATTTCTGGGGATAAATGCATCCCTTCATCTTATCCGAAAGTCTTTAGATATGCCTTTTGGGCTAAATTACCGCAAATTAATTGCTGGGTAGTTGAATGTGCTTTGCAGCAAAACCCAAGGCTTCAATTGAATATGGGCTGTTATCGGCTTTTTGGAGTTCTTTGGGAAGTGCTGGAATGAGGCCTAAAAATGGGGTGTCTATTCTGGCTTGCAGAGTCTGAATATTTTCTTCAAGCAAAGGCATTTCTGTGGATAGGGTATTAGCTACCCATCCTGCAATATTTAAGTTGCGCGCTTTGATTGCCGCATAGGTCAGGAGGGCGTGATTAATGCAACCTAATTTCATACCGACCACCAAGATGATGGGTAATTTAATTTTTTGGGCGAAAGTCCCCAAATCTTCCCGGTCATTTAGGGGGATAAGGAAGCCGCCGGCACCCTCAACCACAACGCAATCAGCCTGATTTTGAACATTCTGCAATGCCTGCAAGATCGTACTCATTTCAAGTTTCAGACCTTGTTGCGCAGCTACCAAATGGGGAGCCACTGGCTGCCCTAATACATAAGGACACAAACTCAATTCAGTGGAGCTGAGGTTTGAGGCGATGCGCAGTGTTTCTAAATCTTCATTCAGAGTGTGACCTTGTGTATCTTGATAAGTTCCAGCAACAACCGGTTTAAAGCCAATCGCTTTCATTCCCTGTTCGCGTAATTTCAGAATGAGAGCGCCGCTCACCAGCGTTTTTCCAACCTCGGTGTCTGTACCGGCGACAAAGAAGCCTGTGGCTTTACTCATGAGAGCCCTTTTGAATGACTGTTTGCTCAATGGTCTTTAAGGTATCAATTAGTTGACGCACATCTGCTTCGCCATGGTTAGCAGAGAACGTAATGCGTAATCTTGCACTGCCATTGGGTACGGTAGGAGGGCGAATAGCAGGAATCCAATAACCTGCCTCATCAAGTAACTTAGCGGCGAGCAGAGCATTGGCATTACTGCCCAAAATGACGGGCTGTATGGCGGTACAAGAGGATACCTTTTCCCATTGAGAAAATTCCATTTCATCTTGCCAGATGCGAATCAGTTTATTGAGTTGAGTGCGGCGCTTGCTGCCCTCGTCCCCTTCAATGATTTTCAAGCTCTTTGAGAGTGTATGCGCTATCGCAGGTGGCGTTGCGGTGCTGTAAATGAAAGGGCGACCCTTTTGAATGAGCCACTCAATAAAAGTTGCTTGTGCACAAACAAAGGCGCCGCTGACGCCTGCAGCTTTTCCAAGAGTGCCAATATAAATAAGGCGATCAGAGTAGATATTTTCCTGCTCCAAAATGCCATGACCTTGTTTGCCCAATACTCCGAAACCGTGAGCATCATCCATAAGTAACAGTGCATCGTATCGCTCAGCAAGCTTTAATAATTCTTTTGCTGGAGCGAGGTCACCATCCATACTAAAGACGCCATCGGTAACAATAATCTTTAGTGGATGTTGATCAGTTTTCAGTAATTCATTTAATGAGTCAAGATGCGTATGATCAAACAGCACGACATTTGCTTGAGTCTGAGCAGCCGCTAAACGAATCCCATCAATTAAAGAAGCATGGTTTAGCTTGGCCGAATAAATACTAGTAGATTTTTGCGGCGCAAGTCTCGCTAGACCTGTGATGGCGGTAAGGTTGGCGAGATAGCCGGTACTAAAAAATAGGGCACGCGCATTCGGAATGTGTTGCTTTTGAAAAGAGGCCAATTGGTTTTCAAGCAGTTCATGAGCCCTACTGTGGCCGCTAATCAGATGGGAGGCGCCACTGCCTACCCCATACTTCTGAGCGCCTTCAGCAAGCGCTTGAATTAACGCAGGATGGTTTGCTAGTCCTAAATAGTCATTGCTACAAAATGCTTTGAGCTCGCGTCCATCAACTAAAGCTTTGGTATCGCATGGAGATTCTGTTGCTCTGAGTTTGCGTTTGAGTAATTGCGACTCAAGATCTGCAATCTGCTCTTGCGCCAACTTTAAGGCTTGATATGCGCTCGTCATGCCAGGGTTTTCTCAAGGGCAGCTTGCACGGCATGACCTAGTTGAATGGTTTCTGCTGCAGACAAAATATACGGTGGCATGACGTAGATAGTATTGCCGATTGGTCTAATCAATACACCTTCGCTTAAACAGTTTGAGAACATCGTTCGCGCAAACATCTTAGGCTTTTTCAGAAACTCATTTTTAATATCGAATGCCAAGATCATTCCTTGCTGGCGCCAATGCTCAATGCGGGAATCCGTTTTTGCCCACGCAAATGCATTTGCTAAATCCTTTGAGCGCTCAATATTTTTTTCTAATACTTTGTCAGTTTCGAAAATCTCTAAACAAGCCAGTGCGGCAGCACACGCTAGTGGGTTACCGGTATAAGAATGAGAATGTAAAAACCCTTGCTGGATTTGATCGCCATAAAAAGCTTGATATATCTGGTCTGTCGTAAGGCAGAGTGACAGTGGAAGATAGCCGCCGCTAATTCCTTTGGACAGGGTTAAGAAGTCTGGCCAGATACCAGCATGCTCACAGGCAAAGAACTTGCCACTCCGCCCACAGCCCACCGCAATCTCATCTGCAATCAGATGTACTTCGTAGCGATCACATAAATCCCTGACTAAACGTAGATACTCGGAAGAGTGCATGGCCATTTGCCCTGCGCACTGCACCAAAGGCTCGACAATAATGGCAGCAATATTGCCATGTTCTTTTACAAATAATTCTTCGAGTTGTTTTGCTGCATATCTTGCTACATCTTCTGCGCTCTCACCAGCTTTTGCTTTGCGTGCATCAGGTGATGTAATGGTAAAGACATCTTGCAATAACGATCCATAGGCGTCCCGAAAAATAGCAACATCCGTTACTGCTAATGCACCAAGTGTTTCCCCGTGATAACCATTTTCCAAGCAAACAAATTTCTTCTTTTGTGGTTTGCCGTTGAGTTGCCAGTAGTGGTGACTCATCTTGAGCGCTATTTCTACTGCAGACGCACCATCGGAGGCATAAAAGACATGGCCTAAATGGTGATTGGTGAGTGCAGACAGTTTTTCAGATAGCTCTACTACGGGCGCATGCGTAAATCCGGCGAGCATTACATGCTCAATTTTTTCGAGTTGCGTGGTAATGGCTTGATTGATGCGTGGGTTGGAGTGGCCAAATAAATTGGTCCACCAAGAACTAATGGAGTCGAGTAAGGCTTTTCCGTTTTCGTCATAGAGCCAGGCACCCTTACCTTTTGTAATGGCAACCAGTGGAAAGGACTCATGCTGTTTCATCTGCGTGCATGGATGCCAGACGGCTGCAAGGCTGCGATTAACGAGGGGGGCTTGATTTAAATCAGAAATAACCTTCATGTTTGATATTTGACCACTAGTTTTTCCAAATTCAGGCCTGTATCTGTTATGTTTATGCCTTGAATCCCCTCATTTTCTGGAATTTACCCATGCAGGACACTCAAACCGTTGAAAAACCCTTAACCCAATTCAAATCTAAAGCGGATTTGCATCAGGGCGTAAGCGCAGGGGGAGAGGCAACTGGCGAGTGGTCAGTGGCTCAAATTGAAGCCTTATTTGCACTTCCTTTGAATGAATTGATGTTGAAGGCTCAAGAGACTCATAAAGCCTATTTCCCAGAGGGTGATGTTGAATTAGCCACTTTGTTGTCAATTAAGACGGGCGGTTGTCCTGAGGATTGTGGTTATTGCCCTCAAGCTGCTCGTTATGACACCGACGTTAAGGCTGAGAAGTTAATGGGCTTAGAAGAGGTCTTAGAGGCTGCCAAAGCTGCTAAAGCCGCCGGTTCTAACCGTTTCTGTATGGGTGCCGCATGGCGCGAACCCAAAGACCGCGATATTGAAAAAGTGACTGCCATGATCAAGGGCGTAAAAGCCTTGGGTCTGGAGACCTGCGCCACCTTAGGCATGCTGGAGGCGGATCAAGCCCAGGCACTGCAAGAGGCTGGCCTAGACTTTTATAACCATAACTTAGATACCAGCGAAGATTTCTACCGTTCTGTGATCTCAACCAGAGGCTACCAAGACCGTTTGGATACGATATCCAATGTCCGCGCCGCTGGCATGTCGGTTTGTTGTGGCGGTATTGTCGGCATGGGCGAGTCTAGACGGCAGCGCGCCGCATTTTTGGCTCGCTTAGCCAATTTGAGACCCTACCCAGAATCCGTTCCTATCAATCATCTAGTGCCAGTAGCCGGTACGCCCTTAGCTGAGCAAAAGCCTTTGGACCCACTGGAGTTTGTGAGAACGATTGCGGTTGCTAGGATCACGATGCCTAAAGCCCGCGTACGTTTATCTGCCGGTCGTCAGGAGCTTGGCAGGGCAGTTCAGGCCATGTGCTTTATGGCGGGAGCTAACTCTATTTTCTATGGTGAGCAACTACTCACTACCGGTAATCCCGAGGCAGAACAAGACCGTGAGCTCTTGGCAGAGTTGGGGTTAAAGACTAAACAAAGCTGTAAAGCAGAGGTTTTGGTTTAGTTTTCCACGCGCATGTCTCCAATAGATCGCCTGATTCTGGAGTTTGATACCGCCCTTCGGTCGGTGGTCGGCGGTGCTCATGCCCATAGACCGACTCCAGGATCGGATTTTGGAGGTAATTCCGGTTTGGATGCTGTCGAGCGCAAACATGCAGCAGGACTCATGCGAGTCAATCATGTGGGTGAAGTTTGTGCACAAGCGCTGTATCAATCGCAAAAATTAGTTGCTCGAAATCCTGAAATTCAGGAGATGTTAGATCACTCTGGGCAAGAAGAAATGGATCATCTGGCATGGTGTGAAAATCGTCTTCAAGAGCTCGGGTCACACACTAGTTATCTCAATCCACTTTGGTATGCGGGATCCTTTGCAATTGGCTTGGCAGCAGGCTTAGCGGGCGATAAGTGGAGTTTAGGTTTTGTTGCTGAAACAGAAAAACAAGTCGAGAATCACTTGGAAAGTCATCTCGAAAAATTGCCAAAAGAAGATCAACGATCTCGTGCAATTGTGGATCAAATGCGCATTGATGAAATTGCTCACGGACAAGCTGCAAAAAATGCTGGCGGTGCAAATTTGCCAGAACCCATTCAAAAAATAATGCAGGCGATGTCTAGGATAATGACCACCACTGCTTACAAAATTTAATACGGAAATAGGTTTTAATTCTCAAAACTCATCTCTGATTAATTTTTGAGATATTTTTTTACGTATTACTGTTTTTAAATACAGTATATTTAGGCATTATCTAGTGCAATAGCTAAGATCTATTCTTAAGTATATTTTCCAAGCCATTGTTTCAAGTAGCTATTTTATTATCACCATTTTCTCAACACATGACGCTAAGTGTTTGTAAACACTAGAGAAATTCCTAAAAAAACTCCTAAAAACACTTGACCCTATTAGTGCGATCCTCTAAAGTGGGAGGAAGTGTGAAAAAGTGGGGTAAATGGTGTTTCAAGGTGCGTCAGCTCTCAATTTAGATGCAAAAGGTCGCATGTCTGTGCCGGCTAAGCATCGTGACGCCTTGTTGGTACAAGGCGAGGGCCGCATCACGCTCACAAAACACCCCGATGGCTGCTTGCTTCTCTTTCCCAGGCCTGAGTGGGAAACCTTCAGAGCAAGAGTTGCGCAACTTCCGATGGATGCCCATTGGTGGCGCCGTATTTTTTTAGGTAACGCAGCAGAAATGGACTTGGATAGTGCCGGTCGCGTACTGGTAAGTCCAGAGTTGCGTGCTGCAGCTGGCATTGAAAAAGAAGTGATATTGCTTGGGATGGGAAGTCACTTGGAATTGTGGGATGCGGCTACATACGCTGCAAAAGAACAGGCTGCGATTGCGCAAGGCATGCCTGAAGCACTTAAGCAATTTAATTTTTGATGACAGGGTGCCATGAACATAACTCATCGCCCAGTGTTACTGGCCGAGGCGGTGACGGCGCTAGTTGGCGGTCCGCTGATTCAAAATCAAAGTGCAGCAAACAAAATTTTGGTAATCGATGGAACCTTCGGGCGCGGCGGTCATACACAAGCCTTGCTCAAGGAGTTGAATCCTTCGGCGCGAATGATTTCTTTCGACAAAGATTTGGATGCGATTGCAGTGGCGCAAAAAATCAACGATCCACGTTTAAAAATTGTGCACGACAGTTTTGCACACATGGATCAGTATGCAGAGGCGGAATCAGTCGATGGAATTTTATTGGACTTGGGAATCAGCTCACCTCAAGTAGACGAAGCGCATCGGGGATTTTCTTTTCGCCGAGAAGGCCCGCTCGATATGCGCATGAATACCGATCATGGTTTAACTGCAGCAGATTGGTTGGAGCAGGCGCCACCGGAGGAAATCACTCACGTGATTAAGACTTACGGAGAAGAACGCTTTGCATTTCAGATCGCAAAAGCCATAGTGGCTAAGCGAGAAGAAGGCCTTTCCCCTAAAACGACTACTCAGTTGGCAAGCCTAGTTGCAAGCGTGGTGCGTACTCGCGAAGCTGGCCAAGATCCCGCAACAAGAACCTTTCAAGCATTGCGTATTTTTATTAATCGCGAGTTAGAAGATTTGGAACTCGGTTTGAAGGCGGCTTTGAAATTATTAAAGCCCGGCGCAAGACTTGCAGTGATTAGTTTTCATTCGTTAGAAGACCGTATCGTGAAGCAGTTTATGCAAGCGCATGCAAAAGTCGAAGTGCCCCGTGGGTTACCGGTACGCGAAAAAGACTTGCCACAAAGCGCCCTAGAAATTATTGGTCGAGTTAAGCCAAGCGATGCTGAGGTATCTGAGAATCCTCGTGCCCGCTCTGCAATCATGCGTGTGGCTGAAAAGCGCATGGGAGTATCCGCATGAATCGCGCTACCTTGACTCTGCTCGCATTGCTATTGATTTGCGCCCTATCGCTGGTTGCGGCTCAGCAACGTGCGCGAAAATTATTCATCCTTCAAGAGCGCGCGCAGATAGAAGAGCGTAAGTTAAACCAAGACTGGTTGCGCTTAGAGTATGAGCAGCGGAATTTATCGAAGTCTGCACGTATTCGCGACGTCGCTCGCAATCAATTACATATGTCTCCGATTTCTCCTGAGCGCACCTTGTATCTTAAGGAGGCGAAATGAGACCGGTTGGCTTCTCTACTACGCCAAATTTAGTTTTACGCCTGCCAATGTGGCGGTCGCGTTTGATGCTATTCCTTTTGTTCTTTGTATTCATGATGTTGCTGCTACGAGCATTTTGGATTCAGGGTCCAGGAAATGCGTTCTATGAAGCTAAAGGTGTGCGTGGTACTCAGCGCGAATTAGAGCTACCCGCTAGTCGCGGAAAAATTTTGGATCGTAACGGCCAAGTGATTGCAACGAGCTTGGAAGCCAAGTCGGTGATTGCCTATAACGATACCGTTCCAGATGATTTAGCCGCAGACAAAGTGCAGAAATTGGCAAGTCTTTTGCAAATGAGCGAATCTGATCTGCGCAAAAAGTTGAAAGAAGAGCGCAAGCAGGTTTTCTTAAAGCGTCAAGTTGATCCAGTTGTAGCGCAGCAAATTAAACAGCTAGAGATCCCTGGCATTGGTTTAAATAATGAATATCGTCGCTTCTACCCAGAAGGTGAGGCGATGGCGCACGTGGTTGGCTTTACAAATGTGAATGATCTTGGCCAAGAAGGAATAGAGTATTCAAGAGAAGAGCAGCTAGCTGGTCACACTGGGCAACGTCGTGTGGTCGTTGATCGGCTGGGGCGTGTAGTTGAGGAAGTGGGCATTGATCGCTTGCCTCAAAACGGTAAGGATTTGCAGTTATCAGTTGACAGTAAGATTCAATATATTGCCTATAACGCAGTAAAGAGTGCAGTCGAGGAACATCACGCAAAAGCAGGCAGTGCTGTTGTGATTGATACTCAGTCTGGCGAAATCTTAGCTCTTGCAAATTACCCAAGCTACAACCCAAATGACCGCAGATATCTCACGGGAGAGCAACTGCGCAATCGGGCATTGACAGATATGTTTGAGCCTGGTTCTACGATTAAGCCATTTACAGTTTCAGCTGCTTTAGAGAAGGGTGCAATCACACCCACCACGAACATGGTAATTGGTGCGAGTTATTTAGTTGGCAAAAAGCCAATTACTGACACACATCCCAACGGCAATTTAACTATAGCGCAAGTGATTCAAAAATCCAGCAATATTGGCGCGGCCAAGATTGCAATGAATTACCTCACGCCTGAAGAGATGTGGGATATGTATAGCGCCGTTGGCTTTGGCCAGACTCCAAAAATTGGGTTTCGTGGCGCAGTGGCTGGCACTCTTCATCCTTATTCAAAATGGGTGGCAAGCGATCAAGCGCGCATTGCATTTGGATACGGCTTATCAGGTTCATTATTTCAAGTGGCTCGCGCTTATACGATCTTTGCCCGTGATGGGGAGTTGGTGCCCATCACGATTGAGCGCAGCCCCGAATTTAAGCCTGGAACCAGAGTGATCTCAGCCAAAACTGCAACTGAAATGCGTCAAATGTTGGAGACGGTCACTCAGCCTGGTGGAACGGCTGTCAAAGCTCAGGCGGATGGATATCGCGTAGGTGGTAAAACGGGCACTGCACACAAGATTGTAGGAAAAGGTTATGGAAATAAATACTTAGCGTATTTTGCTGGTATCGCGCCTATTAGTGAGCCACGTATCTCGGTGGCGGTTATGATCGATGAGCCTACTGGGGGGAGCTACTACGGAGGTGATGTTGCAGCACCCGTATTCTCGACAATTGTTGGGGAGACGCTGCGTTCATTAAACGTCTTGCCAGACAATAAAGTTAAGCAAATGGTGTTGGAAGATAAAGCCCCAGAAGAAATTCGGCCAGCAGCTGCACACGCTCAACATGTGGTTTTGAAGCGATGAGGGTGGATTTGAAAATAGACACCAATCATTTGATTGACCACTTACATACTTTAGCGAACTTCTCCGCAAAAGTATGTGCGGATAGTCGCCAGATTCAGTCTGGCGATATCTTTTTTGCCTACCCTGTAGGTCATGGCAATGCTTTGCGTGATGGTCGTCAATTTATTGAGGCGGCATTAGAGAGTGGTGCAGCCGCTGTGGTCTTCGATCCAGCGGGTACGGGTAAGCAATATTTAGATCATCCACAATGTTTTGCTGTTGAACATCTTGCTACAAAAGCGGGTGAGCTATGTGCGCAATGGTATGGCCATCCGAGTAAAGCATTAAAAATCATTGGTGTTACTGGCACTAATGGCAAAACTAGCATCACACAATGGTTGGCTCAGGCTTTAGATACAAGTAGTCATCGCACTGCAGTTTTGGGCACCCTAGGTACTGGGTTCCCTAGTGCATTGGTTCAAACTGGCTACACCACTCCAGATGCACCTAAATTACAAACGCAGCTAGCAGAGTTACGTAGCGCTGAAGCAAAACAAGTGGCGATGGAAGTATCTTCACATGCTTTGCATCAAGAGAGAATCGCCGGAACAGATATTCACTGTGCAGTATTTACGAATCTGACGCAGGATCACTTCGATTACCACGGCAGCATGGCTGATTACGCCGAGGCAAAGGCTAAGTTATTTCAGCAAACCGGCCTTGAGCACGCAGTGATTAACTTGGATGATGCTTTTGGTCGTGAGCTTGCCATGAACTTGTTGGCAAAAGAGGGCTTGAAGGTCTGGGCATATGCATTGTCTCAATCCGCGTTCCAAGGATTTGAAAAATTTGGTGATCGTTTATTTCGTATCTATGCAAAAGATGTCCTACTGAGTGGAGCGGGTTACAACGCAAGCTTCATTTTTAATGGAGTGGGAAGTGCTCAATTGCATATTCCTTTGCTAGGTGAGTTTAATTTAAGTAATGCGCTTGCGGTGTGGACGGTATTACTTTCACAGGGTATGAGCTTGGAAGTAGCCGCTCAAAAAGTGAGCCAATTAAATCCAGTGATTGGCCGTATGGAGTTAATTCCTTTGGGTAAATCTCAAAAGACAGAGGGCTTGTTAGCAGTTGTGGATTACGCGCATACCCCAGATGCTTTGGAGAAAACCTTACAAGCATTACGTCCTATTGCTGAGCAGCGCGGTGGAAAAATTTGGTGTGTCTTTGGTTGTGGCGGTGATCGTGATGCTGGTAAGCGTTCGCTAATGGGTGCTGTTGCAGAGCGCAATGCCGACCATATTCTGATTACAAGCGACAACCCTCGTTCTGAAAATCCACAAGCCATTATGGAGATGGTGCGCGGTGGTATTAGCAAGGATGCACAGAACGTTCAAGTTATAGCCGATCGTGCATCTGCCATCATGGCAGCAATTCGTCATGCGGATGCTTGCGATATTGTCTTGGTTGCTGGCAAGGGTCATGAAACTACTCAAGAAACTAATGGTAAGAAATTTGATTTTTCTGATCAAGAGCATATTCGCTTAGCCGCTGGAGGTGGAGCCTGATGTCTATCATGACCACCCTTGCACAAGTACAGGCAATGTTGCCTGGAAGTAAATTACTGAATACTTCTGCACAAGCTGCCCAGGAAATCTCTATTTCTCGAGTAGGTACTGACAGTCGCCAGATCGATCGCAATGAATTATTTGTCGCTTTAGTTGGTGAGCGCTTTGATGCACATGACTTTTTATCCGATGTGACTAAGGCAGGCGCCAGTGCTGCCTTAGTTAGTTCGCAAGATAAATGCCCGCCGGACTTACCTGCTATTTACGTTTCAAACACGCGTATTGGTTTGGGAAATTTAGCAAAAGCATGGCGGGCTAATCACCCCATTCCTTTGGCATTGGTTACTGGCAGCAATGGTAAGACTACCGTTAAAGAGATGATTGCTTCAATTTTTAAAGCCGCAGTGGGCGAACAAAATACTTTGGTTACCAAGGGAAATCTGAATAACGATATTGGTTTGCCACTGACACTGTTGAAATTGCGCGCAACGGATCGCCTTGCTGTGGTTGAGCTTGGTATGAATCATCCTGGTGAAACAGCGCAGTTAGCTGCGATTGCGCAAGCAAATATCGCATTAATTAATAATGCCCAGCGCGAGCATCAAGAGTTCATGGCCACAGTAGCGGCGGTAGCAGAAGAGCATTCAGATGCTATTCGTGCTTTGCCAACTGATGGTATTGCTGTATTCCCAGCAGACTCAGAATTTTCAAATGTTTGGCGCCAGGCTGCTGCTGGTCGAAAAGTCATTGATTTTGTTTTGTTGTCTGCTCAGTCTAAGGTTTCGGCTGCTGTGACCGGAAGTTTGCTAAGCAATGGGCATGTACAGATTAAAACTGAACAAGGGGCTATCGAAGTTCAATTAAATACATTGGGTAGTCACAATGTTCGCAATGCCTTGGCTGCGAGTGCGGTTGGTATCGCAGCAGGTATAAGTCTTGAAAAGATTAAGCAGGGTCTTGAATCATTCTCGCCAGTAAATGGGCGTATGCAGGCAAAAGTGATTGATTCAAATCACACCTTAATTGACGATAGCTATAACGCTAACCCGGATTCCGTAAGAGCTGCCATCGATGCTTTAAAGCAATCGGGTAATTTATCTTGGTTGATTTTGGGTGATATGGGTGAGGTTGGCAATCAGGGCCCCGAGTTTCATCGTGAAGTTGGTGCCTATGCTGCTGAACAAGGAATCTCAAAACTATTTGCTTTGGGGGAGCAATGCCAATTTGCTCTTCAGGGATTTAACGAGGTTGTTGGTAATAGTGCGACTGTATCTAGTGCAACTCATTTTGCCGATATGGATAGTCTCATTATGCAATTAAGAGATGCTTTGCATGCCCAGTCTAGCGGCAGCAATCAGCACTTAAATATTTTGGTTAAAGGTTCACGGTTTATGCGCATGGAGCGTGTAGTGCAGGCCTTGTTAGAGGAGGCTAAAACATGCTCTTAATGTTGGCGCAATGGTTGCAAGATGATTTCGGATTCTTCCGGGTATTTAACTACATCACTTTTAGAGCAGTGATGGCAACGGTGACTGCATTATTGATTGGTTTAGCTGCAGGACCTTGGGTGATTCGTAAATTAAGCGCCCTGAAAATGGGTCAAGCAGTCCGCACTGATGGGCCACAAACCCATTTAGTGAAATCAGGCACCCCAACTATGGGTGGTGTTTTGATTTTGATCGGCATCTTTATCTCATGCATGTTGTGGGCCGATCTCAGCAATCGATTTATTTGGATTGTGATGATTGTGACTTTTGGTTTTGGTTTAGTTGGCTGGGTAGATGACTATCGCAAAGTAGTCTACAAAGATCCTAAAGGCATGGCTTCAAGAGAGAAGTTCTTCTGGCAAACACTAATTGGTTTATTTGCCGCTATCTATCTTGCATTCTCCGTTTCTGAAGTAAATAACCTAAAAGTATTGCAATTATTTTATGAATGGTTAAGAAGTGGATTTGCTTTAGATCTGCCTGCAAAAACCAACTTGCTGTTGCCCTTTATGAAAGAAGTGAGCTATCCATTGGGTGTGATGGGCTTCATTATTTTGAGTTACTTAGTAATCGTAGGCAGTAGTAATGCAGTGAACTTAACCGATGGTCTAGATGGCCTTGTCATCATGCCAGTGATCTTGGTAGGGGCTGCTTTGGGTGCTTTTGCTTATGTGATGGGTAATGCGATTTATGCAAAGTATCTCCTCTTCCCTTACATACCAGGTGCTGGTGAACTCATGATTTTCTGTGGAGCTATGGGCGGTGCTGGCTTAGCCTTCCTTTGGTTCAACACACACCCAGCACAAGTATTTATGGGTGATGTGGGTGCACTCGCTTTGGGCGGAGCCCTTGGCACCATCGCTGTGATTGTTCGTCAAGAAATTGTGTTGTTTGTGATGGGCGGCATCTTTGTTGCTGAAACTGTTTCGGTAATGATGCAAGTATTTTGGTTCAAGCTCACAAAAAAACATTTTGGAGAGGGTCGTCGCATTTTCCGGATGGCGCCATTGCATCACCATTTTGAATTGGGTGGTTGGAAGGAGACGCAAGTGGTTGTGCGTTTCTGGATCATTACCATCCTTCTAGTCTTAATTGGCTTATCTAGCTTGAAGTTACGGTGATCCAAAAGTAAATATGTTGATTTTAGAAAATACCTTTGCAAGTGCAGCCTTCATGAGTAATGAAGGTTACCAAGCTCCAAGCCGATTCCTTATCTTGGGATTGGGTGAGTCTGGAGTAGCTATGGCGAAGTGGTGCCTGCGAAATGGTGCCGAAGTCCGCTTAGCTGATACGCGTGAGCAATCCTCTTTTACTGTGCGTCAAAATGCTTGGCTGGAAGAGCTTCGGATTGCTGGCCTCAAAGATGTTTGTTTTGGTCCCCTGGATGAAGTCTTACTTAAGAATATTGACGTGATTGGTATTAGCCCAGGACTTTCTCCGGTGCAAGACCCAACCTATGCTTTCTTGGTTAGGGCTGAGCAGGCTGAAATCGATGTGTGGAGTGAGATTGAATTTTTTGCGCGCGCAATTTCTGCTTTAAGTCGTATGTCACAAGCGCAAGAGTTAAGTTATGTGGCTGCAGTTTTAGCGGTGACTGGCACCAACGGTAAAACAACTACCACAGCATTAACCGGACAACTCTGTGAGCGTGCTGGCAAGAAGGTTGCTGTGGCAGGAAACATTAGTCCTGCTGCCTTAGAAAAGTTGATGAGTTGCTTGGATATTGCTGATCAAATCGTAGATATGCCAGATGTTTGGGTTTTGGAGTTATCTAGTTTTCAGTTGGTTTACACCCACACCTTGAATGCTACAGCGGCAACGGTATTGAATATTACTCAAGACCATTTGGATTGGCACGGCGATTTGCAAGCATATGCGCAAGCTAAGTCACGGATATTTGGCGTTGATACAGTTTGCATTCTGAATCGTGATGATTCTCTTGTGATGGGATTACTGTCTGAAGAGCAAAAAGCAGAGAGAGCCATTGTGACCTTTGGCTCCAATCGCCCAGATGAGCAAGGCGCTTTTGGAATTGAGCATGACTTACGTGCGGGTGGAATAGATTGGCTGGTATGGGCTGAAGTAGATGAGGATGTTGAGCCCAAGCCTAAGCGTCGTCGTAAATCTGCAGTAGTTGAAGAAGAGGAGCCGTTGCGACTAAAGCGTTTAATTCCAGCAGATGCCTTAAGAATACGTGGCCGACATAATGCATTAAATGCGCTTGCAGCCCTGGCCTTAGCACGTGCTGCTAATTTACCTATGAATGCGCTGTTACATGGCTTGCGTGATTACCATGGTGAGCCACATCGTGTGCAAAGTATTGCGATTGTTAAAGATGTTGAATATGTAGATGACAGCAAGGGCACTAATGTAGGTGCGACTGTCGCCGCATTGAATGGTTTAGGTAGCAACGAGTCTGGCAAACGCATTTGGTTGATTGCTGGTGGTGATGGCAAAGGCCAGGATTTCAGTCCGCTACGTGAGCCCGCGTTACGTTTTGTGAAGGGTGCTTTCCTAATCGGTAAAGATGGTGCTGCAATTGGCGAGGCTCTTGGCCCTGGAATTCAAAGCACAAATTGTGGCGATTTAATTTCTGCAGTTCAGGCTGCTGCCTCAAAAGCTGTATCAGGAGATTTGGTATTGCTCTCACCAGCCTGCGCAAGCTTAGATCAGTTCCGTGACTATGTTGAGCGTGCCCAAGTATTTGCTGCAGAGGTTGAAGAGTTGGGTATGCGCTTTGAAGGGGTCCAGGTATGAGCTTAAAAGAAAAATTCTTTCCTGAAAATCGACTTGGACTAAATCGCTTCTGGAATTTTTCAAGAGGTGGAATTGATAACTTCCGCACTGGCTTGCGTGATGCTGTTTCAGGCGTAGAGCAAACCCGTTCGCGCATGATGGAATATGACCAGTTACTTGTGTGGGCGGTCTTATCCTTGACCTTGATTGGCTTAGTCATGGTGTACTCGGCTTCCATTACTTTGGCCGATGGACCGAAGTATGCAAATTACAGTAGTAACTTCTTTCTCATTCGTCACGTGATTTCTTTAGTGATTGCGATTGGTGTCGGCATCTGGGCTTTTAAGATTCCCACTAAGGTATGGGATCGTTATTCACCAGTCATTTTTGGATTTACTGTTTTATTGCTGATCGCCGTTCTCATTCCTGGTGTAGGCAAGGGTGTAAATGGTGCGAAGCGTTGGATTCCTTTGGGATTAATGAACTTTCAGCCATCCGAGTTGATGAAATTTGCTGCTGTGATATTTGCAGCAAGTTATACCGTTCAACGCCAGGAGTATCTCCATTCCTTTGTGAAGGGCATGCTACCGATGGGTATTGCAGTTGCTCTGGTAGGTGGTCTGTTGATGGCTGAGCCCGATATGGGTGCATTCGTAGTGGTTGCCTTGATTGCATTTGGCATCCTCTTTTTGGGTGGTATTAATGCCAAGTTATTTGGCGGTTTGATTCTGGTTGGGTTGATGAGTGGTGCAACGATGATTGCGCTTTCCCCATTCCGTCGGGGACGCATGTTGGCTTTTATGGATCCATGGCAAGTAGATAACGCCGCCAATAAAGGCTATCAGTTAACCCATTCATTGATGGCATTTGGTCGTGGCGAATGGTTTGGTACAGGACTTGGCGGTAGCGTAGAAAAACTGCACTACTTACCAGAAGCGCATACCGATTTCATCATGGCTGTGATTGGCGAAGAGTTAGGATTTGTTGGTGTGGTGGTGGTGATCTTCTTGTTTTATTGGATCGTGCGTCGCGCCTTCTTAATTGGCCGCACTGCTTTGCAGTTGGATCGTAGCTTTGCAGGACTTGCAGCTAAGGGCGTTGCCATTTGGATTGGTTGGCAGGCTTTTATCAATATGGGTGTGAACCTTGGGTTGTTACCAACCAAAGGCCTTACTTTGCCATTGGTAAGTTATGGCGGCTCTGGAATTTTGATGAACGCAGTTGCCGTTGCAATGTTGCTGCGTATTGATTTTGAAAATCGCATCCTCATGCGTGGAGGGAAGCTTTGACTAAACCCTCAATCTTGGTGATGGCTGGCGGTACTGGTGGACATATCTTTCCAGGCCTCGCTGTCGCCGAATATTTGCGGATATGCGGTTGGAAGGTCTCCTGGTTGGGTAATCAAGCGGGCATGGAGTATCGCCTCGTGAAATCTTGTGATTTTCCATTTGAGGCGGTCGAGTTCGGCGGTCTACGCGGTAAGGGATTAAAAGCAAAGTTGATGCTACCTATTAATCTTTTGCGCGCTTGCTATCAAAGCTGGAAAATTATGCGTCGCTTAAAACCGAATGTTGTTTTGGGTATGGGCGGTTACATTACTTTCCCTGGTGGTTTGGTATCTAAATTATTGAAGCGCCCATTGGTTCTGCATGAATCTAATTCGGTAGCTGGAAGTGCCAATCGTGCGCTGAGCAAAATTGCTATGCGGACCTTAACTGGGTTTCCAGATACGATGGCGCACGCAGAGTGGGTGGGCAATCCTATTCGCGAAGAGTTTGATCATATGTTGGCACCTGCGGATCGATATGAAGGGCGCCAAGGGCCTTTATCAATCTTGGTGGTAGGTGGTAGCTTGGGTGCTGCTGCTCTTAATGAAAGTATTCCGGCTGCGCTGGCATTAATTCCAGTAGAGTCACGTCCCAAAGTAATTCATCAGGCGGGCGACAAGCATTTAGCAGATCTACAGAAGCGATATGCCGACTTAGGTGTAACAGCAGATATTCGTTCCTTCATTGATGACATGCCAGCTTCATATTCACAGGCCGATTTGGTGATTTGCCGTTCAGGCGCCATGACAGTTTCTGAAATAGCCGCCTGTGGCATTGCCTCTTGCCTTATTCCATTCCCATTTGCAATTGACGATCATCAAACTGCGAATGCACAGTTTTTGGCAAATGCGAATGCAGCGATTTTGTTACCGCAGCCATTACTAAACCCGCAAGATTTAGCAATGATGATTCAGAACTTTAATCGCACAGAATTAAAAGAGATGGCATTACGTGCGCATGCTTTAGCAAAACCACACGCTACCCAGCGTGTAGCTGAGGTATGCGCAGATTGTGCGGGAGTAGGAATATGAAGCATATCGTTCAGCAAATTCACTTCGTCGGTATCGGTGGTGCTGGCATGAGCGGCATCGCTGAAGTACTGTTGAACTTGGGTTACCAAGTTTCAGGGTCAGACTTAGCGGATGGCGCAGTCACTAAACGCCTTAGAGATTTGGGCGCAGTCATTCATATTGGGCATGACCCTAAAAATATTGGTACGGCAGAGGCGGTAGTGATTTCTACTGCTGTTGCAGGCAATAATCCAGAGGTTTTGGCTGCACGCGCGGCGAAGGTACCAGTGATTCAGCGCGCAGTTATGTTGGGTGAGTTGATGCGCCTGAAACAGGGCATTGCAATTGCTGGCACACACGGCAAAACAACTACTACCAGCTTGGTTGCATCCGTTTTAGCTGAAGGTGGTCTAGATCCCACATTTGTGATTGGCGGCAAACTCAATTCCGCAGGCGCCAATGCGCGCTTAGGTCAGGGAGATTTTATTGTGGTCGAGGCAGATGAATCAGATGCCTCTTTCTTGCAATTATTTCCGGCCATGGAAGTGGTAACCAATATTGATGCTGATCATATGGATACCTATCAGCACGATATGGCTCGATTGAAGCAGGCATTTGTTCAGTTCATTCAGCGCATGCCTTTTTATGGTGTGGCAGTGCTTTGTATTGATGATGCTAATGTGCGCGACATCATTCCATTCGTATCTCAGCCCGTACTTCGCTACGGTTTGTCGGAGGATGCAGATATTCGCGCAAGCAATGTTCGCGCTGATGGTACTCAAATGCACTTCAGAGTTGATCGCCGCACTGTGCGCAGGCATGGCAATAAGCCGGGCCCATTAAATATCACCTTGAATTTACCGGGCTTACATAACGTTCGCAACGCTTTAGCTGCTATTGGCATAGCAACAGAGTTGGGTGTGGGCGATGAAGCAATTATGAAAGCACTGTTTGACTTTAGTGGTGTTGGTCGTCGCTTCCAGCGTTATGGAGAGATTCCCTTGGTAGGTGGTGGTAGCTTTACCTTGATCGATGATTATGGCCATCACCCAGTAGAAATGGCTGCAACCTTAGCTGCAGCAAGAGGTGCCTTCCCAGATCGTCGCTTGGTATTGGCATTCCAGCCGCACCGCTTCACTAGAACGCGTGATTGCTTTGGCGAGTTTGTTCAAGTTCTCAAAAATTTTGATGCTTTAGTGCTGACCGATGTGTATCCAGCGGGCGAAGCAAAAATTCCAGGGGCTGATAGCAAGAGTTTGATAGAGGCTGCTATCGCTGAAGATGAGAATTCCAAAGCTTTATTGAATTCGAGTTCAGTTGCTTATGCTGCAAGCATTGCAGAGATGCCAGAAAAATTGAGTCAAGTTTTAAAAGATGGAGATGTATTAATCACGATGGGTGCAGGATCAATTTCTGCTTTGCCACATACGTTGTCGGAGGCAAAGCATGTCTAAGGTAGGTGCTAATTTGAGATCCTGGGGTGAACACGTTCAGTCTAGCTTGGCTAGCTTGGAGCCGAAGTCTTTTGGTCGCGTTGGCGTGTTGCTGGGTGGTAAATCAGGCGAAAGAGAAATCTCTCTCATGTCGGGTAATGGCGTATTAGAAGCTTTGCGCTCAAAAGGAGTTGATGCCCATGCCTTTGACACAGGTTTGCGTTGCCCTACTGAATTAGCAAAAGAAAACTTTGATCGCGTATTTATTTCATTACATGGTCGTTTTGGCGAAGATGGAACCATCCAGGGATTATTGGAGTTGTTAGGGTTGCCTTACACAGGCAGCGGTGTTTTGGCCTCTGCTCTAGCAATCGACAAAATTGTCACCAAGCAAGTTTGGATTAGTAATGGACTCGCGACTCCTGAGTATGAGGAATTAACTGCTGATAGCGACTGGAATGCGGTCGTGAAGCATCTAGGTTTGCCTTTGATTGTGAAGCCAGCCCATGAAGGATCTTCTTTAGGCTTAACAAAAGTGAAGTCCGTAGAAGAGTTGCCGGCTGCTTACAAACTTGCGGCTGGATTAGATAAAAAAGTGATTGCGGAGACTTGCATCATTGGAGACGAATTAACTTGCCCATTGGTTGGTCAGGGCAAGACGGCTGAAGCTTTACCGGTGATCAAAATTATTCCACCTCAGGCAAATTACGATTTTCATAATAAGTATTTCTCTGATGAAACTCAGTACTTATGCCCCACTGGGCTTGAGCCTGAGGTAAATGCCGCTGTTCAGGAATTAGCCTTGGCTGCATATAAAGCCTTGGGCTGTCGTACATGGGGTCGTGCTGATGTGATGTTGGATCAAGAGACCGGCAAACCCTATTTATTGGAAATGAATACTTCTCCTGGTATGACTTCCCACTCTTTGGTGCCAATGGCCGCCAAAGCTGCTGGTATTGAGTATGCCGATCTAGTGCTTTGGTTGCTTAGTCAAACGTTGCAGCAAAAAGAAGGTGCAGCTGCATGAGTAACTTCATGGACCGCTTCGGTGAAATTTTCTCTATGTTGATGTCTCCGCTTTGGAATCATGCGGAGCGTATGGAGAAGCTGAGTCGTTTCCTGCTGCGCTGCTTTGTGGTGATGCTCGTCATTGGTATTTTGGTTTGGCTAAGTCAGCGACCGGTTTTCGCTTTGAAGCAGATCCAGATTGAACCAGTAGCTGGCCAAACGTTGAAACACATTAACAAGCCCATTGTTAAGCAAGAAGTTTTAGAAACGGTTCAGGGTAATTTCTTCAGCGTTCGCTTAGAAGATGTGAAGCGAGGCTTTGAAAGTATGCCTTGGGTACGACATGCCAATGTCCGTCGGGTTTGGCCAAATGGCTTGGTGGTGAGCATTGAGGAGCAGAAACCTTTTGGCACCTGGGGTGGCGCTGAGAGTCACACCCTGATGAATACCCATGGCGAACTCTTTGCTGGACGCGTTACTGAAGTGAGTGAGGATGTACGTTTAGTCGACTTCTCCGGCCCTGAAGATGCAGGCAAAGAGGTAATGAGTCTTTATGAAAAAGCCAACAACTGGTTTAAGCCTTGGGGCGCAGAAGTCACTAGCCTTGCACTGACTGAGCGTTATGCATGGCACGTCAAGCTCTCAAACGGAATGAAAGTAGAGTTTGGTCGCGATGAGGAAAGCTCCGATAAAAATTTAACGGAAGAACGTGTGGCACGTTTATTTAAATATTGGCCACAAGTACAAGAGAAGTGGTCGAATCGAGTAGATGCAGTCGATTTGCGATATGCAAATGGTTTTGCAGTTCATCTTGCATCTGCAAGTTTGAAAAAAAATGAAGTAGACGGCAAAAAAAGTGAGCTGAAGCAATGAGGAATGGTAATGAGTAAAGACAATCGCGATATTTTGGTTGGTTTGGATATTGGAACTTCCAAGGTTGTTGCCTTGGTTGCTGAATTAGCTCCGGATGGTCAATTCAACGTTGTGGGTGTTGGTCAAACCGCATCTAAAGGATTAAAGAAGGGCGTTGTAGTCAATATTGAGGCAACTGTTCAGTCGATTCAGAAGGCGCTTGAAGAGGCTGAGGTAATGGCTGATCGTCAGATTGTGCAAGTCTTTACAGGTATTGCTGGTAATCACATTGTGAGTTTTAACTCGAGCGGCATGGTTGCAATACGCGATAAAGAAGTGGGCTCTGGAGATGTCGAGCGCGTGCTGGAGACGGCTAAAGCAATCAATATTCCAACAGATCAACAGATTTTGCACATCCTGGTTCAAGAATTCATTATTGATGGCCAAGAAGATGTGCGCGAGCCAATTGGTATGAGCGGCCTTCGCTTGGAAGTAAAGGTGCATATTGTTACGGGCGCTGTAAGTGCTGCACAAAATATTGTGAAGTGTGTGCGTCGTTGCGGTCTTGAAGTTAACGACCTCATCTTGCAGCCTTTGGCATCAAGCTTGGCGGTATTAACCGAAGATGAGAAAGAGCTTGGTGTGGCGTTGGTTGATATTGGTGGCGGCACAACCGATATTGCAATTTATTGCCAGGGTTCGATTCGTCACACTGCAGTGATTCCAATTGCAGGCGATCAAATTACGAATGACATTGCGATGGCATTGCGCACACCAACAATTGATGCTGAAGATTTAAAAATTGCGCATGGTATCGCTCGTCAAGAAATGGCTGATCCAACTGCAATGATTGATGTTCCTGGTGTCGGTGACCGTGAGCCACGTCCAATGTCTAAGCAAGCTCTGGCAGCAGTAATTGAGCCGCGTGTTGAAGAGTTATTCACGCTGGTAAGAGGCGTAGTTCGTGACTCCGGTTACGAAGATATGGTTTCTTCTGGAATTGTTTTAACAGGCGGCACTGCATTAATGCCGGGCATGGTGGAGTTGGCCGAACAAGTCTTCTTGAGGCCTGCTCGTATCGGTACGCCTGAATACCGTGGACATCTCCATGAAGTTTTGCGTAGCCCTAGATATGCCACCAGCATAGGTTTGCTGATGGAAGGTCAGGCGCAATTATTGCGTGGCCGTCGTGTTTCTCAATCAGGCGCGTTGCAAGGTGTTATATCGCGCATGAAAGAATGGTTCGCAGGAAATTTTTAAGCAATATTTTTAGTTTTTTCGTCGTCGTCAATGTAGTACGTATTTACCTAGGAGGGTATATGGAATTTGAAATGTTAGATCAAGAAACAGCTGGCAAGACCATTATTAAAGTGGTTGGAGTCGGTGGCGCTGGTGGCAATGCTGTCCAGCATATGATCCGTCGCGGTGTTAATGGCGTAGAGTTCATTTGCATGAACACCGATGCTGGCGCATTACAGCGTTCTGAAGCATCTGTGAATTTGCAACTGGGTTCTAGCGGATTAGGTGCTGGTGCCAAACCAGAAATCGGCGCAGCTTCTGCTGAAGAAGCGCGTGCTCGCATTGCCGATACATTGCAGGGCGCACACATGGTCTTCATTACTGCTGGTATGGGTGGCGGCACAGGCACTGGTGCGGCCCCAATCGTGGCTCAAGTAGCCAAAGAAATGGGCATTCTTACCGTTGGTGTAATTAGTAAGCCATTTGATTTCGAGGGTGTGAAGCGCTTAAAGGTTGCAGAGAATGGCGCCTCAGAGCTCGAGTCATATGTAGATTCATTGATTGTTGTACTCAATGAAAAACTATTTGAAGTGATGGGTGAAGATGCTGAGTTCGATAAGGCGTTTGCTTGCGCTGATGACGTATTGCATAACGCAGTCTCTGGCATTGCAGAAATCATCAATGTTCAAGGTTTGATCAACGTTGACTTTGAAGACGTTAAAACAGTGATGGGTGAGCAAGGTAAAGCCATGATGGGAACAGCAACTGTTTCTGGTATGGATCGTGCACGCTTAGCTGCTGAAGCTGCAGTGGCATCGCCGTTGCTCGAAGGTGTTGATCTATCAGGCGCACGTGGTGTGTTGGTAAACATTACTGCTAGCCGTTCATTGAAATTGTCTGAGACCCGCGAAGTCATGGCAGCGATTCGTGGTTATGCCGCTGATGATGCAACCGTAATCTTTGGCACTGTTTATGACGAGAGCCTAGGCGACGCCTTACGTGTAACTGTGGTTGCTACTGGCTTGAATAATCCTCAAGCTCGTAAAAACAACCAACCTGAAGTAGTTTGGAGACAAGCTACAGGTACTCACGATGCAATGCCAACAATGGCAGACCTCAATAGCTTTGCCCCTGCTAGCGCATCAGCAGCAATGAGCAAGGTAAGCGTGGATTCTGCTTTAAGTACTAGCGCAGGTTTAGCCCTGACGGGAACTGGTAGTTCTCCAGCAATGGCAGCTCAACCGGCAAGCACTGGCGTGGACTATAGCCAGTATGACTTGCCACGGGTTTTTCGTAGCTCTCGTGAAGCGACTCCTGCGCCTACATTAGGTGCGGATAGCTCCCCTCAGGCTAAATCCATGTTGGACAAAGGGGCTGATTACTATGAAATTCCAGCCTTTTTACGTAAACAAGCAGATTAATTAACTGCTTAATACAATAGGTAATTGCGAAATGCCAGCGCGGCGCCCCTCCGGACGACGAATCCCGCGCTTGCGTTGGCATGCTTAATAACAATTATTTATTGGAGATGTCATGATTGCTGTTGGACAAAAATTACCAAACGCTACTCTTTATGAATTTATGAATGAAGAGACCGAAGGCTGCTCCTTAGGGCCAAATGCTTTTGAAGTTGAAAAGCTAGTAGCTGGAAAAAAGATTGTGTTGTTTGCATTGCCTGGTGCGTTTACACCAACTTGCTCTGCAAAGCATGTGCCTGGTTATGTTGAGCACTATGATGCGATTAAAGCTAAAGGTGTTGACGAAATTTGGTGTGTTTCTGTAAATGACCCATTTGTGATGGGTGCATGGGGACGCGATCAAAAAGTTGGCAAAAAGATTCGCATGTTAGGTGATGGCAGTGCTGAGTTCACTAAAAAGCTTGGTTTAGAGTTGGACTTAACTGCTCGAGGTTTTGGTGTTCGCTCAGATCGTTATGCCATGATTATTGAAGATGGTGTGGTGAAGTCATTAGACCGCGAAGCTCCAGGTAAGTTTGAAGTAAGTGATGCCGCTTCCATTTTGAAAAAGCTGTAATTCAAACCCTTATATAACAAATACCCCCTGAATTTAAATACCCAAATATGATGAAGCAACGCACCATCGCCACTCCGGTTAAGACCGTGGGGATTGGCTTGCACTCTGGTCGCAAGGTGACGATTTCTATCAAACCTGCGCCAGTAAATTCAGGGGTTCAGTTTGTTCGGGTGGATACATCTGAACAGTCAGTTGTGCCGGCAACCGCTTTAGCTGTATGTGACACAAGATTGGCTTCTGTTATTCAGAAGGATGGTGTGCGTGTTTCTACAGTGGAACATCTGCTTTCAGCCTGTGCTGGTCTTGGTCTTGATAATTTATTGATAGAGCTTGACGGTGAGGAAGTGCCTATCATGGATGGTAGCGCCGCTTCATTCTTATTCCTAATTGAATCTGCTGGCATTGCAGAGCAAGATGCGCCACGTCAATTTGTAGTGATTAAAAAACCAGTAGAGGTTCGCGAGGGCGATAAGCTTGCGCGCTTAGAGCCATTCTTTGGGTTTAAGTTAGATTTCACGATTGACTTCAAGCACCCTGCGGTGGATAAAACAGGTCAACGTTTTGTGGTTGATTTTGCAGAACAAGCCTACCGCAGTGAAATTGGTCGGGCGCGTACTTTTGGATTTGCGCATGAAGTTGAAGCATTGCGCGAAATGGGATTGGCGCGTGGCGGTAGCTTGGATAACGCGATTGTTTTAGATGAGCACCGCATTTTGAATAACGAAGAACTTCGTTATGAAGACGAATTTGTGCGTCACAAAATATTAGATGCGATTGGCGATCTGTATCTCATCGGACACCCTATTGTGGGAGCTTATGTTGCAGAGAAATCTGGGCATGCTCTCAATAACGCACTTTTGCGGAAGCTTTTAGAAGACCCTAGCTCTTATGAAATCAGCTCCTTTGCTGAAAATAAGGCTCCAGGGGCCTATTCTCAAGAAAGTCAGCCCCTCTTTTTCTAAGGGCGCTGAAGTAGTTTTGAGCTACTTTGGTTTATTTTTCAGCAGTTTCTCAATGGAGGAGCGTAAACCAGAGTCTGGCCCTAACTTCTCCAATAACGATTCCCAGGATTTTTTGGCAACCTCATTTAATCCTCTTGGCTTTTCACGCTGATCTTGGCGAGGTTTAACTTCCCAGCTGGGTGGAGCGGGTTTAACTCGTACTTTGATTGCCTTACAAGGTAGCCCAGATTTACCTAACTCATTGATTAAACTGGGTAATATTTGCTGTAAGCGGCTGGCAATGCTGGCGCTACTGACCAGTAAAAATAGCTCATCTTGCGAGCCAGAACGCCAACCAGCTTCAATTTTTGGGCTCAGATGGTCTAAATCAAGCTTCGTTAGGGCTGAGTTAATGGTTGTCTTGAGTTTGGCTAGATCTTCGGTTTTAGCCAAAATTCCCCCAAGACCATCAGATTCACGTAGGTAATCCATCCAGTCGTGAGCTGTGGGCTTGCGGGATGATTTAGGGCTAAAGTTCATAAAAAATGGGGTTGCGGGTGATAAACTCAAGGACTTAATTTTCTTCAATATCCCATGGTAATCGGTCTTCTTAAAACCCTGGTCGGCAGTCGTAACGACCGCCTCTTAAAACAGTATCGCAAAGTCGTTGCTAAGGTCGCCACTTTTGAGGCGAGCCTGCAATCTTTGGATGATTCTGCACTTGCTGCAAAAACTGCAGAATTCAAGTCACGCCTTGCCGCTGGAGAGTCCTTAGATGACATCGCTGCGGAAGCATTTGCGGTAGTTCGAGAGGCTAGCACGCGCGTTATGAAGATGCGCCACTTTGATGCGCAGATTTTGGGTGGCTTGGCTTTGCATCAAGGCAAGATTGCCGAGATGGGTACAGGCGAAGGAAAAACCCTAACAGCTACTCTTCCAGTCTATTTGAATGCTTTGGCTGGTAAAGGTGTTCATGTTGTTACGGTGAATGATTATTTAGCACAGCGTGATGCCGAATGGATGTCGAAGTTGTATAACTTCCTGGGCATGAAGGTGGGTGTGAACCTATCTCAAATGGACCACACTACTAAGCAAGAGGCTTATGCCGCTGATATTACTTACGGCACCAATAACGAATTTGGCTTCGATTACTTACGCGACAACATGGTTCAGGATTTGGATCAGCGCGTGCAACGTGGTTTAGCTTATGCAATCGTTGACGAAGTCGATTCCATTCTGATTGATGAAGCTCGTACACCATTAATCATTTCTGGTCAGGCTGAAGATCACACTGATCTTTATATCAAGATTAACGCTCTGCCATCTCATTTGGAACGTCAAATTGGCGAAGAGAAGGCGGATGGCACAGGTGTTGAGAAGCCAGGCGACTATTGGGTAGATGAGAAGTCTCAGCAGGTTTATTTGACCGAACAAGGTCATGATAAGGCTGAGTCTGTATTGGTTCAATTGGGCGCGCTCAATGATGGCGACTCCCTCTATGCACCGCAAAATATTACTTTGATGCATCACGTTTATGCTGCTTTGCGTGCACACACTCTCTATCACCGCGATCAACAATACGTTGTTCAGGGTGGCGAAGTCATCATCGTGGATGAATTTACAGGCCGTTTGATGCAAGGTCGTCGTTGGTCTGATGGATTGCATCAGGCTGTAGAGGCTAAAGAAGGTGTGCAGATTCAGAATGAGAATCAAACTTTAGCGACGATTACTTTCCAGAATTATTTCCGCATGTATGGCAAGTTAGCCGGCATGACTGGTACTGCCGATACTGAGGCGTATGAATTTAAAGAAATCTACAACTTGGAAACAGTTGTGATTCCGCCAAATCGTATTAGCCAAAGAAAAGATAAGCAGGATCAGATTTATAAATCTTCACGCGAACGCTATGACGCGGTGATCAAAGATATTGAGGATTGCTACGAACGTGGCCAGCCAGTATTGGTGGGTACCACTTCGATTGAAAACTCTGAGTTGATTGCAAATCTATTGGATCAACGCAAATTACCGCACCAAGTTTTAAATGCAAAACAGCATGCTCGCGAAGCGGAAATTATTGCTCAAGCTGGTCGGCCAAAAATGATCACGATTGCAACTAATATGGCGGGTCGGGGTACTGATATCGTGCTTGGCGGTAACGTCGGTAAGCAGTCTTCTTTGATTGATGCTGATAGTGCTCTAGCTGATGCTGACAAAGTAGCCAAAATTAAGCAGTTGCAAGACGAGTGGCAGAGCATTCATGACCAAGTACTTACTGCGGGTGGTTTACATATCATTGGCACCGAGCGACACGAGAGTCGTCGTATCGATAACCAGTTAAGAGGCCGTTCGGGCCGCCAGGGTGATCCTGGCTCCTCCCGCTTCTACCTTTCATTGGATGATCCGCTGCTACGCATATTTGCAGGCGATCGTTTACGTTCCGTCATGGAGCGTCTCAAGATGCCCGATGGTGAGCCGATTGAAGCGGGTATGGTGACGCGCTCTATTGAGTCTGCTCAACGCAAGGTTGAGGGTCGTAACTTTGATATTCGTAAGCAGTTACTCGAATATGACAACGTTGCTAATGACCAGCGCAAAGAAACTTACCGCCTCAGAAATAAAGTGCTTGAAAGTGCTGATATTGGCGAGTTAATTGCTAATTTGCGTGAAGATGTTTTGCGTTCTGTTTGCTCGGTTTATGTTCCTCTAGATTCTATGGAAGAACAATGGGACTTAACTGGATTAGAAAATGTTCTAGCCAGTGAGTGGGGTCTCACAATTGACCTGAGAAGTTGGGTTGAAAGTGCTGAGACTGTAGATGATGCAGAAATTGTTGAGCGCGTATTGCAAGTTGCTAAAGAGGCTTACGATGCAAAAGTCGAACTCTCTGGACGTGAATCTTTTGCAGGCTTTGAGCGCTCTGTTCTTCTCTATAGCTTGGATAGTCACTGGCGTGAGCATTTAGCTGCTTTGGATCATTTGCGTCAGGGTATTCATTTGCGTGGTTATGCGCAGAAAGATCCCAAGCAAGAGTATCGCCGTGAAGCATTTGAGCTGTATGGTGAATTGCTCAATGTCATCAAGAATGATGTTGTGAAAAGTATCATGACCGTTCAGATTCGGAGCTCAAGCGAGTTAGATCAGGCTTCGGAATTTATGAATGAAGATCTGGCAAAACTTTCAGATGTTCAGTATCAACATGCTGATGCCGATAAGGAAGTGGCAGGCTCAACGGGTGATCGTGGTGCTGCAATAGATATTCAGCCGGCCCCTCTTCGCGCAGGCCCAAAGGTAGGCCGCAACGATCCTTGCACTTGCGGTAGCGGTAAGAAGTATAAAAATTGCCACGGCGCCCTAGCTTAGGGCTTGAATCTTCACTCGACAGTGCTTAAATGGCTCAGATTTATCTGAGCCATTTTTCTTAGTGGAATCCCTAATGATTGAATGCCCCTAGAGACCCTCAGATCTGTCATGATTTGTAGGTGCAAAAACATTTGCTTTGTCTTCAAAATCTCAAATTTAACTAAGGGGGCGTTATGGCCGTTTCTTTTACTCTCAATGGTAAAGCTGTTAATTTCGACGGGGATCCTGACACGCCAATTCTCTGGGTCTTACGAGACCATTTGGATGTAACAAGTCCAAAGTATGGCTGTGGCGCAGGACTTTGTGGTGCATGCACCGTTCACTTAGAGGGTGCCGCCATCCGTTCTTGCTCTACCCCTGTATCTGCTGCAGGTGGAAAGGTAGTTACTACTCTCGAGGGTTTAACGGCAAAAGTTGGGAAAGCACTTCAAGACGCTTGGATCGAGTTCGATGTGCCTCAGTGTGGGTATTGTCAAACTGGGCAAATGATGTCTGCAGCCGATTTATTGGCAAAGAAAAAACAGCCTAGTAGTGATGATATTAAAAATGCCATGAGCGGCAATATTTGTCGCTGCGGTACCTATTCTCGTATCGAAAAAGCAGTCAAACGCGCTGCAGATAAATTGGCATAAAGGGTAAAGATCATATGAAAAATCAATCTTTAAAAAGCAACAGCCGTCGTCAATTTATTCAGCAAAGTGCCGCTCTTGGTGGTGCCTTTGTTATCGGGATGCATCTGCCGCTAGCAAGTGAAGCTGCTGTAGGGGATGCTGCAAAGCCTGCCTTAGCAAACGCTTGGGTACAAATTACTCCCAATAATCAAATTACCCTCATTTGTGCTCGCTCAGAGATGGGTCAGGACGTATATACCTCTTTGCCAGCTTTGCTAGCTGAAGAATTAAATTTACCTCTCTCAATGATTCAGGTGCAGATTGCTGGAGTGGCCCCTGTTTACATCAATGCAATGTTGGGTGGTCAAATTACTGGAGGCTCTACTTCAGTTCGTGAAGCCTTCGATAAATTAAGAACTGCTGGAGCTGCAACTCGTACAGTCTTAATTCAGGCCGCAGCTCAACGTTGGAACGTGTCAGCTGCCGACTGTAAGGCTATGAATGGTAAGGTAACGCATTCAGGTGGCAAGTCAGCTACCTACGGAGAATTGGCTGCAGATGCAGCTAAGTTACCTCTTCCAGAAAAGCCAGCTCTAAAGTCGCCTGCGAATTTTATGGTAATCGGCAAAGAAACAATGCGTCGCTTGGATACACCAAGTAAAGTTGCTGGCAAAGCAGTTTATGGAATTGACGTCAAGATTCCGGGAATGGCGATTGCATCTTTAGCGCAGTGCCCTGTTATTGGAGGTACACCTACGTCCTTTGATGCTTCAGCGGCAATGAAAGTATCTGGCGTGCTTAAAGTTATTCAAATTTCAGATGGCGTTGCAGTATTGGCTAAAGATTTTTATGCGGCGCGTAAGGGTAGGGATGCCCTGAAAATTACCTGGAATGAAGGCTCTAATGCGAACCTGAGCAATGCTGTTGTTCGTAAATCCTTAGAAGAAGGTTTATCTAAAAAAGGTGCTGTGATTAAAACAGTGGGTGATGCTAACGCTACCGTTGTAAATGGCAAGCCGTTGAGTGCCCAATACTTTTTGCCATACTTAGCCCACTCCACTATGGAGCCTGTGAACTGCTCTGCTGATGTATCTAATGGCAAGTGCAGAATTATTGGCCCAATTCAGTTTCAGCAAGGTGGGCAGGCGGTAGCTGCAGCTGCTGCTGGGGTTAAGCCTGAGGATGTCACTATTGAGACTACCTTCCTGGGCGGTGGATTTGGCCGTAAATTGGAGCTGGACTTTATTCGTCAAGCCGCTGAAATTTCTAAGGCGGCTGGCATGCCAGTCAAGATGCTTTGGACTAAGGAAGATGACATTACTCATGACTTCTATCGTCCTATGAGTATTCATAAAGTGGATGGAGTTTTGGGTGCCAATGGCCAGCTGGCCTCCTTGAAAGCCAAAATGGTTTCTCAGTCAGTGACAGCACGAGCCTTTCCTGGTTTTGTGAAAGATGGTTTTGATCCATTCATGGTGGAAGGCTCGAACAATATTACCTATGAGATTCCCAATCTAGAAATTACTAACGTGATTACGGATACCGGACTTCGAGTGGGTTATTGGCGCTCAGTCAGTAATGCTCTCAATGCATTTGCAATTGAGAGTTTTGTGGATGAAGCTGCTAAAGCTGCTGGTAAAGACCCTGTTGCATATCGCATGGCATCTTTAAGCAAACACCCACGAGCAAAAGCTGTTCTTGAATTGGCGGTGAAAAAGTCTGGATACGTTCCTGGCAGTAAGCGTTTTGGTGTTGCACAGATGGAGTGTTATGACACTTATTCTGCTTGCATACTTGAATTGGATCCTGCGGCTAAAGACACCAGAGTTAAGAAAATTACGTTCGTTTCTGATTGCGGAATTACAGTGCATCCTGACCAAGCAAGAGCGCAGCTCACTGGCGGCGTGATTTACGGCTTGAGCGCAGCCTTAAGCAATGAAATCACGATCGAGAGTGGCCGGGTTCAGCAGAACAACTTCAATAACTACCCAAGCTTGCGACAAAATCAAGTGCCTGTAGTTGAGGTGCATTTGGTGCCAAGTCAGGAGAAGCCGGGTGGCCTGGGTGAGGTTGGGGTGCCTTTAGTGGCCCCCGCTTTGGTAAACGCCATTGCTGCAGCAACTGGTAAGCGGATTCGAGAGTTACCAATCAAGGCATAGTGTTTGTAATGGGGATTAAACAAATAAGGCGCGCCCAAAAGGTGCGCTTTATTTTTGAGCCTCATCTACAATTATCAGACTATGACCGTTAACTTACCTCTCCCCCAAAAAGCCGAACTAAAACCCATCAAAGGTTTTGAAATGGGCATCGCCGAAGCTGGTATTAAGAAGGCAAATCGTAAAGATTTATTAGTGATGACTTTAGCTCCTGGTTCTCAGGTGGCTGGCGTTTTTACTTTAAATCGTTTTTGCGCTGCTCCAGTACAAGTTTGTCGTGAACATTTGGCGCAAGATGGGCGAAATGGTGAAATTCGAGCCCTGGTGGTGAATACCGGCAATGCTAATGCTGGGACTGGTGAATCTGGTATGAAACACGCCTTAGAAACCTGCGCAGCTTTAGCTAAAGATCTGAAGCTTCATCCAGAGCAGATTCTGCCTTTTTCAACCGGCGTGATTCTTGAGCCACTTCCGATTGAGAAAATTATTACCGCTTTGCCACAGGCAGTAGCAAACCTGGGCGAGGACAATTGGTTTGATGCGGCTGAAGCCATCATGACTACGGATACTCAGCCTAAAGCCACTTCAGCAACTCTACAAACACCTGCAGGAATGGTGACTATTACTGGTATCTGTAAGGGCGCTGGCATGATTCACCCCAATATGGCAACCATGCTGGGATTTATTGCTACTGATGCTGGATTTGCACCTGGCCTATTGAGTGGTCTTACTCGTGAGATAGCGGATCTTTCATTTAATGCGATCACTATTGATGGTGATACATCCACTAATGACTCTTTCATCATTATGGCGACGGGTCAGTCATCAGTGCAAATTCAATCGGCGAGCGATCCTAGTTATGTGATCCTACGAGATGCATTAATTGCACTAGCTAGAAAGCTGGCGCAAATGATTGTGCGCGATGGCGAAGGGGCAACCAAATTTATGACGATCGAAGTGCTTGGTGGAAAGACTTCTGAGGAGTGCCGCTTGGTTGCTAAGGCAGTTGCCCATTCCCCTTTAGTAAAAACTGCTTTCTTCGCTAGCGACCCTAATTTAGGCCGCATCCTGGCAGCGATTGGCTATGCGGGTATCGCTGATTTAGATGTGAATCGCGTACAAATGTGGCTAGGAGATGTTTGGGTTGCTAAAAATGGTGGACGCAACCCTGACTATCTCGAGGCTGATGGTCAGAGGGTCATGCAGGCTCCAGAAATCACCGTCAAGATTGACTTGGGCCGCGGCAACGCTACACAAACTATGTGGACTTGTGACTTGTCGCATGAATATGTATCTATTAATGCAGATTACCGCTCATAAAAGACTCTCCGAAATATGAATGAAAAATTAGACCGTCTTTTAGACCATCTTGATACCTTTTTACCAAAGCCCTTGACTGATGAGCAGTGGCAATCTTCTACTGCCTATAGATGGCGTCGGCGCGATAGTATCTTTGGTAGCATTGGATTTTTGCAACCTGTAAAGCATATTGCGGATATTACTTTTGAGGATTTGCAGAATATTGATCGTCAGCGTGATGCCATACGCGACAACACCAAAAACTTTATTCAGAAAAAGCCTGCCAACAATATTTTGTTGACCGGTGCAAGGGGAACGGGAAAGTCCTCATTGATCAAAGCGAGTTTGCATGAGTTTGCCAGCCAAGGCTTGCGTCTGGTTGAGGTTGAAAAAGAACATTTGGCTGATTTAGCGGACATCACCGAGCTTTTGGCTGATCGTCCAGAACGCTTCATTATTTTTTGCGATGACCTATCGTTTGAGGATGGTGAATCTGGCTATAAGGCTATGAAATCAGCCTTAGACGGCTCTGTTTCTGCGCAAGTCGACAATATTTTGATTTACGCTACCTCTAATCGCCGTCATTTATTGCCTGAGTATATGAAGGATAACGAGACATACGTGCATAACGACGATGGTGAAATTCATCCTGGTGAAGTGGTTGAAGAAAAGATCTCTTTATCAGAGCGCTTTGGTCTTTGGTTATCTTTTTACCCACCCAAACAAGATGAGTATTTGGCGATCGTGGCGCATTGGTTGCAGCATTTTGGTTTAAGTACAGAGCAAATTGAAGCGGCGCGTTCAGAAGCTTTGGTCTGGGCATTAGAGCGTGGTTCACGCTCAGGTCGCGTTGCTTGGCAATTTGCTAAGCATTGGGCTGGTTCAAACGCTTAAGATCTTTTTGATGAGTGAAATCAAGCGCCCGGTTACTGAAGTAGCTGCAGGAATCTTGCTGGATTCTGAGGGGCGCTATCTTTTGGGGCAGAGACCTGAGGGCAAACCATATGCTGGTTACTGGGAAGTTCCGGGTGGAAAAATCGAAAAAGGGGAGACTGTTTTCGAGGCGCTTAAGCGTGAACTTCAAGAAGAGCTCGGCATTGGTATTCAATCCAGTGAAGAGCTTACCGTTCTAGAGCATGATTACCCGCATGCCTATGTTCGCCTGCATGTGAGCATTATTCGCGATTGGAGTGGGGTCCCCAAAGGTTGTGAGAATCAAGCCTTATCGTGGGAGTTACTTGCTGCAGAAAAGCCTAGTGTTGAGCCTTTATTGCCGGCCGCCTGGCCTATGCTGGAAAGGCTCAGAGCCCTTTTGACCTAAAACTGGCAGAGGGTGAGTTTGAATGGCACGTCAACACTCACCAGCTGTGCTTTTTTATCGCGCTCGGACTTTAAGAAGCGTACTGAGAGTAGATATTTATTTGCACTAATTTCAGAAAACAAAGCGTCATCCTCTACAGCAATGCGCATTAACTGGTAAACCTTGCCAGATGGGGCTTGCTGAAAAGATCCATTATGTGCAACCACATCTTTAGCCTCACCCGATTGACGTAACAATCGTAAAAATAATTGGCATGCCTCATGCCATGGCAAAAGTGGGCCCACATATTTTTCAAGCAACTCACGTCGCTCAGATGATGGACTATTTTTCCAGGCATGATAGCTAGGCAAATCAATTGGACTCGTGCCACCTGGAATATTTAATCTGGTGCGAATCGCATTTAACCATTCACTCTCAGTAATCACAGAGTTGGGTCTGCCTGTAGATTGATTGATGCTGCCAGCAACCGAATCAATTTCTGAGAGAGTTTGTGTCAGCGCCTCTTGATCAACTTTTTGTGAGGACTTCAATCCATTGAGTGCATATTTTTGACGCTCAAATTCTTTGAGCAGTAAAGACTTGATATCACCGCGTGCACCGATGTCACCAAGATCAAACAAAACAGAGATAGCATTGTGGTGCAGCTCTGGGTCATCAGAGCGAACAAAGTGGTTGAAGCGGGCGAACAAATACTCCAGTCGAAGCATGCTTCGAACTAATTCGTTAAAGGGGTATTCGTAAACAATCACAAGCCCATATTCTATGACGAACTGGTACGATCTTTCTGAATCTGTAAGATTTTTTCGTTCAACTTTAAAACTTCAGTTTTTAAGTTCTCAAGAGAGCCCTGATTCTCAATGACCATATCCGCCCTGGCAATACGCTCTTCTCTGCTGGCTTGAGCCTTCAGAATTCTCTCTACCTCGTTTTGGGGTAATTTGCTGCGCTGCATCACACGTTCAATTTGAGTTTCTTCCAGACAGTCCACTACTACGAGGTAATCCAAAAGGGATGCCCAATTGCCAGATTCAATCAACAGGGGCACTACAAAAACAAGGTAAGGCGCCTTATCTTCTATGAGCTGTTTGGCTTGCCGACTGGTTTCTTCCCGTATAAGGGGGTGGGTGATTGCTTCCAGAGACTTTCTAGCTTCGGGATTGGCAAAGACCAATGTACGCATCTTGACTCTATCTAGCGCTCCGCTTGAATCAACAAACTCAGAGCCAAATTGCTTTTGAATGCAGGGGATAGCCACTCCATTTGGGGCGGTGATCTGATGGGCGATGAGATCGGTGTCGACAATGCCTGCGCCCAGTTGAGCGAGCTGATCGCTCACAGCGGTCTTTCCTGAGCCAATGCCACCAGTAAGACCTACAAAGGGTACATGCCCTTTGAGGATGCCTAGACCAGCTTGCTCAGAAGGAGGGTTTGTAGGGTTTGTGGCCATAACAACTCAATAATGCCAGCAATAGCTAGAAAAGGGCCAAACGGAAAAGCTGAGCGATGACTTTGTTTGTTCCACTGCAGCCAGATAATGCCGCCAATCAGTCCAGTCAGGGATGCCATTAGCAAAATACTGGGTAATGCAAACCAGCCAAGCCAAGCACCCAAGGCTGCCAATAGTTTGGCATCACCCATTCCAATCCCATCTTGCTTTTTGACCGTCCGATAAAGAAGGTTGAGGAGCCAAAGACAGGAGTAGCCTAGGATCGCTCCAATAATTGCGTCTTGAAAAGAAATAAAGCGTTGATTTGAAAGGCTATTAAACAAGAGGCCCAGCAAGATGAGCGGTAAGGTGATGACATCAGGCAAACGAAAGGTGCGCAAATCGTAATACGCTAAGTACACCAAGATCGCCATCAGGCATATTCGGGTCCAGTCGAGCAAAACAAAATTACCCATTAAACAATCTGTCCTAGGTTAAAGATGGGGAGATATAAGATTATGACCAGACTTCCAATAATGAGTCCAACGATAATGATTAACAGGGGCTCCAAGCTTTGGCTTAGGGTATTTAAGCGATTGCTTAATTGAGAGCCTAATATCGATGCGCGCTTTTGCAGCATTTCAGTGAGTGCACCACTTTCAGCGCCTATGCGTAAGAGCTGCAAGGTTTCCAGATCAAAGAGTAAGTGCTTGGGATCTGCTTTTACGATGGCGTCTCCGAGCGACCAGCCGCGAGTCAGATGTTTGAATATGTCTGCACTGAAATCATGGCTGAGCCAGTGGTTGGATGATTGTGCGGTAACCCTCAATGCATCTGGAAGGGGTAATCCAGACTTTAGGAGATGACCTAATGTCCGGCACCAGTAGGTCAGGGTGGCCAATCTCAGGAGCTGGCCAATGATGGGTATAGAGAAGCTCAGTCGATCACAATATTTTTGAATTTTGGGGATCCTAGACCAAGCAAGGCTAAAGAGCGCAGCAAAGCCAATGAGGGCTATCACTATTTCAAGGTAAAACGCTTCAAACCATGAGGATGCTTGAATTAACACTTTAGTCGGGGCTGGCAACTCGGCTTGAAAATGAGCAAAAACATCCTTAAAGACTGGCACGACCCAAATCATCATCACTATCACTAGAAGGCAAGAGCTAGTAAGGGTGATGGCGGGATAACTCATTGCCTGTTGAATTTTTCGACGCAATTCAATTTGGGCTTCAAGTTGTTGGCAAATGGTTTTTAGCGCCAGATGAAAGTCACCAGTACGCTCACTGACGCGTATGAGATTAATAAATTCCATGGAAAATAGATTTCCTTGGGCACGCAAGCATTGAGAAAAACTTTCACCTTTTTTGAGCTGGGTGTGAATGTTAGTCACCCAAGGAATCCAGGCCTTTGGGGCGGTTGAATAAATAAGTTCAATCGCATTGAGGAGTGGTAGGCCTGCCTCTAGCAATGTTACTAGTTGCTCGGCAAAATGAAGTTGGTTCTGCTTGCTTAATGCCATGTGCCCACTTCTGCATCTAGGGCTGCTTGATTAATAAGGCCTGATTGCATATGAATTAATCCGGCATCTCGCATGCTGAGGTATGAAGTAGACGAGTTAAACAAATGGGTTTTGCTTAGTACTTCATGAACCCCAATGCGCCCAAGGTAGCCACTGCCTTTGCAGAATGAACATGGCACATTATTTTTGATCTTAAATCCAAGACATTGAGCGCAGGTTTTACGAACGAGACGCTGTGAGCTGACGCTTAAGAGACAGGACTCCAGAGATTGTTGATCTACTCCTAGATGGCCAAGTCTAGGAACTACACCACAAGCATTGCGGGTATGCAAGGTGCTGAGAACGAGATGCCCAGTTTGTGCCGCCTGAATAGCAAGCTGAGCTGTAGCGGCATCGCGGATTTCTCCGATCATGATGACATCCGGATCTTGCCGAAGAAGGGCGCGAATGATTGTTGGAAAATCCAAGCCTGCTCGCGGGTGATAGGCCACTTGGTTGACTCCAGCAAGACGAATTTCAATGGGATCTTCTATTGAGCAAAGATTGCGATGATTTTGATTGAGCTGACGCAGGCAGCTATAGAGCGTTCGAGTCTTGCCGCTCCCAGTCGGCCCAGTCACTAAAATCAGCCCGTTGGATTGAGCAAGGGCTTGTTGAAATATCTCGAGTTGTTCCGAGAGCAGGCCAATGTCTTGAAGATCAAGCTCCTCTACGCAACTGGGCAGTATGCGAACAACCGCCTTCTCTCCATGAAGAGTTGGCAAGATTGAGACCCGGCAATCAATATTGGGTTTGGAAAAGTTATGGCCAATGCAAAGGCGTCCATCTTGCGGCAGACGTTTTTCTGCAATATCTAAGCGCGCTAGAACTTTGATGCGTGTGATGAGGCGGTCATGAAATTCAATCGGGTAATGCGACTGTATTTGTAGCAGGCCATCGACCCGAATACGAATGAGTGTGGCTTGGACCCCAGCCTCTATATGAATATCACTCGCTCTAGCATCTAGGGCATATGTAGCGATTTCATACCAAGTGCGAATGATTAGTGAGTCATCAGTGGTAATGCTCAATCCTGTTCTTGAGTCCGAATGGCGGGACGATAAAGCTTCACTGTTTTAACACCATGCTCGTCAAATTGAACAATTTCCATGACGATGCCAGCAATGCGAATGCTGACATCATGATCGGGGATGGCCTCGAGTTTTTCGAGAATGAGTCCATTTAAGGTGCGTGGACCATTTAAAGGGAGGCTAAGGTTGAGTAAGCGATTCAGATCTCGTAGTGAGGCACCACCTGTTGCTAGATAGGTTCCATTCGGGAGCCAATGAGGATCAGTTGAGAGATTAGAGAAAGAGGTCGTGAATTCCCCAATAAGTTCTTCCACGATATCTTCAAAAGTGACCAGCCCCAGAACTTCGCCATATTCATTTACAACCAAACTTAAGCGTTGTTGGTTATCTTGGAAAAATTGCATTTGCTGCAATACGGGGGTGCTACTCGGGATGAAGTAGGGCTCATTTAATAACACCTTAAAGTCTTCATGCTTAAGGTCGGTATCACCCAGCAAAGACAAGGCCTTTTTGACGGAAAGGATTCCGACAATACGCTCAGAGTCACCATCGCAAACGGGTAATTTATTGTGATAGCAAGTCTCCAATTGTTGGACCACTTCATCAATAGGTCTTGAGAGATCCAAAACCTCAATCTTGGACCTGGGTGTCATCACATCATCAACGGTAATATTTTCTAAATTGAATAAGTTGAGCAGGATGTTGCGATGATGATTGGAGACAAAACGATTTGACTCCAAAACGAGGCTGCGTAACTCTTCTTTACTCATAGCCCTGCTATCAGAAGAGGATTGCAGGCCAGATACCTTCATAAGACCAGAAACAAAGTTATTGATAAACCAAAGCAGCGGTTTCAATACAAATGTGAGGGGCAAAATAAACCAGCCAACATTGGAGGCAATCTTTTCTGGAAAAGCGGCACCAATGACCTTCGGGGTAATCTCGCTAAAAATAATGATGAGTAGGGCGACAACTAAAGTAGCAATTGAGAGTACGAGACCGCTATCACCAAAAATATGCAGAGCAATCCCCGTTACTAATATTGGAAGAACGGTATTGATCAGGTTGTTCGAAATCAGTAGCACCGACAACAAGGAGTCAATGCGCTTTAGGAGTCTCTCAGCTAGCGCTGCACCTGCATTGCCACCATTGGCCATTGCACGTAGACGGTGACGATTGGAGGACAGCATGCTGGTTTCTGCCATCGAGAAAAAACCAGAGAGTGCAAGTAAAAATAGGACTAGAGTAACTTGGCTGTAAAGCGGCCAATCGTCAAAAAAGGTGTCCATGAGGTCTGCCTGAAAAAAGTAAGGATGAGTCAATATAGCAAAGTGGCATTTCTCAAGCTATAGCCATGGAATAAAGGTCTGTCATCCCTCTTGTTTATTTATGTGAGAATCACTTGATATGGCTTCCATACCAACCCCTTTGAGCTCAAATGGCGCTAACTACTGTGTTATTGCGGCACCTTTTGGGTGTCTGGGCATTTCGACGGAAATGGTGGAGGGCAGCCTGATGCTTTCTAGAATGGATTATTTGCCAGCCAACACGGCTTTAATCGCTCCACAGAATCAGTTGGCTAAAGAGGTTGCGCGGCAGTGCAAGTCTTACTTCCAGGATCCTCATTGGCAATTTGACTTGCCCACAAAACCTGTGGGTACTGAGCATCAAAGAAAAGTGTGGGCGAGCATTCAAGATATACCTGCTGGTAAAACAAGAACCTATGGTGATCTAGCTAAAAAGATCAAGAGTGGGGCGCGTGCAGTAGGTAGAGCGTGCGGTGCCAATCCCTACCCCCTAATAGCACCTTGCCATCGAGTGGTTTCTGCTCAGGGTATTGGCGGCTTCATGAAAGAAAACTCCCCGGGTCTGTATCGCCAAATTAAGCTCTGGCTTTTAAAGCATGAAGGCGCTTTGTAGGTTTGCTTATTTAGTGAGTGATCTGCTGCTAAGACTGAAAAAAATCTTCATCACCATATCGCTTTTAACGGCCCACTTTGTAAAGCCGTAGAAACTCATGACGGTGTTTCTGGAAAGTTTTACTTCATCTTTACTATCGAATTCTTTGCGATCTGCAATTTTTGCAAGAGTCATTACCGCTAAGCCAAAAGCCAAGAAGCAAAAACGTCTCATGCCCTGTTCCTGTTTGGGAATTAAGAGAATGTAATGCAGAGATTCCTGGAGCTTTTCATAGGCCACCCTTAGAAGCGCTTCATGACTAACATTGATTGGCTTCCAGGAGACCCCACGGGCCTTGTCCTCTGGTGAGTCTTTAAGAATATTGGTCATTTGCAGCGCTTGACCAAATGCGATTGCCAAATTTTCATGCCCCGCCATTTTTTCTTTGAAGGCTTGAGAATGATTGCTAAAGATAGTTGTTAGCAGTTCGCCGACTACACCTGCCACGACATAGCAATATTGTTCAAACTCAGCAAGATCATGAAGGCCGGCTTGGTTTTGTCTTCCATGGAAGAACGACATTCCTTCAGACATGATGGAAACGCAACGACTGACTGCTGCTTGATCCTGGGTAGAGCAGGTATGCAAAATTCGCAGAACAGTAGGTGTATGAGAAATTAAATCCAGCTCATCTTGATTGCTGTAATTTTTTAATGCATTGAGGCAAGGCGCAACAAATGTCTCAACTGGAGCCTTCTCAAGCACTGCATCTACAAATAGCGCCGAAAGAGATTGTTTGCTTTGTGCACTTAAATCTGCGGCATCCTCGATGGTGTCAATAATGCGGCACAGCAAATAGGTATTGCCAACGACCTTCTCGATGCTTGGGGGTAGAAGTGGGATGGTGAGGGCAAAAGTACGTGAGACAGATCCTAGAATGGCCTTTTGGTAGGCCAAATCGTTAATTGGGCTCAATGTCGGGGTTTGTTCGGGTGTTCTCACTCTTGAATTATGTCAGACCGATGCTCTACGTGGAGTGATCCAAATGGGTACTTTTTGCCAACTACCAAAAGTGACATAGCCATATAATTTCATCAAATTTCACAAGGAGTATTTAGGCGTGCTAATTTGGTTTGTCATTATTTACTGGGTTATCTCAGTCGGCATTGGCTTATGGGCAGCCCTAAGAGTCAAAAATACTGCTGACTTTGCTGCGGCTGGCCATAGCCTGCCTTTGCCTATTGTTACCGCTACCGTATTTGCGACCTGGTTTGGCTCTGAAACCGTTTTAGGAATTCCGGCCACTTTTTTAAAAGAAGGATTGGGGGGAGTGGTTGCAGATCCCTTTGGCTCCTCTCTTTGTTTAATTTTGGTGGGACTCTTTTTTGCTCGCCATCTTTATAACCGTCGCATGCTCACTATCGGTGATTTTTTTCGCGAGAAGTATGGCCGCACAGTTGAGGTTTTAGTAACCCTTTGTATTGTTGTTTCTTACTTGGGTTGGGTTGCTGCGCAAATTAAAGCTCTGGGCCTGGTATTTAATGTTGTGTGTGAAGGAAGCATTTCTCAGACGGGCGGCATGATGATTGGTGCCGCTAGTGTATTGATCTACACCTTATTTGGCGGAATGTGGTCGGTTGCTATTACGGACTTCATTCAGATGATCATTATTGTGGTCGGCATGCTCTATATCGGTGGTGAGATGACTTCGCAGACTGGCGGTATAGGCGTGGTGATTGAGCATGCAGCCGCTGCTGGCCAATTTAGTAACTTCTGGCCGGATATGAATTTAGCTTCGATCTTGGGCTTTGTTGCTGCCTTATGCACCATGATGCTGGGATCTATTCCGCAGCAAGATGTCTTTCAGCGAATTACCTCATCTAAGAATGTGAACATTGCTGTCCAAGCAGCTCTGCTGGGCGGCGTGCTCTATTTTATTTTTGCTTTTGTGCCGATGTATTTGGCTTACTCGGCAACCTTAATTAGCTCGGATTTGGTCAAGGAATATCTCACTACCGATCCACAAATGATCTTGCCTAAGTTGATTCTGAATCACGCACCACTGATTGCCCAGGTGATGTTCTTTGGCGCACTCCTCTCAGCCATTAAGAGCTGTGCCAGCGCTACCTTATTGGCGCCATCGGTAACCTTTGCTGAAAATATTGTGCGAGGTTTTTTCAAGCATTTATCTGATCATGATTTGTTAAAGGTCATGCGGATTACGGTTTTGTGTTTTGCTGTGGTGGTCACTTTCTTTGCGGTGAACTCGGAGCTTTCTATTTTTAAGATGGTAGAGAGCGCCTATAAAGTGACGCTGGTTGCCGCCTTTGTGCCATTGGCGTTTGGGGTGTACTGGCCTAGAGCTAACTCCTTGGGGGGATTATTGGCTGTAGTTGGAGGTTTAACCATCTGGATTAGTTGTGAGATGTTGGCTCCGAATGCCATTTTACCGCCCCAATTAGCCGGTCTATTTGCCAGCATTGTCGGCATGATTTTGGGAAGCCTGGTACCAAAAGACTCATTAAAAGCCGTTTAGAGCATCATTTGCTTAAAAATAATGCAAATAAGAAAATGTTGCACCGCAAAATATTCTCCTCTAATATGACAGTAATACAAAATTTTTTATTCTTATGGAGTTCCTATGAAAATCTGTGTGATCGGCGGGGGTGGCGCTATTGGCGGCTACTTAGCTGTCATGTTGGCGCGAGCGGGCAATGAGGTAACGGTTGTTGCGCGCGGTGCTACTTTGGCCGCAATTAAAGAGCGTGGCCTGGCTTTAATTATGGATGACCAACCAGAGCCTTTGGTTGCCCAAGTTAAAGCGGTGGAAAAAATTGGTGATGCCGAAACTCCTGATGTTGTGATTCTTGCGGTGAAGGCTCATCAAGTGGAGCCGATCATTGATGATTTGGCGGCCATCATGGGTCCCAAAACTATTTTGATCCCAATGCAGAACGGAATTCCTTGGTGGTATTTCCAGAAGTTAAGCGGCGAGTATCAAGATCATGCAGTAGAAACGGTAGATGCTGGTGGTGTTGCTAAGAATGCCATAAACCCAGACAACATTATTGGTTGCGTCGTTTATCCAGCAACCTTTACGCAGGCTCCCGGTGTCATTCGTCACGTTGAAGGTAATCGCTTCCCACTGGGTGAGTTGGACGGCAAGACTACTGAGCGCATTCAGAAGATATCGGAGATGATGGGCTCAGCTGGATTTAAGTCTCCAATTTTGGATGACATTCGTTCGGAGATCTGGCTCAAGCTTTGGGGCAATATGACTTTCAATCCAATTAGCTCTCTGACGCATGGAACCTTGGAAGGCATCTGCCAATACCCATTGACCAAAGAGTTGGCTCGCAACATGATGGCCGAAGCGCAGACGATTGCCGAGAAGTTGGGCGTGACTTTCCGTGTAGATATCGAGCGTCGTATCGCTGGCGCTGAAAAAGTGGGTAAGCACAAAACCTCGATGTTGCAAGACTTGGAAGCGGGCCGTAGCTTGGAGATTGATGCTTTGTTAGGGTCGGTGATTGAGTTAGGCAAGATCACCCAAACCCCAACACCTTGCTTAAATACTGTATTTGCTTTGACTAAGTACTTGGATGAAAACGTTCAGGCTTCTAAGGGAAGTTTGGCATTGCCATCGGTATCGGGCTACTAAAAAAGTAAAGTTTCTCCATATAAAAAACCCTTGCTACTGAACATAGCAAGGGTTTTTGTTTTAGCGCTAGAAGTTATTCGAAGTATTACTCGAAGCGATTATCTAGTTGGCCAACGCCATCAATAATGATGCTGACATTGCTGCCAGGCTTCATGGAACCAACGCCAACGGAAGTGCCACAGGCAATGATGTCTCCAGCTTCAAGCGGTACATCATGGGAAATCAGACTCACTAATTTTTCGGGCGCGAAAATCATATCCGCAATCGGATAGTTTTGACGCTCTTGATCATTGAGAATGGTTTTGATCGTTAGCTTACTCGGATCTACATCGGTAGTGATGTAAGGGCCGAATACGCCAAAGGTATTAAAGCTCTTAGAGCGAGTCCACTGTGCATAACCAGGGTCGCGGTTCAGGATTTCAATGGCGGTGACATCGTTGATGCAGGTGTAGCCAAAGATGGCTTTAGCTGCTTCCGCCTCATCTACTTCATGACAGCGTTTGCCGATCACAATACCTAGCTCCCCTTCATAAACGACTTTTCCAGAATAGGACTTGGGAGTTCGAATCACTTGGTTGGCTGCCAAGAAGGAGTTGTTACCTTTGAGAAAGTACAAAGGCTCTGCGGGTACCGCATGCTCAAGCTTCGTTACTAGTGCATGGAAGTTATCGACCATGGCAACCATCTTGGAAGGAGTGCATGGGATATCAATCGTTACATCAGCAAGCTTGAGGGTTTCACCGGTGGCCTTAGGTCCTTTAAATAAGTCACCTTCATACACTGCGATTTGGTCGCCCTGTACTTGTCCTAAAGCACTTTTTCCTTGATGTTGAAATCTAAGCCACTGAGCCATAATGAGTTCCTATGAGGTTAAATATTTGATATGCAATATCTTACAGGGATGAATTGATGTCTAAGACTTCTGAGCTCATATTTGCACCAGAACAGGATCAGCCGATTCGCTACATGGATCGCACCCGCAGCTACTACTTGAGTTTGGGTTATGAGAATCCGTATGTTTGGGCTCACTATATTGATGTGCCATTTACTCCGCTGAAAAAGCCACTTGCGCAATCTGTCTTGGGTCTCATTACTACCGCCGTTCCTCATGACCCCAGTAAAGGACATCAAGGCCAGGGCGCTCCTTACAATGCTGCAGCCAAGTTTTATCAGCCCTATCAACAGTCGAGCGAAGGAAGTGTCGATTTACGAATCGCCCATGTGGGGGTTGATCGCAAGAATGCCAATATGGAAGACGGCAATTGTTGGTTTCCACTGAACGCTGCTAAACGAGCGCTTGCAGCTGGAAGGATAGGTGCGGTTTCAGAAAACTTCTATGGCTTACCAACTAATCGGAGTCAGCGTCACACATTAGAGAGTGATGCCCCTCGCGTTTTAGAAATGATGCAAGCTGACGGCGTGGATGTGGCGGTATTAATTCCGAATTGTCCAATATGTCATCAGAGCCAAAGTTTATTAGCGCGTTATTTAGAGACTGCAGGAATTTCAACAGTCGTGATGGGCGCCGCTAAAGATATTGTTGAGTATTGCGGAGTACCGCGACTTTTATTTAGTGATTTTCCGTTGGGTAATGCGGCTGCAAAACCAAATGATGTGCCTTCTCAGGATTTGAATTTTGATCTGGCCTTGCGGCTTTTGGAGTCGGCTCCTGCAGCCCGCACAACGGTTCAATCACCATTGGTATGGTCAGAAGATCCGTCGTGGAAATTGGATTATTCCAATCTAGAGCAGTTATCACCGCCAGAAATTGCACGTTTGCGTGAAGAGGTGGAACAGGTGCGACTGACTGCGCGTGAACTCAGATTAAATACTTTGGGATCTTAAGTTTGTCTCGTGAGAGAGTATGCGCATAGGGTTTGCAGCGCAGTGCTAGCTTCATTTGCCGGGAAGTCTTTTAGGCAAGCTAAGGCCAGGTCGGCCTCACGCTTGGCTGCTGCTTGTGTGTAATCTAGAGCGCCAGAATTTTGGACGGCGGCAAGGATTTGTGCAAACACATCATCTGGTAAATCTTGGTTTTGTTCAATTGCTGCACGCACTAAAAGACGCTCTTCATTACTGCCGTTTTCTAGCAAGTAAATCAGTGGCAGCGTAGGTTTACCTTCGCGTAAATCATCCCCAGCATTTTTCCCCATCTGTGCAGCATTGGCGGTGTAGTCCAGCAAGTCATCCATTAACTGAAAAGCAGTGCCGATGTGACGTCCGAATGCAGCAGCTTGTTCGCGTTGTGTATCGGTGGCATTAGCCAGGACGGCGCCAAGTTCAGTAGAGGCTTCAAAAAGCTTGGCTGTTTTGTAGCGAATGACCTGTAAATAACTTGCTTCATCTACTTCTGGGTCATTCATATTGAGAAGTTGCAAAACTTCGCCTTCGGCAATCGTGTTGGTTGCGTCTGACAAAATTTGCATGACTCGAAGGTCGTTTGGGCCAACCATCATTTGGAAGGCTCGGGAATATAAGAAGTCGCCCACTAAAACACTGGCAGCATTGCCAAAAGCGGCATTGGCAGTCTCGCGACCTCTTCTCAGGGTAGATTCATCAACTACATCATCATGAAGCAGGGTAGCGGTGTGGATGAATTCAACTACAGCCGACATTTCCAGGGTGTGGGGTGTTTCTTTGCCATTGGCGAGGGCTTTGGCCACCAACATCAACAGGGCGGGCCTGACCCGCTTGCCGCCAGCCTGGATGATATAGCTCGAGATTTGGTCAATTAAGGCAACTTTTGATGCTAAACGCTGACGGATAACCTCGTCTAAGGCCTTGAAATCTAAGGCAATTGGGGCCAGAATTTGGCTTAAGTCATTGGTTTTGACAGTGCTCGTCATGCAAGATATAATAATGGGCTTAGCTGGTCCAGGGTGGATTAGCTTAAATGTAGATATTAATTGAGGTTTCAAACCATGTACGCGGTCATAAAAACCGGTGGCAAACAATATAAAGTTGCTGCAGGCGAAAAATTGAAAATAGAACAGATACCAGCGGAAATCGGCAGCGAAATCACTCTTGACCAAGTCCTCGCCGTTGGCGAAGGCGCTTCACTGAAATTAGGTGATCCATTGGTTAATGGTGCAGCTGTGATGGCCACTGTCGTCTCCCAGGGACGTCACGATAAAGTGACAATCTTTAAGATGCGCCGTCGCAAGCATTATCAAAAGCACCAAGGCCATCGTCAGAATTTCACTGAAATTTTGATCAACACGATTAAAGCCTAATTCAGGGTAGGAGAAAGATATGGCACAGAAAAAAGGCGGCGGCTCAACACGAAATGGCCGCGACTCAGAATCGAAACGCTTAGGCGTTAAGGTATTTGGCGGCGAGCATATTAATGCTGGCAGCATCATCATTCGTCAACGTGGCACACGTGTTCATCCAGGTGCTAACGTTGGTATTGGTAAGGATCACACTTTGTTCGCCTTGATTGATGGACAAGTGGAATTCGGCGTTAAGGGTGCTTTGAAGAAGGCCCAAGTTTCAGTCTTGCCTCGTTCATAAGGCAGCCTGACTGAGACACGTTTGATTCAGATTTATTCCGAATTTAACTCTTAGGAACAGGCCTCGCTAAGCGAGGCCTTTTTTATTCATGAAATTTATAGACGAAGCACGTATCGAAGTGATTGCGGGGCAAGGTGGCGCCGGGAGCGCCTCTATGCGCCGCGAAAAGTTCATTGAATTTGGCGGTCCTGATGGTGGTGACGGCGGCAAAGGCGGTAGCGTCTGGGCAATAGCTGATCGCAATATCAACACCCTGATTGATTACCGCTATGCAAAAACGCATACCGCAAAAAATGGTGAGCCTGGTCGTGGCGCGGATTGCTATGGTCGCGCTGGCGATGATATCGAGTTGCGGATGCCGGTTGGCACAATCATTGCTGACTATGAAACTGGTGAACCCATTGCTGACTTAACTACTCATGGTGAGCGCCTATGTTTGGCGCAGGGCGGTGTTGGTGGTTGGGGCAATATTCACTTTAAGAGCAGTACGAATAGAGCGCCACGTCAAAAGACGAATGGCAAAGAAGGCGAACGTCGTAAGCTCAAACTTGAATTAAAAGTATTGGCTGACGTTGGTTTATTGGGCATGCCTAATGCAGGTAAATCTACCTTGATTACTGCAGTTTCGAATGCGCGTCCAAAGATTGCGGATTATCCATTTACCACTTTGCATCCAAATTTGGGTGTAGTGCGTGTGGGAGCTGAGCGCAGTTTTGTAATTGCTGATATTCCTGGTTTGATTGAAGGTGCGGCTGAAGGCGCTGGTCTGGGTCATCGCTTCTTGCGCCATTTACAGCGTACAGGGGTATTGCTGCATTTGGTCGATATTGCTCCATTTGATGCGAATATTGATCCAGTCGCAGACGCTGTAGCGATTGTGAATGAATTGCGTAAGTACGACGAAGCTTTGGTTGAGAAGCCACGTTGGCTAGTCTTAAATAAAGTGGACATGATTCCCGAAGAAGATCGCAAGACAGTAGTTGCTGACTTTATAAAGCGCTTTAAATGGAAAGGCCCTGTCTTCGAGATCTCAGCCTTAACAGGCTTGGGTTGCGATAAGCTTTGCTATTCCTTGCAGGATTATTTGGATTCTGTACGTCGTGACCGAGATGATGCGGATGAGCGCGCTCAAGATCCGCGTTATCAAGGCCAGCTAGAAGATAAAAAACCAGATTAAATATTTCATTCGCCTTTTGCCATGAACGCTAAAAAAACTCAACGGATTGTTGTCAAAGTAGGATCTAGCCTAGTCACCAATAATGGTGAAGGCTTGGATCATGCTGCGATTGCAATGTGGGCTGAGCAAATGGCTGGACTATTAAAGGCTGGTCATGAGGTGTTGATGGTGAGCTCAGGTGCTATTGCTGAAGGCATGCAGCGTCTGGGTTGGACTAAGCGTCCACAAGAAATTCACCAACTGCAAGCCGCTGCTGCAGTTGGTCAGATGGGCTTGGTTCAGGTTTATGAAAGCTGCTTTGCGCGTTTCAATCTCCGTAGCGCTCAGGTCTTGCTAACCAACGCAGACTTGGCCGACTCTGAACGTAATGCCAATGCTAGAGCTACCCTCGATACTTTATTGAAGTTGGGTGTAGTTCCCATCATCAATGAGAATGACACTGTAGTAACTGATGAAATTAAGTTTGGCGACAACGATAGTCTTGCTGCTTTAGTAACCAACTTAATTCATGCAGATCTTTTGGTAATTTTGACGGATCAAGGCGGCCTGTTTACTGCAGACCCACGTCAAAATCCAAATGCCACCTTGCTTGCAGATGCCGTTGCAGGCGATCCTGCTTTAGAAAAAATGGCAGGTGGTGCTGCTAGTGAGCTTAGTAAGGGCGGTATGTTGACTAAGGTACTGGCAGCAAAAATTGCAGTGCAAACCGGCGCAGCAACAGTTATTGCCTCTGGGCGTGAACCTCATGTGCTTACTCGCTTAATGGCGGGCGAGAAAATAGGCACCCACTTGAGCGCTCAGTAAGCGCCAAGTACGCAGACCTTAACTTTTTATTGAATACCGTTTGAATTGGTTGGCTTTTGTCCGCCAATAAAGCCATTGGGGTTGAGGGAATTCAAAATGGTTTTGATGTTCTTTTCTTGAGAGTTGAAGTTGCAAAAAGCGCCTTGAGCTAACGAAGCTTGGTAACGATTGGGTATATCGCTTTGGATGTTTTTCCAGCTACCGAGTGGATTTTCTTTCCAAACACCGCTCTCTAGAGTGCCATAAAGACGCCACTGAAAGGAGTCGCAGCGAATACCTTCATATTGAGCTTGTTGACTTCCACTTGGACTGCTAATAACAACAATATATCTTGTGATGCCATCTGCGCCAATCAATATCGAGTCGGTATCTACTGCAAATTTAAAGATAGTGCGTTGAGAAACGTAAAAGGGCATTAAGGTTGATTGGTTTGGCGGGTTCAGGGGCATGGCGGTTGTGCCTTCTTTAAACACCATGGGTGCAAAAGGATCTACACCGCTAATGAGGGCGTCTCCACCGCATGCGGATAATGCGAGGCCGAGAATGGCGGTATAGCAGAAGAGATAAAGGCGCTTCAAAGAAATAGTCATGTGGATTGATCGTTTGGGTTGTCGTCTTTCGGATGTTCGTGAGAGCCACCGTAAAAAGACTGAATTAAATCAAGAGGGGATCCCCAGGCAAGTTGTTGCATGCGCATGCCGCGGGATAGGAAGCGCGCTAATTCTGAAAGCGCGAGTTGATAAACTTCACGCTTAAAGCCAATGACTGCATCTAGTTGAATCCAAAATGGGACCCAGCGCCAGGCATCGAACTCAGGGTGTTCTGAAGCGCGAAGTTGGATATCGCTATCTAAACCTACTAGACGCAAGAGAAACCAAATTTGTTTTTGACCGCGGTATGCTGCCCTATGAACCCGAGTGGCGTGTTGACGGCGCAAGTATTCCTCAGGGACGTCGTAGCGAAGCCAATCCCTGGTGCGTCCAATAATTTGGACATGCTCCGGCAGTAAGCCAACCTCCTCTTGCAATTCGCGGTACATAGCCTGTTCAGGGCTTTCACCATGCTGAATCCCGCCCTGCGGGAACTGCCACGAATGCTGCCCAACGCGTTTTCCCCAGAAAACCTCGTTACGGCTGTTGAGGAGGACAATGCCGACATTCGGGCGATACCCTTCACGGTCAAGCATGATCGTGCCTCAAATCCTTTAAAATCAATGATTTGATTATATCTATACATGAAAGCCTCACAATCATTTCTCGCCACGCTAAAAGAAGCCCCCTCCGACGCTGAGGTGGTTTCGCACAAACTTATGGTGCGTGCAGGTTTAATTCGCAAGCTCAGCGCAGGCATTTACAACTATTTGCCGCTAGGTTTGAAGGTTATCCGCAAAGTAGAAAACATCATTCGCGAGGAAATGAATCGTGCGGGCGCCATTGAATTGCTAATGCCTATGATTCAGCCAGCTGAATTATGGCAAGAGACTGGTCGTTGGGAAAAGATGGGTCCGGAGTTGCTGCGTATCAAAGATCGCCATGATCGCGATTTTTTGATTCAGCCAACTTCTGAAGAGGTCATTACTGATTTGGCTCGTAATGAGATTAAGAGTTATAAGCAATTGCCAGTGAACTTCTATCAGATACAGACCAAGTTCCGCGATGAGCGTCGCCCTCGTTTTGGCATCATGCGCGGTCGTGAGTTCAGTATGAAGGATGCTTACTCATTTGATAGCGATGTTGAGGGTCTCAAGAAGTCTTATCAAATGATGTTTGATGCTTACACCCGTATCTTTAAGCGTATGGGTCTTCAGTTCCGTGCGGTAACCGCAGACAATGGTGCCATTGGCGGCTCCGGCAGTCAAGAGTTCCATGTGATTGCTGATACTGGCGAAGATGCCATTGTGTATTGTCCAAATTCTGATTACGCAGCCAACCTAGAAGCGGCTGAGTCTTTAGCTTTAATTGCTACACGTGCCGCTGCAGCTGCTGCGATGGTCAAAGTGCCAACGCCTGACAAGACAAATTGCGCAGATGTAGCGAAGTTCTTAAATTTTCCTCTTGAGAACACAGTGAAGTCACTATTGTTTGCTGCTGATCAAGAAAAAGGTCCGGCCAAGCTATTTATGTTGTTAGTGCGTGGCGATCATGAGCTTAATGAAGTGAAGGCTAGTAAGATCCCTGGCATGGCGGAATCACGCTTTGCTACTGAAGCAGAAATTAAACAAGCTTGCAATGCACCAGCAGGTTATTTAGGTCCTGTTGGGGTGAGTGCTGAAGTGACTGTTGTTGCTGATCGCACCGTTGCCAATATGGCTGACTTTGTCTGTGGCGCTAACGATGCTGGTCATCACTTGACTGGCGTGAACTGGGGTCGTGATTTGCCTGAGCCTTTGGTGCTGGATATTCGTAACGCAGTGATGGGCGATCCATCACCGGATGGCAAAGGGGTTGTGGATATTTGCCGCGGTATTGAAGTCGGGCATGTATTTCAATTGGGCACGCGTTATTCAGAAGCAATGGGTTGCACTTACTTGGACCAACAGGGCAAAGCTCAGCCAATGGTGATGGGTTGTTACGGGATTGGTGTTACTCGTTTGCTTGGCGCTGCAATTGAGCAGGGGCATGATGAGAAGGGCATTATTTGGCCAATCTCCATGGCACCATTTGAGGTGGTGATTTGTCCGATGGGTTACGAGAAATCAGAAGCAGTTAAAGTCGCATGCGATCAGTTGCATGACGAGCTATTAGCGGCTGGAATTGATGTGATTCTGGATGACCGGAATGAGCGTCCAGGTGCGATGTTTGCTGACTGGGAGTTGATTGGGGCGCCATTCCGCGTGGTGATCGGCGATCGCGGCTTGGCAGACTCTCAAGTAGAATTTAAGGGCCGGACTGATGCAGAGTCCCAGAACATCCCACTAAATGACATCAAAACAAAAGTGATTGCTGCAGTTCAAGCAGCAAAGAGCTTAGTTAATTAATTATTTCTTAAAGAGCCCGCCAATACCCTTGGCGGCTCCTTTTGTGGCCATGGTGCGCGCCATTTTTCCACCTTTGAATTGCTTCATCATGGTTTGCATTTGCTCGAACTGAGCTAGCAGGCGATTGACCTCTTGCACTTCTACGCCGGACCCGGCGGCAATGCGACGCTTACGACTGGCTTTAAGTAATTCAGGCTTTCTGCGCTCGCGAGGAGTCATGCTATCAATAATGCCGCGCATACGCGTAGTTTGTTTATCTGCATTACTGAGATTTGCTTTGGAGGCAGCTTGCGCCATTTGGCTGGGTAATTTGTCCATCAAGCTCGCCATGCCACCCATCTTTTGCATTTGCATCAGTTGATCTCTGAAATCTTCTAGATCAAATCCACCTTTAGAAATCTTGCTAGCTAATTTTTCTGCTTTGGCAACGTCAACGTGTTGCTGAGCTTGCTCAACTAGAGCCAGAATATCGCCCATGCCCAGAATGCGATTGGCCATGCGTTCAGCATCAAATGCCTCTAGACCATCCATCTTCTCGGCGACACCGATAAATTTGAGTGGAACACCGGTTACTTGGCGTACTGAAAGCGCCGCACCACCGCGAGAGTCACCATCTAACTTGGTGAGAATCACACCAGTTAGTGGCAGGGCATCGTGGAAGGCTTTAGCGGTATTGACAGCATCTTGTCCCAGCATGGCGTCAACTACGAATAAGGTTTCGATTGGATTGAGGCTGGCATGCAAAGTTTTGATTTCTTGCATGAGAGCTTCATCAATACCAAGGCGTCCTGCGGTATCCACAATTACCACATCAAAGTAATGGCGGCGTGCCCAATCTAGGGCAGCTACAGCAATGTCATTTGGTTTTTGACTAATGTCGCTCGGAAAAAACTCGGCGCCAACCTGCTTAGTAACAGTTTCTAATTGCTCAATCGCAGCTGGACGATAGACGTCACAAGAAACAGTTAGAACCTTCTTTTTCTTTTTCTCTTGCAACCACTTGGCGAGTTTGCCAACGGATGTCGTTTTACCCGCACCTTGTAAGCCGGCCATCAAGATGACTGCGGGAGGTTGGGTAGCGAGATTGAGTTCGCCGCTTTGATTGGTGTCGCCCATCATGACTTGGGCGAGCTCACGTTGAACTACGCCAACCAGAGCTTGTCCAGGACTAAGGCTTCCAACCACTTCCTCGCCAAGGGCTTTAAATTTAATTTGTTCCAGCAAAGACTTGACGACGGGCAGGGCTACGTCAGCCTCCAGCAGGGCTAAACGGATTTCCCGTAGCATTTCTGCGGTATTGTCTTCAGTGAGGCGGGCTTGGCCCCGCATTGTTTTAACAACGCGTGATAGGCGGTCGGTGAGGTTTTCTAGCATTTATCGATTAGACTTTCCAGATGGATATTTTAGGTTACTCAAGTTACGGATGGCTCCCTTCCGCACTTTATTTAGTGCTTTTGCTGGTTTTGAGCTTCAAAGCCAAGAGCGGCGTGGAGTCTGGACTCTCTAGCGCTCTGGTACAGGCTGCTATTTTTGTGATTTTGGTGATTCATGGGGTGCAATTGCATGACTCAGTTTTCACTCCCCAAGGCTTTGTATTTGGTTTTGCACAGGATTTGTCCTTGATTGCTTGGGTTGGCCTAGCCTTTTATTGGTTTCAATCTTGGTTTTTACCTATCTCAAGCTTACGTTGGATGTCCTTAATGTTTGCGCTCATTTGTGCATTTCTGCCGACTGTTTTTCCAGGAACCTTACTTTCACCTAAAGCGGTTTCAGATCCTTGGTTTAAGGGACACTTCGTGGTGGCTACTGTTTCAGTGGGCTTACTGAGTCTGGCGGCGATGCATGCCATGCTCATGAGCGTTCAGGATCGCGCGTTGCATCGTCAGTTGGCAATCATTCCGAATGGCCGCCTTGCTCATTGGTTGGAGGATCTACCTCCGCTCATGACGATGGAGAGTCTTTTGTTCAATTTGCTTTATGTTGGTTTTGCGCTTTTGAGTTTGACGGTCTTCTCAGGCCTACTCTTTTCGCAAACGCTGTTTGGCAAACCTTTAATGTTTGATCACAAAACCATTTTTGCTTTGGTCTCCTGGTTTTTGTTTGCCGGTCTTTTGATAGCGCGTTGGCGAGTGGGGCTGCGTGGCAGAGCTGCTATTCGATGGGTATTAAGTGCTTATACCGCTTTGTTGCTTGCATATGTCGGCAGTCGTTTTGTAGTTGAAGTCATTCTGCAGAGAGCTTAACCATTGTTTAAGTGGCTTTTATTATTTGCAGGGGCTGGCCTTTTTTATCTTTGGATTAAGGGTAAGAAGCAAGCACAGTTCAACGCAGAAAACTCCCCTAAACCCAATAGAAATAAGCCTGAGAAGGTGACTGTACCGGAGGTGATGGTGCAGTGTCAGTGCTGTAAGGTGCACTTACCTAAGTCAGAAGCATTCACTTGTGAAGACCGTTTTTATTGCTCAAAAGCACATCTTCATGCCCTAGATTCGGATGGTTGGGTTGGCGATGCGCAATGGAGAATTTCACCTAACCAAGACCTTAGACCAGAAAATGTTATTCCTGATCTAGTTGTGATTCATCACATTAGTCTTCCGCCAGGTGAATTCAGAAATCAATCGTCTAGTCAGCATATTGTTGATTTTTTCCAAAATAAGCTGGACCCTAACAAGCATCCTTATTTTGCTGAGATTGCCGATCAAAAGGTATCCAGCCATTTTTTGATTGCCCGCTCTGGAGATTTAATTCAGTTTGTCTCTACGCAGTACAAGGCTTGGCACGCTGGTGTTTCATCATTTTTTGACAGGGAAAGGTGCAATGACTTTTCGATTGGTATTGAGATGGAGGGGGATGGCGATTCGCCATTTGAAGCTGCTCAGTATCAAGTCTTGGTAAATCTCATTGCGAAATTGGCAGTCACATATCCTCATTTGCAATTTGCGGGACACAGCGACATTGCGCCTGATCGCAAAACCGATCCTGGAATTTATTTTGACTGGAAAAAGTTCCAAAAAGAGACAGGCATTCCTCTTGAACGACTGCCTTTTGGTCTAAGCCCTCGATAGTCTTCCTTTTGTATGTGAGCGTACGCTTACTTTTTTAGCCTTTGTCTAAAACGGGCCAAAAAATTCGCACCAAAATGACCCCAAAATAAGTGGAAAACTTAGTAAAAGTACTAATAAATATTTGTCATAAATGGCTTACCAATTATCAAATATTTCCCTATACTTAGTGCCTAATGCGCTTCAAGACACTAGATGTAGTGTTTGAATCTAGCAATACCCCATTGTTTTTTAACGATATTTTGTCCAAATAACTATATATATGCAGGAGCAACATGACATACGCTAATCCACAGACAGCAGGCCAACCAGCTGGAGCGAATAACCCGGGAATGAGTCCTGCGGGGGCGGTAAATCAAGCCCCTTCTGCCAGCTTTGTTGCTGGTGGTGTTGGTGGTACCCAGGCAACTCAGTTGTCTGATTACAAAATCATTCGCCGTAATGGTTCAGTGGTTGCATTTGAGCCATCCAAGATTGCAATTGCTGTAACAAAAGCATTTTTGGCAGTTAATGGCGGTCAAGGTGCAGCATCAGCACGTGTTCGCGAACAAGTAGAGCAGTTGACTCACTCTGTTGTGCGCGCATTGTTACGTAGCCGCCCAAATGGCGGAACTTTCCATATCGAAGATATTCAAGACCAAGTTGAATTGGCTTTGATGCGTAGTGGTGAGCACAACGTTGCTCGTGCTTACGTTCTCTATCGTGAAAAGCGCAATCAAGAGCGTGCTGCTCAGCAAGAAGTTTCCCAGGAAGCGCAAACTGCGAATCAAGCTGGCGAGTCTGGCATCAAGGTAACTGACAACGGTGTTGAGAAGTGGCTTGATATGGCCGCTTTGCGTACTGTGATTGAGGCGGCCTGCGAAGGTTTGGGTACTCATATTGACGCTACTCCAATCATTACTGAGACTATCAAGAACTTGTACGACGGCGTACCAATGGCGCAGGTGTATGACTCCGCTATTTTGGCTTCCCGTACTTTGATTGAAAAAGATCCGGCATACAGCCAAGTAACAGCACGCATCTTGATGCACGTGATTCGTAAAGAAATCTTTGGCAAGGAAGTATTGCAGGGCGATACGCAAGCTGAATACAGCACTTATTTTGCTAAGTACATCAACGAAGGTATTTCTGCTGAGTTGCTGGATCCACGCATGCGTGAGTTTGACTTGCCACGCTTGGCTGCAGCCTTGAATGCCAGCCGTGACTTGCAATTCAACTATCTCGGCTTGCAAACTTTGTATGACCGCTATTTCTTGCACATTGAAGAGCGTCGTATTGAAATGCCACAGGCTTTCTTTATGCGCGTGGCAATGGGCTTGTCTTTGAATGAGATGGATCGTGAGCGTCGTGCAATCGAGTTCTATGAAATCCTCTCTACATTTGATTTCATGTCCAGTACACCAACATTGTTCAACTCGGCAACTACTCGTCCACAGCTTTCTAGCTGCTACTTGACGACCGTGGATGATGATTTGGATGGAATTTACGAAGCATTGAAAGAAAATGCTTTGTTGTCTAAGTTTGCTGGTGGCTTGGGCAATGACTGGACTAACGTTCGTGCGTTGGGAAGCCATATCAAAGGAACTAACGGTAAATCACAGGGTGTTGTGCCATTCTTGAAGGTAGTGAACGACACTGCTGTTGCTGTGAACCAAGGTGGTAAGCGTAAGGGTGCAGTTTGTGCCTACTTAGAAACATGGCACTTGGATATCGAAGAATTCTTGGAATTACGTAAGAACACTGGTGACGACCGTCGTCGTACCCACGATATGAATACCTCAAACTGGATTCCTGATTTGTTCATGAAGCGTGTAATGGAAGGTGGCGATTGGACTTTGTTCTCGCCATCCAACACTCCAGATTTGCATGACAAATTCGGTAGAGCATTTGAAGAGGCTTATGTTGCCTATGAGCAAAAAGCGGATCGTGGTGAATTGAAGCCATTCCGCCGTATTCCAGCGCAACAGTTATGGCGCAAGATGCTCGGTATGTTGTTTGAAACTGGTCACCCATGGATTACTTTCAAAGATCCTTGCAATATTCGTAGCCCACAGCAGCATGTCGGTGTAGTTCACTCATCTAACCTCTGTACTGAGATCACCCTCAATACAAACGAGACTGAGATTGCGGTTTGTAACTTGGGCTCTGTGAACTTAACTGCTCACATGACTACAGATGCCAATGGCAAGATGATTTTGGATCACGAGAAGCTCCAAAGAACTGTTCGTACTGCAATGCGTATGTTGGATAACGTGATTGATATCAACTACTATGCAGTAGCTAAAGCGCGTAACTCCAACTTGAAGCACCGTCCAGTGGGTATGGGCATCATGGGCTTCCAGGATTGCTTGCATATGCAGCGTATTCCTTATGCTAGCGATGAGGCTGTGAAGTTTGCTGACTCTTCAATGGAAGCAGTTTGCTACTACGCATACCAAGCATCCAATGAATTGGCTGAAGAGCGCGGCGTTTACAGCACCTACAAAGGTTCCTTATGGGATCGCGGCATTCTCCCGCAGGATTCAGTAGCCATGTTGGCGGCCGAGCGCGGTGGTTATGTAGAGGTGGATAACTCCTCTACTATGGATTGGAGTGGTTTACGTGCACGTATCAAGCAACACGGTATGCGCAACTCCAATTGCGTGGCAATTGCGCCAACAGCTACGATTTCAAATATTATTGGTGTTTCAGCTTGCATCGAGCCTACATTCCAGAACTTGTTTGTGAAATCCAACCTTTCAGGCGAATTCACAGTGGTAAACGAGTACTTGGTGCGCGATTTGAAAGATCGTGGTCTTTGGGATGAAGTGATGATTGCTGACTTGAAGTACTTTGACGGCACCTTATCCAAAATCGACCGCATTCCACAAGATTTGCGTGATTTGTATGCAACTGCTTTCGAAGTGGAGCCAAGTTGGTTGGTTGAAGCTGCTTCACGTCGTCAGAAATGGATCGACCAAGCTCAATCACTCAACATCTACATGGGTGGCGCTTCCGGTAAGAAATTGGATGACACCTATAAGTTGGCTTGGTTGCGTGGCTTGAAAACCACTTATTACCTCCGCACAATGGCTGCAACTCACGTTGAAAAATCAACCGTTGCTAGTGGTCAGTTGAACTCTGTTTCTAGCGGTGGTGGCGTAAATGGTACGGATGCAGCAGCTGCACAAGAAGCTGATGGCCCAGTTTGCACAATGCGCCCAGGCGATGCTGGTTTCGAAGAATGTGAAGCATGTCAATAAGCGATTTGCTTATTGGTCGGAATAGAAGAATTAGGAGAAAGTTATGTTGAATTGGGAAGAAGAAGTCGCTCCAGCACTAGCGAAAGCTAGTCTTGCACCGCAGCCGGTTGCAGCGGAGCCACAACGCCCACAGGTAGATCAGATTGCTCAGGTAGCCCCTCAAGTTGTTTCTGCTGCCCCAGTGCAAGCTGCTGCGGCTGGTGGCGCTGCCTTGCGTGTCAATGCCGCTGATAAGCGCGTCATTAATGCCAAGACTGACGTTAATCAGTTGGTTCCATTTAAATATAAATGGGCTTGGGAGAAGTATTTAGCTGGTTGCGCAAATCACTGGATGCCACAAGAGATCAATATGAACCGCGATATCGCGCTTTGGAAAGATCCGAATGGCCTGACAGAGGATGAGCGTCGCATCATCAAGCGCAATCTAGGTTTCTTTACGACTGCAGATTCTTTGGCAGCAAACAACATTGTTTTGGGTACTTATCGCCACATTACTGCTCCAGAATGCCGCCAATACCTATTGCGCCAGGCTTTTGAAGAGGCAATTCATACCCACGCTTACCAATATATTGTGGAGTCTTTGGGCTTAGATCAGTCTGAAATCTTCAATGCGTACAACGAAATTGAATCGATTCGCGCTAAAGATGAGTTCCTCATTCCATATATTGATGTATTAACCAACCCAAATTTCAAGACTGGCACGCTAGAAGCTGATCAAACATTGCTCCGTTCGCTCATCGTTTTTGCTTGCGTGATGGAAGGTTTGTTCTTTTATGTTGGTTTTACGCAAATACTTGCAATGGGTCGTCAAAACAAAATGACGGGTGCTGCTGAGCAGTATCAATACATCCTTCGCGATGAGTCTATGCACTGCAATTTTGGTATCGATTTGATTAATCAAATCAAGCTGGAGAACCCGCAGTTATGGACTTCCGCGTTCAAAGACGAGATCAAATCCATCTTCGAAAAAGCGGTCGAATTAGAGTACCGTTATGCCGAAGATACGATGCCTCGCGGAGTACTTGGATTGAACGCTCCGATGTTCAAAGGGTACCTAAGATACATCTGTAATCGCAGATGTTTGCAAATAGGACTTGACGCGATGTTCCCAAATGAAGAGAATCCATTTCCATGGATGTCAGAAATGATTGATCTTAAGAAAGAAAGAAACTTTTTTGAGACACGCGTTATTGAGTATCAAACTGGCGGTGCGCTAAGTTGGGAGTAGTAAGCAGTAAGTAAGCGCATAGCCGGCTAAATTGGAGATTAGACGGTTGGATAGTTTAAGAAGTCAGCAAAAACAGACTCAAATCCGAAAACCCTTGCTCAAGGGTGCCTGGGCTATTCTCTCCATTTTTTCCAGCACATTTAAGAAGCCGTTGTCCTTTGGGACCACGGCTTTTTTTCCAGGATTCATTAGCGTGCAGCACCTAGCATCAAGCCGCGCGCCGATGAATGGCTCGCTCGTCAGCTCCAAAAGGTTGCAAAACCAGGCGGAATTAGATGGTCGGGTCTTCTTAATGTAGTTTGTACTAATCCTCACGTGAAGGAGTATTAATATGGCAATCGCCAAGAAAAAACCTGCTGCAAAGAAACCAGCTGCTAAGAAAAAAGTAGCTGCTAAGAAGCCTGCTGCTAAAAAAGTAGCTAAAAAGAAGCCTGCTGCTAAAAAAGCTGCTGCTAAAAAGCCAGCTGCTAAAAAAGTAGCTAAGAAGCGTCCTGCTGCTAAAAAAGCTGCTGCTAAAAAGCCAGCTGCTAAAAAAGTAGCTAAGAAGCGTCCTGCTGCTAAAAAAGCTGCTGCTAAAAAGCCAGCTGCTAAAAAAGTAGCTAAAAAAGTTGCAAAGAAGCGCGTAGCAAAAAAAAAGTAAGTAAGCCTGCTGCGAAGAAAGCGGGCTCCGCTGTAAAAAAGCCCGCGGCTAAGAAAGCTGCACCAGCGACTAGTGCGTTGAATCCTGCCGCCGCTTGGCCCTTCCCAACTGGCACACGTCCTTAATCGGACGGGTGTTACTAGAAGGGGTCTCTCACGAGACCCCTTTTTTTATTTCCAGATTGAGAAATTAGTAAACCTAGGCGCCCTAGGCTGTTTTTACTTAGAAACTAAAGCCGAATGCTGCTTTAAATTGCTCTGCGATCTGATCTTTGCTGAGTTGGTGATTTTGTGGCCCTTGATGGGTAATCTTGATTGAGCCCATGAGACTAGCGAGGCGGCCAGTGGTGTCCCAGTCCATGCCATTTTCTAGACCAAACAGCAATCCACCTCGGAAGGCATCCCCGCAACCTGTTGGGTCGACTACTTTTCCAGCCGGCACCGATGGAATAGCGATCACCTTGCCATCAACATAAATATCAGCCCCCTCAGCGCCTTTAGTAACGATCAGCGCCTTAACTCGCTCAGCCACTTTGGCCAAGCTCAAGCCCGTTCTTTGAGAAAGCATTTCTCCCTCGTAGTCATTTACTGCCAAGTAGCTGGCGATATCTACCAATTCCAGAAGCTCGGGACCATTAAACATTGGCAAACCTTGGCCTGGATCAAAGATAAAGGGAATATTGGCATCGGCTAGTTGATGGCAGTGCTCCCACATTCCTTGGCGACCATCTGGTGCAACGATACCTAATTTCGCTGGACCCTTAGCGTTCTTGCTACGCTCAGCCACAACTGCCGAGACTTGGTTCAGATGGGATTCACCCATAGCACCTGGATGGAAAGCAGTGATTTGGTTATTGGCTTGATCGGTGGTGATCATAGCTTGCGCAGTAAACGCTTGCTCAATCTGGCGAATATGGCTTGCATCAATTTTGAGTTGCTCAAGGCGACTCATGTAGGGCGTGGCATCACCACCCACTGTAGCCATGATGATTGGATCGCCGCCCAAAAGATTGAGGTTGTAGGCAATATTGCCAGCGCAACCGCCAAATTCACGGCGCATAGTGGGTACCAAGAAGGCTACATTCAGAATATGAATCTGCTCAGGCAGGATTTGATCGGCAAATTTACCTTCAAAGTTCATGATGGTGTCGTAGGCAATGGAGCCACATATCAAGCTAGCCATAAATTACTTTCTTTATAAAAATTGGGTGTAAATGTAGCGTTTATGAATTAATTTAGGGGTAGAGTACTCGCACACGATAGCCCGCAGCATTCAGTGGAAGCGAAATAAGCAGCTCAAGCTGCAGCATTTCGCCGGAAGGAATTCCTTTTTTTAAAAAATCAGGATGAGATTCTTGCCAAACTTTAGGTAGCCACTCTTGTGGAGTGAATTGCAGTGATTTGATTTCAGATTCTTCTGCATCAGTTAAAGAAATTTCTAAATTCGGCGCTAAAACGGCAATAGCTAGACGATTCTGTATCTCCACTTGCAGCAGAGATTGATTTGCAGGGTTTTTAAGGCCTTCTCGCGCGTTTTCTGGCGCAAGTGCGGCTGAAGTTATTTTCCATGCAGAAAAATCGCTCACAGTGCGATCTAGACATCCTAGTGCACGACAAAGTTTTGCATCGATATGTTGTAAAACATGAAACGCACTAACGGAAATGGAATTTGATGTTCCATCAATGCGTGGTGCTAATGCGGGAAGCAATGAATTTCTGGAGAGATGCTCTCCAAAAACTAGGAGTAGCGGAAGTAAAGCAGCTAAAAGGACTAACTTAAGACTTTTTTTTTGAGCAGGTGCAGCAAAAGTAGATTCAGAATTGCTTTGCTTGTCCTTGTTTAAGGTGCCGTGCAAGCAAACCCAGCCCTCACTCTCTTTCCAAACAGAGAGCTTGAGCCATTGGCTATAAGTAGCAATCACTTCTTCGGCTTGGCGGGCAAGTACACCAGATAAAACAATGCGTCCGCCTACCTTCATCTTGTTGACTAAGGCGGGCGCAAGAACTTGTAGTGGATTTGCCAGAATATTGGCCATCACGATGTCATATTTGGTTTCGGCAGCCAGTTCGAGCGCGCCTTCGTTTGGCAAGACAAAGCGAATGGTGGTGTTATTGATTTCTGCATTGCTGCGAGCAGCAACCATCGCTTGTGGATCAATATCGGTACCAATCACTGGGTTACAGCCCAGCTTTGCGGCAGCAATCGCCAATATGCCTGAGCCACAACCGTAATCCAAGAGACTTTGATTTTGCAAATGATTTTGTTGCTCAAGCCAAAGAAGGCATAAATGCGTGGTTGGGTGGCTGCCAGTACCAAATGCGAGGCCTGGATCAACCGCAAGGCAGATCGCATTCGGATCAGTTGGTGCATCGTGCCAAGATGGCACTACCCAAATCCGCGCACCAATCTGTATGGGTGCAAATTGACTTTGGGTTAAGCGAACCCAGTCTTGTTCTTCGACTGTTTTTTCTTGAGGAGGTGCTAGATGAAAGCCTGCCTCTTTAAGGGATGCAAGTAGTTCGGGAATAAATTCTGCACTACCTGAAGCATCAATCTCTGGATTAAAGAGAGCGGTTACTGCTGATCTATCCCACGCTTGCACTTCTGGAGAGAGGCCTGGCTCACCGTAAAGTGGGTTTTCGTCATAGCCACCAGCAGCATCATCTTCAACAGTGACGGACAGGGCGCCCAAATCCAAAAGCGCGTCACTCAAAGGCTCGGCGGTTTCAGCAGCTACCGTGAATACCAGTTCACGATAAGACATGAAGCGCTTTCATCATTAGGATTTACCGCGACTCGCAGCTTGCTCTTCTAAGCGATGCTCTAAGTAGTGAATGCTGGTGCCGCCTTCAATGAAGTTCGGATCTAGCATGAGCTCACGGTGGAGTGGAATGTTGGTTGTAATGCCGTCAATTACCATCTCAGAGAGCGCAATCTGCATGCGGCGAATGGCTTGCTCACGAGTATTACCGTAAGAAATCAATTTACCAATCATGGAGTCATAGTTTGATGGCACTACATAGCCGCTGTAAGCATGCGAATCAACCCGAATGCCAGGGCCTCCAGGCATGTGGAATGAACCAATTTTGCCTGGGCTCGGGGTGAACTTGAATGGATCTTCAGCATTCAGGCGGCACTCAATGGCATGACCACGGAAAACAATGTCTTTTTGGCGATAGCTGAGTTTCAGGCCAGCCGCAATACGAATTTGTTCCTGAACGATATCCACACCAGTAATCATTTCAGTCACTGGATGCTCCACCTGAACACGGGTATTCATCTCAATGAAGAAGAATTCACCATCTTCGTAGAGAAACTCAAAGGTACCGGCGCCACGATAGCCAATCTTACGGCAGGCTTCTGCACAACGCTCGCCAATTTTGGCGATAAGACGACGATCAATGCCTGGTGCTGGCGCTTCTTCAATCACTTTTTGGTGGCGACGCTGCATGGAGCAATCGCGCTCACCCAACCAAATCGCATTGCCATGAGTGTCGGCAAGAATCTGAATCTCAACGTGGCGAGGTTTTTCTAAAAACTTCTCCATATAGACTTCCGGGTTACCAAAAGCACGGCCCGCCTCTTCTCGGGTCATATTGACAGCGTTGATCAGCGCAGCTTCAGTGTGAACCACTCGCATGCCACGACCGCCGCCACCGCCAGCAGCTTTAATGATTACTGGATAGCCAACCTTTTTTGCTGTTGCAATAATTTCTTTTGGATTATCAGGAAGTGCGCCCTCTGATCCAGGCACGCAAGGCACACCAGCTTTAATCATGGCGCGTTTTGCAGAAACCTTATCACCCATCAAGCGAATAGACGCAGCTGTAGGACCAATAAAGGCAAAGCCAGATTTCTCAACCCGCTCTGCAAAGTCTGCGTTTTCAGAAAGGAAGCCATAACCAGGATGAATTGCTTCTGCGTCGGTAACTTCCGCTGCAGAAATAATCGCTGGCATATTCAGATAGCTAAGCGGAGATGGCGCCGGCCCAATACAAACCGCTTCATCGGCAAGCTTTACATACTTCGCTTCTTTATCTGCTGTGGAGTACACCACCACAGTTTTAATTCCCAACTCGCGGCATGCGCGTTGGATGCGGAGAGCAATTTCTCCCCGATTGGCAATCAGAATCTTATCGAACATGTCGGCTCTGAGTTAAGTAACAGTGAATTGGAATTGAACTAAAGGTAGTCAATTAAGCAATGATGAAAAGCGGTTGGTCAAATTCAACACCTTGACCGTTTTCACAAAGAATTTCTTTGATCACACCAGCGTGCTCGGATTCGATTTCATTGAGTAACTTCATTGCTTCAATAATGCAAAGCGTTTGACCTACCTTGACAGTGTCGCCAATGTTGACGAAGTTCGGAGACTCTGGATTTGGGGCGCGGTAGAAAGTGCCAACCATTGGTGAGCGGGCAATAGAGCCATTTTCAGTCGCGGGAGCTTCAGCGATAGGAGCTGTTGCAACAGGTGCGCTAGCTGCTGGTGCAGCTTGCATCGCAGGTGCTGGATTGGCGTAAACCATTTGGCCAGCGGGCGCAGGAGATCCGGCGTTCACAATGCGAACGCGATCTTCGCCTTCATTTACCTCTAATTCTGAAATTCCTGATTCAGAAACTAGGTCGATCAAGGTTTTTAGTTTTCTCAGATCCATACGAGTGCTTCCTCTCTTGTCATTCTTTAAATAGTTTTATTTCTGCAAGCGAGCAATAGCTGCTTGCAGGGCTAATTCATAGCCAATCGCGCCAAGACCACAAATCACCCCAGTCGCAATATCGGACAAATAGGAATGTTTACGGAATTCTTCGCGCTGATGAATATTGGATAAATGGACTTCGGTAAAAGGGATAGCTACCCCAGCCAAGACGTCGCGTAATGCAATGCTTGTGTGGGTAAAGGCGCCTGGGTTGATGATGATGAAATCAACCCCATCTTGTTTAGCCTTTTGAATGCGGTCAATTAACTCACCTTCATGGTTGCTTTGAAAGGTATCGAGATCAACGGACTGCGCTTTTGCCAGCTCGCCGAGCCTTTGGTGGATATCTTCTAGGGTAGTTTTTCCGTAAACATCGGGTTCACGGGTGCCTAATAGATTTAGGTTTGGGCCTTGAATTACGAGAATTGAAGCTTTTTTCGACATAGATCCCTGTTTTTAGAGGCAGTTAAGCGTAAATTGCTAAATAACTTCATGCTCGATTGCTTATGAAGGGGAGTATACCTTTTTAAAGCTAGGAAAAGACCAAAACTCGCTGCAAAAATAGGAATTTTCATCGCTTTAAGGAGCAGATATCAAAATAAATGCTTAATTTTTAGGCAGAAATTAATGGTTCGATAAATCCATTTATAGCTTAAAACTACCTATAAAGCGGATTTAATTTCGCTTCTGATGTCATCTTCGCTTATTTTTCCTAATTTGCTATAGCTTGCTTTACCCTTGGCATTGATGATGATGGTGTAAGGAAGAGCGCCTTGGGAATTTCCCAGTTGCTTAGAAAGATTGCTACCTTCAAGACCACCAATCACAATCGGATAGCTCACTGGGGTTTTTGAGAGAAATTCACGAATATTAGAGGGCGAATCGATGCCAATACCGACAAATAAGACATTTTGCTGCAAGAACTCTTGCTGAAGCTTATCTAAAGTAGGCATTTCTTCGACACATGGTGGGCACCAGGAGGCCCAAAAGTTCACCACCAGCACTTTTCCTTGCCAATCTTGGGTATTAACTGTTTTTCCATCTGGCGTTTGCCAGGAATTGGCAAAAAATGCTTTCACAGCGGGATCGCTGGCCAAACCAGTTTTATAAATCCACTGGGAGGTTAGTGCACCCCCAAGGAGTGCCAAAAGACTAATTGCGACGATGATGATCAATTGTCTACGGTTCATTGCAACTCCTTCGCTAAAATTCGCTAATGCATATACATATCTTGGGCATTTGCGGTACTTTCATGGGCGGCATTGCCGCAATCGCGAGGCAGGCTGGGCATCGCGTTACTGGTTGCGATGCCAACGTCTATCCCCCAATGAGTACGCAGCTTGAAGCTCAAGGCATCGAACTTATTGAGGGATTCTCACCTGAGCAATTATCTCAGTTTGTGACCATGCCCGATTTATTTGTGATTGGCAATGTGGTTTCTCGAGGTAATCCATTGATGGAAGCGATTCTCAATCAAGGGCTACCCTATATCTCAGGCCCGCAATGGTTGGGCGAACAAGTTTTGTATGGACGCCATGTTTTGGCCGTAGCGGGTACGCATGGTAAGACAACCACTTCAGCTATGTTGACTTGGATTTTGGAATTCAATGGCTACAAGCCGGGTTATCTTATTGGTGGTGTGCCTCTGAATTTCACAGTGTCTGCACGTTTAGGCGAAAGTAAATATTTTGTTATTGAAGCTGATGAATATGACACTGCTTTCTTTGATAAGCGTAGTAAGTTTGTTCACTATCGACCACGTACGGCCCTATTGAATAACTTAGAGTTTGATCACGCCGATATTTTTGCTGATCTTGCGGCAATCGAAACACAATTTCATCATTTAGTGCGCACTGTTCCTGGTGATGGTTTACTGGTTGTAAATGGTGAGGAGCCTGCATTGGCGAGCGTGATCACGCGTGGCGCTTGGGCGCCTGTAGAGCGGTTCGGGCAAGAACTCACAAATGAATGGTCTTTAATTGCTCAAGAGGCTGATGGTTTCATCGTGCGCAAGGCAGGTAAAGAGGTAGCCACTGTGAAGTGGGCGCCTGATTCTGGTGTGATGGGTAGACACAATCAACTCAATGCACTTGCAGCGATTGCTTGCGCAAATCATATTGGTATCCCTCCAGCAGATGGTGCACGCGCATTGGCGGAATTTAAGAATGTAAAGCGTCGCTTGGAAACGATTGGTGTTGCAAATGACATTACGATCTATGATGATTTTGCCCACCATCCAACCGCGATCACGACTACAGTTGATGGTCTTCGCCGCCGTGTTGGTAAAGCACGTATCTTGGCGGTACTTGAGCCACGTTCAAATACGATGAAGCTCGGTGTGATGAAAGCTCAACTTCCTGGAAGTCTAGAGGCTGCTGACAAAGTGTTTGCCTATGGCGCTAATGCCGGCAAGGAATCATTGGGTTGGGATTTAACAGACGTCTTATCTCCACTCAATATGCAAGAACAGGGTAAAGCACATGCCTTTGATGATCTTGAGGCATTAGTGAAGGCGGTTGCGCATGAGGCTCAGCCTGGCGATCACATTTTGGTAATGAGCAACGGCGGGTTTGGTGGCGTACACCAGAAAATATTAAAAGCCATTTCGGCGCAGTAAAAAAAGAATTAATAACAAAAGCAAAAATAGAAAGCAAATCATGGGCAATAGACTAAAAGACAAAGTAGCCATCATTACCGGCGCGGCAAAGGGTATTGGTTTTGCTACTGCTCAGCGTTTTGCGGAAGAAGGCGCAAAAGTCATCATTGCGGATATTAGCCTGGAGGCTGTTAATAGCGCGGCTGAAAAAACGCCTAATGCCGAAGGCTATGTCATGAATGTCACCGATCGAGCTAGCATTCAGTCAGTTGTAGACCGGGTAATGCAAAAGCATGGGCGGATTGATATCTTGATCAATAACGCAGGCATTACTCAAGATGCACGCTTGATTAAGATGACCGAAGCACAGTTCGATACCGTGATTGATGTCAATCTGAAGGGCGTATTCAATTGCACTCAGTTAATCGTGCCGCATATGTTGGAAGCTGGCTCTGGCGCAGTGGTCAACGCATCAAGCGTTGTGGGCCTCTATGGTAATTTTGGCCAAACCAATTACTCAGCTACTAAATTTGGTGTGATTGGTTTTACAAAAACATGGGCGCGTGAATTAGGGCCTAAAGGCATTCGAGTCAATGCGGTGTGCCCAGGTTTTATCGCCACTGAAATGGTCATGGCCATGCCAGCAAATATTGTGCAAGACATTGAAAAACGCAGTTGGCTTGGTCGTCTGGGTACCCCCGCTGAAATGGCAAATGTGTATTTATTCTTAGCAAGCGATGAGGCAAGCTATGTTAATGGAGTGGCATTAGAGGCCAGCGGCGGGATCTCGCTCTAAGCATGAATCTTTTATACGAAGAAGGTGGCGATATTAAGATCGCCACAGTCCAGTCTGCTTCAGGGGCTGGCGATGCAGAGTCTTGGCAAGCAACTAGTCTTTCTGGAAAAAAGATCAAACTCAAAGCCAAGGAAGTGTGGCTGCGTTTTGAAAAGCCTGAAGCTCAAATGGCTATGGATGAAGCCAGCACACTCACTGCCGATATTGATTTGCAGTTCCTTTGGGACTGTGCGCCTGATGAAGAGTTTGGCTTGGTTGATGTAGCGCATGAGTACTTTGGCTCACAAGCGAGCATTCCACAACAAGTTGCGCTGGCTATTGCCTTGCAAGGGGCGCCAGTATTTTTCCGTCGCAAGGGGCGCGGACGGTTTCAGAGGGCTCCACTAGAGCAGTTACAGGCTGGTTTGGCTGCATTAGATCGCAAACAAAAAGAGCTTGAACAGCAATCCATTTGGCAGCAAGAGTTGGTTGCTGGCACTTTCCCTGAGTCACTGAAGTCTTCAGCCAAGCAATTACTTTTCTCGCCCGATAAAAATACCTCTGCCTATAAGGCATTGATCGCAGCCTGCACTGAAACCGGGGAGTCTCCGGCGCAGCTGATGATTCGCTGTGGCGCAATCGACTCACCTTTAGCGTATCACCAGGGCTTGTTCCTGAAGGCGCATTTTCCGAATGGTGCGGATCACAACCTTGCTATCGGCGTTGATCAAGCGGCATATGCATCTGCTATTGCTGAGCTACCGCTTGCTCAGGTACAGGCATTCTCCATTGATGATTCTGGCACTACAGAGATTGATGATGCTCTATCTGTTACGGTAATCGAGGGTGGGCATCGAGTAGGTATTCACATCGCCGCTCCTGGATTAGCCATTACAAAAGATGAGCCATTAGATCTAGTCGCTCGCAATCGCATGTCCACGGTGTACTTTCCGGGTGACAAAATTACGATGTTGCCGGACTCAGTAATTGAGCAATTTTCATTAGATGAGGGTATGCCTAGACCAGCCTTATCAATCTATGTTGATATTGATGCTGAGGGCATTGCCAATAGAGCGAGCTTGCAGATGCGTACTGAGATGGTGCCGATGGCTGCTAATTTGCGCCTGGAAAATATTGAGCATCTCGTGAGTGAAGAGAGTCTGCTGGATGAGGGTTCTAACTACCCCTATCGCAAAGAGCTGGCGACTCTATGGCAAGCGGCTAAACATCTGCATGCAGGGCGTCAAGAGAAGCGCGTAGCAAATGGTTTGCGTGCTGAGCAGTTAGGCGTCACAGATCCAAATGCCCTAGCAAGAGACTTTCATTTTCAGATTCAGGATGTTGATGGGGTGCAGCGCGTAGAAATCACCCCACGTCAACGCGGTTCTATTTTGGATACGATCGTTGCGGAGTGGATGATTTTCTGTAATAGCGCCTCAGGACAGCTTTTAGCAGATCATGGCCTTCCTGGACTATTCAGAACTCAAAAGGGTTGGGGTCCATTGCGTACCCGGATGCAAACCACTCCTGGACCTCATGAGGGTCTTGGTTTGGATTATTACGCCTGGTGTACATCTCCTTTACGTCGGTATTCTGATTTGGTAAATCAGTGGCAATTAATTGCGCTAGCAAAGCATGGCGTCACCGCCAAGATGGTGGCCCCATTCCCGCCGAGAGACGCTACCTTGATGGGTATTGCCGCTGACTTTGAATCTTGTTATCAAGCTTATGGCGAGTTTCAAGATCGCTTGGAAAAGTATTGGTGTTTACGTTGGATCACTCAAGACGGTGATTCGAAAACAGTGCATGTGCGCCATTTAAAAGAGGGTATGTCCAGAGTGGAGTTAGTACCTCTACATCTACCTATCCCTGAATTGGCAACCCATCCACGCATGACCCGTGCGGAAGTAGTGATCGCAGATGTAGATTTGCTGCAGCTTAGTGCTGGCGTTCGTGTATTGGAGATCGAGGCAAAAATTGAATCTCCTGAAAAGCCTTCGGCTGATGAGGCTGCCGAGCAGACTCCAGAGCAAGTAGTTTCGGATAATCCCAAAGAAGATGCTAGCCCAGATTAAATCGCTGGAGTTTCGATGTCCTGAGAGGCTTGCTGGGGCCTTGCGTTACTTGCGTAGCGCCTGGAATCGCTACCCATTCCGATTTGCCTTGTGCGCTTCAATACTGATCCACATTGTTTTCTTATCTTTCCGTTGGGGTGTTGGAGAGATTCAGAACCGCAGACTCAATACGCCATTGAGCGTGGTTTTAGTAAACGCCAGCAATAAAACGCCACCTCAAAAAGCAAATAAGTTGGCGCAGGCTGATTTGCAGGGTGGCGGTAAAACAGAAACTCAAGATGCCGCAGCAATGCACCGTGCCAGATTGGGTGCAGAAGCGCGACTAGAGGTTTTAGAAAAGCAGCAAAAACAAATGCTCGCTAAGCTAGATGAGCAGCGCAGTCGTTCAGGTGGTCGCAAGAGTGGCGACGAGCAAAAAATTACTCCCCAATTAAATTCTTTAGAGGCTGAGTTAGCTAAACGCTTACAAGCTGATGGTAAAGAGCCTAGACGTAAGGTATTGACTGGAGCTAATACCAAGGCAGTCACGTTTGCGCATTATTACGATGCGATGCGTCAGAAGATTGAGGCTTACGGTAGTGCTTTTTTCCCAAGGGCGAATGGACGCCCTTTGTACGGTAGTCTAGTGATTGTTGTCAGCGTTGATAACCAAGGCAGAATCACTACAAATGCTCAAGGCAAGGATGGGCTCTCGATTGGCCGTAGTTCTGGCAATCCCGAGCTAGACCGCCAAGCGCTGGCAATTGTGAGAGCCTCTGCGCCATTTGGTCCTTTTCCTTCAGAAATGCGTAATCAAATCGATGTCTTAGATTGGATCTCTACTTTTGAGTTCACGCGCGATGGCGTGGATCGCCTAGAGCTACGCCATTAATATTATTTAAAAAGTTTACTAACTCAATTTGCAAATTCGCTTATTCTGTAGTCATCATGAGCTCTACTGATACCGCCTCCCTACACACCGATCCAAGCCTTTTTGCTGGCGTGGATGTCTATGCGGTTGCGGGTAATCCGATTTCTCACAGCAAGTCTCCCTCAATTCATCAACGGTTTGCAGAGCAAGCAAAGCAACGGATGCACTATGGCCGTCTTCAGCCTGAAATAGGTTCATTTGCTCAAGCAGCTAAAGCATTTTTTACTGCAGGCGGCAAAGGCATGAATGTAACGGTGCCTTTCAAGTTAGATGCTCAAAATTTGGCTGATGTATTAACACCGCGTGCTCAATTGGCGGGTGCCGTTAACACTTTGTGGAAGACGGAAGGCAAAATTTTTGGTGACAATACCGACGGTGCTGGTCTAGTGCGCGATTTACTGGCTCAAGGTATTGCACTGCATAGTGCTCGTATTTTATTGATCGGTGCTGGTGGGGCTGCACGGGGTGTAATAGGTCCTTTGCTTGAGCAATCTCCTAAGTCCCTCATCATTGCCAATCGTTCCAGCGCAAAAGCGGATGAGTTGGTTAAGCTATTTGCAGATTTAGCCGGCTCTAAGGAGGTAGCGCTGGAGTCGCGTACTTTGGCTGATTTGGAGGATGTTGCAAAAACTCAGCATCCATTTGATTTGGTCATTAACGCTACTGCTGCTGGTTTAACCGACGAGTCTCCATTGACGCCCGAAGCGGTAGCTAATATTTTTGTGCCCAGCTCTTTCGCTTATGACATGGTCTACGGTAAAACTACTGCCTTCATGCAGCAGGCCTTACAACGAGGTGCTCGCGTAAGTGATGGCCTTGGAATGTTGGTTGAGCAAGCGGCTGATGCATTCTTGCTATGGCGGGGTGCGCAATTAGCGAGTGCAATTTACCCCCGCGCAGTCTTAGCAGAGTTACGCAGTTAATTTGCCCTGATGCGCTGGCTTCTATATCCAGTGAAGTGTTTGCTCGCAGGGTTTATTGCCATGCAAATCTTTTTTGCTCTGCAAATTGCTTTATGGATGAGCTTAGATCCCAGTAGCACTGCGTTTCAGAGGGCTGAGCGTTGGCGCTTATGTACTTGGCATTGGACCTGTCCAGTGCAATCTCATTGGGTGCCTTATGACAAGATCTCGAACAATCTCAAGCGCGCTGTTTTAGTCAGTGAAGACGATATCTTCTTTCAACACAAGGGTGTGCGAGTTGAGGATATGCAAAAAGCCTGGCAGAAAAATCAACAGCAGAATCAGCAAAAAACCCAAACAGGCAATAAATCCAAAATAGCGTTACGGGGTGGATCTACTATTACCCAGCAATTAGCAAAAAATTTATTTCTTTCTTCAGAGCAACATTATTTGCGCAAGGGCCAGGAGCTCATCATTACCGGGCTTTTGGAATTAATACTTTCTAAGCAGAGATTGTTTGAGATTTATCTCAATTCGGTAGAGTGGGGTGAAGGCATTTTTGGAGTTGGTGCCGCCTCTCAGCATTATTTTGCTACAAGTCCAGCAGCCCTAGATCGGGACCAAGCTGCTGCTCTAGCTTCAGCGCTGCCAGCGCCAAAGTGTTTTGACAAGCAGCAGTATTGCCGTCGAGGAAGTATTAATTATTCCGCTCGCCAAGAATTTGTCTTAGAAAATATGGATAGAGTTGCCTTGGCGCCTTATCCAAAGAGCGGTGCGGGTAAATAATTTCTTGTTTTATTTAACTATTTGTTTGCAGCTGCTCGAAGTGCATCCCGAGTACTCATGGCAACGACTCTAGCCGCTTCAGCAAAATCAGCGCCTGAGCTGGCATACAGAATCGCTCGGGAAGAATTGATGATCATCCCTGTTCCTGGTTTGCCGGTTATTTTTCCCGCGCTGACAGTGGCATCAATATCACCACCTTGAGCACCTATCCCTGGAATCAATAAGGGCATATCACCAACAATGGCGCGTACCTTGGCAATTTCTTCTGGGAAAGTAGCGCCGACTACCAGGCTGATCTGATCAGGACTATTCCACTGTTGTGCAGCCAGCTTAGCCACATGCAGATAAAGAGGCTCGCCATTGGGTGCCACATTCAGGAACTGCAAATCTGACCCGCCAGGGTTGGATGTGCGGCAGAGGACAATAACTCCTTTGCCTGCGTGCTTTAGGTAGGGCTCGATCGTGTCAAAGCCCATGTATGGGTTCACGGTTACAGCATCAGCGCCGTATCGATCAAAGGCCTCCAGAGCGTAATGGTCAGCAGTGCTGCCAATATCTCCACGTTTGGAATCCAGGATGACTGGGATGTGGGGGTATTTATCTTTGAGGTGCTTGATTAGTTTTTCTAGTTGAGCCTCTGCTCTTTGGGAGGCAAAGTAGGCAAATTGGGGCTTGAAGGCACAGACCAAATCCGCGGTTGCATCAGCGATGTCTCGGCAGAACTCATAGATACCCTCGGCATTCCCTTGTAGGGAGGAGGGCAAGCGCTTTGGATCCGGGTCAAAACCAACACACAGCATGCTGCCTTGGGAAGCCCATGCGGATTGGAGTTGCTGGTTAAAGGTATTTAAGCGAGAGTTCATTGGATTTGGCTTATTTTAGTGAAACTGTCATGTTCGATAGGATAAACTAGCGCACATTCCTTAGGAGTTCACCATGATCAACTTGTTCGTCCTGCAAAATGGCCGCCTCTCCCAAGAGCAAGTCGAAGATCGCAACGAATTATTGCAATATGCCAATCCTATCTGGATTGACGTGGTTGATCCAGAAGAAGAGGAATTAATTTGGATTAAAGAGGCATTTGGCGTACTTTTGCCTGAGTTGGATGACTTGGGTGACTTAGAAGCGTCTGCGCGTTATTTTGAAGCAGATGATGGCCACCTCCACATCCGTACTGATTTCTTATTAGATGAAGAAGAAACCTCTCGCAACGTTAGAGTAGCGTTTGTTCTGACCAAGCAAGTGCTGTTCTCAATTCATGACGAAGATTTGCCAGTGTTCCGTTTAGTTCGCTTGCGTGCCCGTTTGCGTCCTGGTTCAGTGAGCAATGCAAAAGATGTGTTGCTAGATTTGTATTCAACCGATGCTGAGTATTCTGCTGATGCTTTGGAAGAGGTTTATGAAAACCTGGAGCAAGCTGGTAAACGAGTCTTGCAAGATGATATTAATGATGCGGATGCCGAGCAAGTCCTCGAAACCATTGCCAAAGAGGAAGATACCAACGGACGCATTCGTCGTAACGTGATGGATACCCGCAGAGCCTTGTCCTTCCTTATGCGCAGCAAGTTACTTTCTGATGAGCAGCAGGAGGAAGCGCGTCAAATTTTGCGCGATATCGACTCTCTGGAAAACCATACTGCTTTCTTATTCGATAAGATTAACTTCTTGATGGATGCTACCGTAGGTTTTATTAACTTGAACCAATCCAAGATCATCAAGATCTTCTCGGTGGTATCGGTAGCCTTAATGCCACCAACCTTGCTTGCCAGTATTTGGGGTATGAACTACAAGCACATGCCTGAGTTAGATGCGACTTGGGGTTATCCAATGGCGATTGTTGCAATGGTAATTTCAGCAATCATTCCACTCTGGTATTTCCACAGCAAAGGCTGGATGAAGTAATTAGCAGTCTGTATTTGCGCTTAACTTCTGAGTAGTGCGATTAACTCAGTCAGTGCAAATTCGGTTGCTTGCTGCCTTACTGCTTGACGATCACCGTCAAAATGCATGGTTTTAGTGAGGGTTTGATTTTCAGTCGCCCAGCCAAAACAGACTGTGCCTACGGGCTTCTCAGCGGTCCCGCCTGACGGGCCGGCAATCCCAGTGACAGAAATAGCTACATCACTTCCTGAATTGATCCGCGCACCTTCGGCCATGGCCTTAGCCACTGGCTCGCTGACAGCCCCATAGGACTCAATTAGCTGAGCTGGGACCGCCAGGCACTCCGTTTTTGCTTCATTGCTGTAAGTGATATAGCCACGTTCAAACCACTCGCTTGAGCCTGCAAGTTCAGTCAGGGTGGCAGATACAAGACCACCAGTACAAGATTCTGCGAGCGACACCATCCAATTTCTAGAAAGCAAAATCTCGGCTAATGTTTTGGTGAGATCAATTGAGTTCATTATCTAGTGAGAAACTGTATCAAGGCTACTGCGAGCAGTGTACAAAATGCAGCAGCAAGATCATCCACCACAATTCCAAACCCTCGCCAAATGATTTGCAAGAAGCTTGATCGCTGAGTGCTATTACTTGCTGTATTTTTAAAGTGACGATCAATCATGCCAATAGGTCCTGGTTTGAGGGCATCAAAAAATCGGAATAGCGCAAAAGCAATAAACTGCATCCAAGCATTAGCTGGCATGATGAAGATAAGCACCAGCCAGAACGCGACGATCTCATCCCAAACAATACCGCCAAAATCTTTTTTACCAAGCTCTTCGCTGACATGGCCGCAGATCCAGCAGCCGAGCAAAATGCCGCCACCAATGATCCAGAGAAAGTCTGCCGTACTGAAAAAGTATTCACCTATTAGAAATGCAGCCCAGGCCCAGAGCGTGCCGGCAGTGCCTGGAGCTACAGGGCTTAATCCGCTACCAAAGCCAAAGGCAATAGTGCGACTGGCAGTTTGAAAAACCCATTTGAAGTTTGGTATCACTTCTGCGGAATGCTCAACATTGGTCATCGTGCGAAGTGGTCAAATGAGTTGAGGAAAGGAGCTGCTTGTGAATCACTCAGGAGAGCTCCTGATGCATCTAGTAAATATACTCTTGCCTGATCATCTTTTTTCGGAAGTATTTTTCCAATCAGTGTTAGTGGCAAGTGAAGTGACTTACCAATCTCCTGTATTTTTTTCTGCTGGCTTGATGGTGCAGTAAAGCAAAGCTCATAATCATCGCCGCCACATGCAGCAAATAAATTTTGAATAGAAGAATCTTGTTTTTTCAAGATGCTCGATTTTGGTAATTGATCCAACTGAATTTGTGCGTCAACTTGCGATTGCTTCAAGATGTGGCGTAAATCACCCAACAACCCATCAGAGATATCTAAAGCTGCGCTCGCCAGATTTCTCAATTGGATGCCTAATTCAATGCGCGGCTTTGGTTGATGCATACGGTTTTCGATTCGTTGTAAATCTTCGCTAGATAGATTGATTTCATGACGCAGTGCAGCAAGAGTAAGTCTGGCATCTCCAACATTTCCTGAGACCCAAATATCATCACCCGCCTTTGCTCCAGATCTGCGAATAGCATTGCCGGCAGGGATGCTGCCAAAGGCGGTGATCGAGATGGTTAGGGGCCCTGCAGTGGTATCGCCGCCGATAAGCGGGCAGGAATACTCCTTAGCAATGGCAAAAAGCCCTTTAGAGAAAGCGTCTAGCCAGACTTCATCTACTTTTGGTAGGGCGATTGCCAAAGTAAACCCCAGCGGACTTGCCCCCATGGCTGCGAGGTCTGAAAGGTTAACTGCTAGGGCTTTGCGGGCCAATAGGGCGGCATCGGCGCCAGCAAAAAAGTGCCTGCCCTCCACCAACATATCGCTGGTAATGGCTATTTCTTCATTTTCTGGTGGTTTGATCAGGGCGCAGTCATCACCAATACCCAAGGTAACACTTTGATCTGCTTTAGAGCGCATTGAATCCGCGCCCGTTTTGAAAAAACGTTCAATCAGGTCAAATTCACCGAGGGGGGTGGAGCGAGAAGACATGCCCCATTTTATGGCGGTTATGAGGTGAATGTCCGAGAGGAATAGAATTGAAGTCTTATAAGTCTTAACTAAATGAAGATAAGACAGAACTTAGCGAGTTAGTGGATGAGCAAAGAAAATAATAAAGAGCAACAAATTGCAGCCTTAAGAGAGGCAGCGCTTCAGTACCACGAGTTTCCGACTCCGGGAAAAATTGAAATTGCACCAACAAAGCAATTAACCAATCAACGAGACTTAGCCCTTGCATACACGCCTGGCGTTGCAGCTCCTTGCGAAGAAATTGTTAAAGATCCGGCCAATGCATTCAAGTACACCGCCCGTGGAAATTTAGTTGGCGTTATTACCAACGGTACTGCTGTTTTAGGTTTGGGAAATATTGGACCGCTGGCAAGTAAGCCGGTGATGGAAGGTAAAGCGGTTCTTTTTAAGAAGTTTGCTGGCATTGACGTTTTCGATATCGAAGTTAATGAAAGCGATCCCGATAAGTTAGTAGAAATTATTGCGGCACTAGAGCCAACGTTTGGCGGCATTAATTTAGAAGATATTAAAGCGCCTGATTGTTTTGTCGTTGAGCGTAAGTTGCAAGCACGCATGAAGATCCCAGTCTTTCATGATGACCAACACGGTACAGCGATTGTGGTTGCAGCCGCCATCATCAATGGTTTGAAGGTGGTTGGTAAAAAAGTAGAAGAAGTTAAGTTGGTTACCTCAGGGGCGGGTGCTGCTGCGCTAGCTTGCTTAGACCTATTGGTTGATTTAGGTATTCAGCGTAAAAATATTTGGGTTACTGACTTGGCTGGTGTTGCATACAAAGGCCGTAAAGAGTTGATGGACCCTGAAAAGGAGCCGTTCTGCCAAGATACGGATTTGCGCACGCTTGATCAAGCGATTGAAGGTGCAGATATTTTCTTAGGTCTTTCTGCTGGCGGTGTGCTTAAGCAAGACATGGTGAAGAAGATGGCGCCGAAGCCATTGGTTTATGCCTTGGCAAATCCAACCCCAGAAATCTTGCCTGAAGAAGTAAAAGCGGTTCGTCCAGATGCAGTGATGGCAACGGGCCGTACTGATTATCCGAACCAAGTGAATAACGTTTTGTGTTTCCCGTTCATCTTCCGCGGCGCATTGGATGTGGGTGCAACAACGATTACCCGTGGCATGGAAGTCGCAGCTGTAAAGGCAGTAGCGGAATTGGCTCAAGCAGAACAGAGCGAAGTGGTTGCTTCTGTTTACGGTCTCGATAACTTATCCTTTGGCCCGGAGTATTTAATTCCAAAACCATTTGATCCACGTCTCATTACAGTCATTGCTCCTGCGGTTGCTAAGGCGGCAATGGATGATGGCGTGGCTTCACGTCCGATTAAAGATTTCGATGCCTATCGCAATCAGTTGCAGCAATTCGTGTACCACTCAGGTACTTTGATGAAGCCACTCTTTAGCATTGCTAAACGTGTACCAGCAAATCAAAAACGTATTGTGTTCGCTGAGGGTGAAGATGAGCGTGTATTGCGTGCAGTGCAGATCATCATTGATGAGCATCTTGCTACCCCAATTCTGATTGGTCGCCCTGCAGTGATCGAGCATCGTATCGAGAAGTTTGGCCTGCGTATGAAGGCGGGAGATGACTTTGAGATTGTGAATCCAGAGAATGATTCACGCTTCCGTGATTTCTGGCAAACCTACCTTGCACTCACAGAGCGTAAGGGTGTAACTCAGTCGTTTGCTAAGTTGGAAGTGCGTCGCCGCAATAGCTTGATTGGAAGTCTGTTGATTCAAAAAGGCTTTGCCGATGGCATGATTTCCGGCACGGTCGGCAATATCGCTACGCACTTGAAATATATTGATGAAGTGATTGGGCATGAGCCTGGTGCGAATGTTTATGGTGCGATGTCAGGTTTGATTCTTCCCGGTCGCCAAGTATTTTTAGTGGACACTCATATCAATCTTGATCCTACTGCTGAACAATTAGCAGACCTCACTCTCATGGCTGCAAGTGAAATGCGTAAGCTAGGACTAGCTCCTAAAGTTGCATTACTTTCCCATTCCAATTTTGGTTCTAGCAACGCCCCTTCTGCAGTCAAGATGCGTGAAGTGTTGGCATTGCTCCAAAAGGCAGATCCAACTTTAGAGGTTGACGGAGAGATGCATGGCGATAGCGCTTTAGATGCAAGCATTCGTGAAGGTGCAGTATCTTCATCTTCACTGAAGGGCGATGCCAACCTATTGGTTCTGCCAAATATCGATGCTGCCAATATTTCTTACAACTTGCTAAAAACAGCAGCAGGCAATGGCATTGCAATCGGCCCGTTGTTACTAGGTGTTGCTAAGCCAATTCACATTCTCACTCCAGCCGCAACTGTGCGCCGTATTGTGAATGTGACGACTTTGGCGGTTGTAGAGGCAGCGAGTAACGCCAGAGGCATTACGTAAGAATCGGTAATATATGTAAGTTAGTAATAACTTACATATATTATTTCTATATAAATCAGTGCTTTACATAAAATGCACTGTATTTGGGCTTGATTTGATGGCGTGTTACGGGTAACCTAGCACCCATCATGAATAATCGCTCTGAAAACAGCAATACAGCCAGCTTCGATGAACATAGCCGTGCTGAAAGTTGGGATAGCAATGATCGACTGGAAACCGAATCATCCGCTGCCAACATTTATGCTGAAGGCGGTTTATCTCGTTTACAAACCTATGCAGCAAATCAAGTTTCGGGGAAAAAAGTGACAGCTTCTTGGCGTGCCGCTTTGGCCGTTCGCGATGCCGGACCGCCGGCAATGTTGCGCAGTGTGCGCCCTAATATCGTTCAATCCATTCGCGCTTTCCGCACTCCTGATTTGCAGGAAGCGGCAACTGAATTGGGTCAACACTTTATTTATGCCAATTGCGCCAATGCTATGACTAAAGGTGAAGTATTGGAGTCAATTGCGATTGCCTACAAATTTACTAAGCAGCAGGCAAAAAATTACGATCCTTTGTTAGATGCCTTGACGACTACCGTAGACAAGTCTGGCCCACAGCCTGGATTTGTAGTGGTGCTCGAAGGACTGCCTTGCACTCAGAAGTTTGACAAAGAAGCTCGTGAAACATTGTTGGATGTTTTCCGCGATGCCGTTGATTTCTGGGCTGAGCGCCGAACTCCATACCGCGTCTTCTATTCTTTTGCTTAATCGCTAAAGTCTTGTAAGCCCTATAAATCGCCTCTATTTGAGGCGATTTTGCATTTCAGGATTCCATATGCTGTGTACGGCTGTAATAGCCACTACACCCGCTGTTTCTGTTCTGAGTACCCGCTCCCCCAGTGAAACCAATTGATAGCCTGCTGCTTGCGCTTGTGCCTCTTCTTCAGATGAATGACCACCTTCAGGACCGATCATTAAGACAATATCTTGTGGATCATTTTCTATCAGTACTGAATACAGGCTTTTCGTCGCATCAGGACTGAGTAGTAGTTTGAGTGCGGGTTTTGGAGTCGCTTTTAAATAACTTTCAAAAGTTTGAATGGGCTCCAAGCTGGCAAGGACAGTGCGATCGCATTGTTCGCATGCAGCTTGAATGATGCCCTCCCAGTGGGCAAGTCTTTTTTGGGCACGCTCTAGGTCGCTAGAGCGGGTGAGCTTGAGAATAGAGCGCTCGCATTGCATCGGGGTAATATTTTGGGCGCCTGTTTCCACCGCTTTTTCAACAATCCAGTCCATTTTGTCGCCACCAGCTAAGCCTTGAGCCAAAGTAATGGCATATGGGGTCTCGCGGTGGGTATCTGTGCGGATATCCGTCAACTGAACTTGACCCGTTTTTCCGGTCAAGGAGAGCAGTTCTCCTTTGGCTACTTGGCCTTTTCCATCAAATACCGGGAAGAATTCCCCCGTTTGGACACGTCTCACGCGCAAATGGTGGGCAACCTCTGGGGGGAGGGCGGTTGGCTTTTGGGATTCCCATGGTCCGGGAAGATAAAATTGAGGCATTACTGAAATATAGCCAATTAATTTTCCAGAGACCACTTTTACGATGTCAAATCTTCAAATTCGTATGGCCAATGCCATTCGCGCCTTATCCATGGATGCTGTACAGCAGGCAAATTCAGGTCACCCTGGTATGCCAATGGGTATGGCAGATATTGCTGTCGGTCTTTGGAATGAACATTTAAAACATAACCCAACAGATCCACATTGGATTGATCGTGATCGTTTTGTTTTATCCAATGGCCATGGATCCATGTTGTTATATTCACTCTTGCATCTTTCTGGTTACGACCTGCCAATTGAAGAGTTGAAAAATTTCCGTCAATTGCACAGCAAAACTCCAGGACATCCTGAGTATGGAATTACTCCTGGCGTAGAAACAACCACGGGTCCATTGGGTCAAGGAATTTCGAATGCAGTAGGAATGGCGCTTGCTGAAAAATTATTAGCAGAAGAATTTAATCGTCCTGGCTTTAATATTGTTGATCACTTCACCTATGTATTTTTAGGTGATGGTTGTTTGATGGAGGGCATTAGCCATGAAGTGTGTTCTTTGGCTGGCACACTCAAACTCAATAAGCTGATTGCATTATGGGATGACAACGGCATCTCGATTGATGGCAAAGTCGTTTCTTGGTTTAACGAAGATACGCCGAAGCGTTTTGAGGCTTATGGCTGGAACGTCATTCGCGCTGTTGATGGGCATGATGCAGAGGCTGTATCAGCTGCGATTGCAAAGGCTAAAACGAGCGATAAGCCAACCCTGATTTGCTGCAAGACCGCGATTGGTCAAGGCTCGCCAAATATGGCTGGCAGCGATAAAGTGCATGGCTCGCCATTGGGCGCGACTGAAATTGCTGAAACTCGTGTTGCATTGAATTGGCCATACGCGCCATTTGAAATTCCAAAAGATATTTATGCGGCATGGGATTTTAAAAAGCGCGGTCAAGCTGCCGAACATGAGTGGAATAAAGAATTTCAGAAATACAAAAACAAATTTCCAGAACTTGCTGCTCAATTGCAACGTCGTATGGCGGGTGATTTATCTAAAGATTTTTCATCTACATTAAATGCATACTTAAAAACTTGCCAAACTAAAGCAGAAACCATTGCGACTCGTAAAGCAAGTCAGAACGCGATCGAAGCTTTGGCACCTGCTTTACCAGAATTTATGGGTGGTTCTGCTGACTTAACGGGATCGAACTTAACCAACTGGTCTTCATGCAAACCTGTGCGCGCTGATCAATGGGGTAATCACATCAACTATGGCGTGCGTGAATTTGGTATGAGCGCCATCATGAACGGTATTGCCTTACATGGTGGGTATATTCCATTTGGCGGCACATTCTTAACCTTCTCCGATTACAGTCGTAACGCTTTGCGTATGGCTGCCTTGATGAAGTTGCGCAGTATTTTTGTCTTTACCCACGATTCAATCGGTTTGGGTGAGGATGGCCCAACCCATCAGTCAGTGGAGCATGTAGCTAGCTTGCGCCTAATACCGAACCTAATGGTTTGGCGTCCTTGTGACACCACAGAGAGTGCTGTAGCCTGGGGCTCAGCCATTGAACGTAAGAATGGACCTAGCGCCCTAATCTTTAGTCGTCAGAATTGCCCATTTGTATCTCGTACCCCTGCACAAATTAAAGAAATCGCTCGTGGCGGTTACGTTTTGCGTGATCCTTCTGGCAAGATTGATGCAGTCATTATTGCGACTGGTTCTGAAATTGCGCTTGCACTACAAACTGCGCAGCAGTTGGAAAAAGAAGGTTTAGGTATTCGCGTGGTTTCAATTCCATCAACCACTGTTTTTGATCAACAGAATGCTGCTTACAAAGCAAAAGTATTACCTGAAAATATTCCGCGTATTGCAGTTGAAGCGGGTGTGAGTGATTTCTGGTGGAAGTATGGTTGCGCAGCAGTTCATGGCGTAGATACCTTTGGCGAATCAGCACCAGCACCCGTGTTGTATGAATATTTTGGTTTAACTGCTGATCAGATTGCGAAGACAGTTAAACAATGTATTGCAAAGAAATAATAGAAATACTAAATAAATTCAATATTAGTAAGGGGAAATAAATGACAATTCGTGTCGCTATTAATGGTTATGGGCGTATTGGCCGAATGGTATTACGTGCTCTTTATGAAGATCAAGTAAACGGCAAGCCACGTCGTGATATCCAGATCGTCGCAATTAATGCGATGGGTGATATTGCTATTAACGCGCACCTTACAAAATATGACTCTGCTCACGGCCGCTTCCCAGCAGATGTATCTGTTGATGGTGATTTCATGGTGGTTAATGGTGATCGCATCAAAATGTTCTGCACACGTAATCCTGCAGAAACCCCATGGGGTGAGTTGGGCGTTGATTTAGTTTTGGAATGTACTGGTAAGTTCACTTCCAAAGAAAAAGCCATGATTCATATTGAGCAGGGCGCAAAGAAAGTATTGATTTCTGCTCCTGGTGAAAAAGATGTAGACGCAACTATTGTGTACGGCGTAAATCAAAATGTGCTGAAGCCAAGCGATGTGGTTGTATCTAATGCCAGTTGCACAACAAACTGTTTGGCTCCATTAGTTAAACCGCTCTTAGAAAAGATCGGCATTGAATCTGGTTTGATGACTACTATTCATGCATTTACTAATGACCAAGTGTTAACAGATGTGTATCACAAGGATATGCGTCGTGCGCGTTCAGCCGTTACTAGTATGATCCCAACGAAGACAGGTGCTGCTAAGGCAGTTGGTTTAGTTTTGCCGGCATTGGCAGGTCGCTTTGATGGCTTCGCGATGCGTGTACCAGTCATTAATGTTTCTGTTGTCGACCTCACTTTTGCTGCTAGTCGCGCCACCAGCGTTGACGAAGTAAATGCCATTCTGAAGACTGCTAGCGAAGGTGAGCTCAAAGGCATTTTGGGCTTTAATACATTGCCCTTGGTATCCATCGACTTTAACCATGATCCACGCCCAAGTATTTATGACGCCTCCCAAACTCGCGTTTCTGCGGATGGCAAGCTGGTGAAGGTATTGGCTTGGTATGACAATGAATGGGGTTATTCAGTGCAGATGCTCAATGCTGCTGAAGCATTAATGGCTGTAAAGTAAGAAAAAATAGATAAGAGTAGCTAAGAGTGTCTAAAAGTTGTTAAAAAACGTTTAAATTCTTTTTTTCAGCTTAATAGTGTAAAAAAGACCTCAAATTGAGGTCTTTTTTACTTCTACAGTGCTGAAAACGGCTTATTTTGGCTGTTTATTTAGCTTGTTTATTACGGCAATTTTTCTTCAGGCAGTGGCCATACATGGCTAAAGAATGCTCTTGGAGCTTAAAACCCAGGTTTTTAGCAATATCGCGCTGCCTTTTTTCAATGGCTTCGTCTACAAATTCCTCTACATGGCCACAATCGATACAAACCAGATGGTCATGGTGCTGACCCTCATTCAATTCATAAATCGCCCTGCTATCACCTTTGCTAGATTCAAAATGGCTACGCAGTAGAAGGCCAGCCCGTTCAAATTGGGTAAGTACCCGGTAAACCGTTGCCAGACCGATCTCTTTGTCTTCTTTGGCTAGGGCCATGAAGACATCTTCGGCGCTAAAGTGGGTTCCGCCGTTTTGATGAAAAAAATCGAGGATTTTCATCCTTGGGCCGGTAGCTTTTAGGCCAATATCGCGTAAATCTTCAGGGCTAGGGTTTTGGGTCATATTTATGGCATTGGGAGCTAAAATCAATGTCTTAATGATACGGCCAGCCATGCAAAATTGCCTTGAACTTTTTACCCGCTTTTTGAACCCGTTTTTGAAGGGCGTTTATTCCCCTGCTCGATTGGGGCTGGTGTCCCTGACTCTATTGGGATTGATGGGGGTGGTTGGATGCACTTCTGCCGTTGATGAAACTCAACGCGCTTGGATGAATAAGGTTTTTAGACCTTATGTTCCAGATGTTGTCCAAGGCAACTTCATTTCTAGCGAGCAGTACTCTAAGTTGCAATTAGGTATGACTCGTGAGCAGGTGCGTCAAATTTTAGGCACACCATTATTGGCAAGTTACTTCCATGCGAATCGCTGGGATTATATTTTTGAATATAAGCGTGCTGGTCAGGTCATGGGCAAAGATCGTCATGTCACAGTGTTCTTTGATGGCGACAAAGTAGTGAAGTTTGACGGTGATGCTTTGCCTACAGAAGTTGAGATGGTTGCCGAGATCGATAACTACTCTAAAACCAAACGTTCATTCTGGGATGTCATTACGGGATCCAATAAGCCACCTGTTACCCCGCCATTGCAGCAACCAGAGCTGATGGTGCCAAGTAAAACGGATAATTTGGCAGCGGGTGCGGCCATACCACCAGCTACTACTGGTAGTTCATTCTGGGACTTTTTTAGTTTTTCTAAAAAGGATCCAAATGTTCAGCTTGAGCCATTGGGGTCTGGCGCTCTTAATGTTCCGCAGGCTAGTGAAGCCAAGTAAAAATTACTTATGTGTTGATGCTGAAGTGAGTTCCTTCAGCAACTTTTAACCAGAAGCGAAGAAAAATGATGAAGATTGCAATTGCAGGCGCAACAGGCCGTATGGGTAAGATGTTGATTGAGACCGTTCTCAATACAACTGATGCGCAGTTGGTTGGCGCGCTTGAGCATGATGCTTGCGCGCAGCTGGGTGAAGACGCTGGCGCCTTCTTGGGTAAAAAGACTGGCGTACTGATTTCTTCTGATGTCCCCCAGGTTTTAGCCAATGCACAATTTTTAATCGACTTCACTAGGCCTGAGGGCACCATGGCTCATTTGGCTGTTGCTGAGAAGACGGGTACCAAAATGATTATTGGTACTACGGGTCTGACTGCCGATCAAATTACTGGCTTAAAAAATGCATCAGGAAAGCTAGCAATCGTTTTTGCGCCAAACATGAGCGTGGGTGTGAACGCCACTTTTAAGTTGCTAGAGATCGCGGCAAAGATGCTCAATCAAGGTTATGACATTGAGATTATTGAAGCGCATCATAAGCATAAGGTGGATGCTCCATCTGGTACTGCACTCAAGATGGGTGAGGTGATTGCAGATGCTTTAGGTGAAAAGCTCGATAACGTTGCCGTGTATGCACGCGAAGGTCATACCGGTGAACGTAAAGAAGGCTCTATTGGTTTTGCAACGATTCGTGGTGGCGATATTGTTGGTGACCATACTGTCTTATTTGCAGGTGATGGCGAACGTATTGAAATCAGTCATAAATCTTCAAGCCGTCAGTCCTATGCGCAAGGTTCATTGCGTGCAGCCCGTTTCTTGCAAAACCAAAGTGCTGGTTTATTCGATATGCAAGATGTTCTCGGCTTACGTAAATAATTAGTCAATCAATTAAAAATAGAAGAAAAGAGTTGTCGAAGAATGAGTAAGGATTACGACTACCGCAGTATTGAAGCGGCAGCGCAAGCTGATTGGGAAAGTGCGCGAGTCTATCAAGTAGCCGAGAACGCAGTGGATGCGCAGGGTAAACAGAAGCCAAAGTACTACGCCTGCTCAATGTTGCCTTATCCATCTGGCAAGCTCCACATGGGGCACGTACGCAACTACACCATTAACGATGTGATGGCGCGTCAGCTCCGTATGCAGGGCTATAACGTCCTCATGCCTATGGGTTGGGATGCCTTTGGCATGCCTGCAGAAAATGCAGCCATTCAGAATAAAGTTCCTCCCGCTAAATGGACCTACGACAACATTGCTTATATGAAAAAGCAAATGGCTGCGATGGGTTTAGCGATTGATTGGTCACGTGAAGTGGCTACCTGTAGTCCTGACTACTATCGTTGGAACCAGTGGCTCTTTTTAAAGATGCTCGAAAAAGGTATCGCGTATCGCAAAACGCAAGTGGTGAATTGGGATCCAATTGATCAAACGGTTTTGGCGAACGAGCAGGTGATTGATGGTCGTGGTTGGCGCTCTGGCGCTTTAGTAGAGAAGCGCGAGATCCCTGGTTATTACTTCAATATCACTGCGTATGCAGAACCATTGCTTTCTGGTTTAGATAGCTTGGGCTGGCCTGAGCGCGTCAAGATCATGCAGCAAAACTGGATCGGCAAAAGCCGTGGTGTACGTTTTGCTTTTAAGCACGATATTGCTGATGATCACGGTAACTTTATTCAAGATGGCCTTTTGTATGTGTTCACTACCCGTGCAGACACCATCATGGGTGTTACGTTCTGCGCTGTAGCAGCTGAGCATCCATTGGCTGCCAAGGCAGCCACTAACAATCCCGAGCTCGCCGCATTTATTGAGAAATGCAAGACCGGTAGCGTGATCGAGGCTGATTTAGCTACTCAAGAAAAAGAGGGGATGTTTACTGGCTTATACGTCACACATCCTTTGACTCATGAGCCAGTGCCTGTTTGGGTTGGTAATTACGTATTAATGTCTTATGGCGATGGCGCAGTTATGGGCGTGCCGGCTCACGATGAGCGCGACTTTGCTTTTGCGCTGAAGTATGACTTACCAATTAAGCAAGTGATTGCGCTCAAAGGCGAGTCGCCAATGTTTAATGCCACTCGTTGGGAAGATTGGTATGCCCAAAAAGAAGGGGTAGTTTGTTTTAACAGTGCTCAGTTTGATGGCTTGTCGCATGAAGAGGCGGTGAGCGCTGTTGCGAAAGAATTTGAAAAGCTCGGCATTGGCGAAATCAAGACTACCTATCGATTGCGTGATTGGGGAATTTCTCGTCAGCGCTATTGGGGTACGCCGATTCCGATTATTCATTGTGGCGATGAGAGTAATTTAGGTTGTGGTGCTGTGCCCGTGCCGGAGGCAGACCTGCCAGTAGTATTGCCGGAAGATTGTGTACCCGATGGCAGTGGTAATCCACTCAATAAGCGTGCTGACTTCTTGAATGTGAAGTGTCCGAAGTGTGGCAAGCCTGCGCGTCGTGAAACTGACACTATGGATACCTTTGTGGATTCCTCTTGGTATTTCATGCGCTATACCGGACCTAATGCTAAGACCATGGTCGATGAGCGCAATGAATATTGGATGCCGATGGATCAGTACATTGGTGGCATTGAGCATGCGATTTTGCATTTACTCTATGCCCGTTTCTGGACTAAGGTCATGCGCGATCTCAATCTCATCACGTTTGACGAGCCCTTCCAGAATTTGCTGACCCAAGGAATGGTCCTCAATGAGACCTATTACTCTGAAGATGCTGCGGGTAAAAAGACTTGGCTTAATCCCTTGGATGTGGAATTAGATCTTGATGAGAAGGGTCGTCCACAAGGCGCCAAGGTGATAGGTGACGCTTCAAATACACCAGTCATCATTGGTGGTGTTGAGAAGATGTCTAAGAGCAAGAACAATGGTGTTGATCCTCAATCATTAATCGATCAATATGGCGCAGATACTGCGCGTTTATTTGTGATGTTTGCTGCTCCTCCTGAGCAACAGTTGGAGTGGTCTGGCGCTGGTGTGGATGGCGCCTCTCGTTTCTTGCGTCGTGTCTGGATGTATTCCAGCGCTCAAGCAGGCGCATTGCGTGACGTTTCTGATAGCTTGCCTAGTAACTTGAGTGATGCTGAAAAAGAACTTCGCCGTGAAGTGCATACCATTTTGAAGCAAGCTAATTTTGACTATCAACGTCGTCAATACAACACAGTGGTTTCTGCAGCGATGAAGATGCTCAATATTCTTGAGCCTATCAAGTTGGAGCAGAATGCTGACATTAGTGCGCCTGTCTTGCGTGAATGCTTAAGTATCTTATTACGCGTTCTCTATCCTGTAGTTCCACACATGACTCATGTGTTGTGGAAAGATCTTGCTTATACAAAGACTTACGGGCCTTTACTTGATGCTCCATGGCCGTCTGTAGATGAGTCAGCCTTGATTCAAACAGAGCTGACATTGATGCTGCAGATTAATGGCAAGTTACGTGGCGATATTAAGGTGCCAGCAGATGCAAGCAAAGAGCAGGTTGAGTTATTGGCTTTACAAAGTGAGCCTGCTCAAAAAGCATTAAATGGTGGTGTACCTAAAAAAGTGATTGTGGTGCCTGGTCGTTTGGTCAATATTGTTGCCTAACCTTTTATAGAAACTAAAGCGATGAGCGTAAATCACCTGCGACGTGCAATGTTGGGTTTAATGGCCACAGCACCTCTGAGTGGCTTGATTGCTTGCGGGTATCGTTTGCGCGGTATGGTGGATTTACCTTTTAAGGCGATTGCAATTACTGGTAACCCATCCCCACCTCTTAGGGTGGACTTGCAGACGGCGATTCTGACAGGCACGGATGCGAAAGTTGCTATTAATCCTAAAGATGCAGATCTCATCTTGGAAATTACTAACGATATCAATGGTCGCGAGATTTTGGCTTACAACTCCAACGGTCAAGTCTCAGCATATCGCCTCAATATTCGTGTTGGCTTTAGAGCCTACGACTTGGCTGGAGCAGAAATCGTGCCTGAGGCAGAGATTTATATGACACGCGATATGGACTTCACGGTTTCAACGGTATTGGCTACCGATGTTCAAATTCAGCAATTCTTAACCTTGATGCGTAAAGATTTGGCTATTCAGATCTTGCGCCGTGTTGCAGCGGCTGCAAAAGCCCCGCAATCAAGAGCTTTTTAGAGGTAGATTAAGGCATGGTTAAAGTTGATGCCTTGCAAGTGCACCTCAAGTTTTTGAGTTCTGGTGGCGCTATGTTGCCGCTGTATGTTTTTAGCGGCGATGAGCCGCTGTTGATGATGGAAGCTATGGATCAGTTACGGTCCGCTGCCAAGAAACAAAACTTTACTGAACGCGAAGTGCTATTACAAGAGCGTGGATTTGATTGGAGTGCTCTTCTGAGTGCTGGTCAGACCATGTCTTTATTTGGCGATAAGCGTTGGGTCGAACTACGCATTCCAACTGGTAAGCCTGGGCGCGATGGAGCCGATGCTCTTAAGCAGTTCGCATCTCAAATTGCTGCGCAGCCTATGGGGTCAGATGGTCCAGATACGGTTGTCTGTATTGTGTTGCCTCGTCTGGATGGCAAAACCAAGACTTCTGCATGGTTCAGTGCTTTAGATGATGCTGGCATGGCAATTCAGATTGATTCTTTGGATCGCAGTCATTTGCCACAGTGGATCGCTGGACGACTTAAGCGCCAAGATCAAGAAGTAGAACTGGGTTCAGAAGGTCAGCGTGCACTTGAATTTATTGCTGATCAGGTAGAGGGCAATCTGATCGCTGCTCATCAAGAAATTTTGAAGTTGGGATTGTTATATCCTGTCGGAAAACTCAGCGAGGAGCAAATTCGCTCATCCATTCTGAAGGTGGCGCGCTATAACGTGTTCGAATTGACCGAAGCAATGCTTGCTGGAGATCTGGCTAGATTGAATCGCATGCTGGATGGCCTCAAAGGTGAGGGTGAGCCGCTGGTATTGATTCTGTGGAGCGTAACTGAAGAGCTTCGGATACTATCTAAATTAAAAGCTGCAAGCGATGCTGGTGAATCTGTGCAGAACTTAATGCGGGCCAACCGAATTTGGGGAAATAAAGAACGTTTATACCCGGCGGCATTGAGAAGGGTTCAGCCCCTCAAGCTACGAAGAGCGATGCAGGTTGCGGCAGGATTGGATCGCCAAGTAAAAGGTTTGCATGCGGCTGAATTACCTGCCGATCCTTGGGATGGTTTGCGTTTAGTTGGAAATTTACTCCGTTAAGAAATAAGAGATTAAGAAATGAGTTCATCTATTCAGGAAATGATGCAAGATATTGGGATGCGAGCACGCGCTGCATCGCGTGCAATGGCGCGCGCATCAAGCGAGCAAAAGAATCAGGCTTTATTGCATATTGCTAAATTGGTTCGCCAGCAAGCTACTGAAATTCAGAAGATTAATCAAGCGGATGTAGAGCGCGCAAAAGGCAATGGGCAAGATCCTGCTTTTGTTGATCGCCTAACTATGACTCCCAAGACTATTGAAACCATGGCTTTGGGTTTAGAACAAATTGTTTCTTTGGATGATCCGATTGGCAAAATTTCTGCTTTGCAAAAGCAGGCTTCCGGCATTGAGTTGGGTCAGATGCGCGTACCTTTGGGTGTTATTGGCATCATTTATGAGTCTCGCCCAAACGTCACTATCGATGCAGCTGCATTGTGCTTAAAGTCTGGCAATGCCGTGATTTTGCGTGGTGGTTCCGAAGCAATTGATTCAAATACTTTATTGGCCCAGATTATTCAAGAGGGTCTGGCTGCTGCTGGCTTACCTAAAGATGCTGTGCAAGTGGTGACCACTACCGATCGTAGCGCCGTCGGCGAGATGATCACCATGACTCAATACATTGATGTGATCGTACCCCGCGGTGGCAAGAGTCTAATTGCGCGCCTTATGGCTGAAGCGCGTGTACCGATGATTAAGCACTTAGATGGAATTTGTCATACTTATATTGATGCTGATGCGGACATAGCAATGGCAGTGAAGGTATGTGATAACGCCAAGACTCAACGCTATGCTCCTTGCAATGCGATGGAGACCTTGTTAGTCAATCAAGATATTGCACAGAAAGTCTTGCCAACGCTTTGCAGGATTTATCAAGATAAAGGTGTGGAGTTACGGGTTGATAGTTTGACTCGCAAAACCCTTGAAGCAAATGGCTTTCATAATCTGGTTGATGCCAAAGAAGAAGATTGGCAAACTGAGTACTTGGCCCCCATCTTATCCATTAAGACAGTGTCTAATATCGATGAGGCTATGAATCATATTGAGCAATATGGCAGCAAACATACGGATGCCATTATTACTAATAACAAAGCGCAGGCCGATCGCTTCTTGCGTGAAGTGGATAGTGCCAGTGTGATGGTCAATGCTAGCACTCGCTTTGCAGATGGCTTTGAATATGGCTTAGGCGCGGAAATCGGCATCTCTAATGACAAATTGCATGCCCGTGGCCCCGTAGGCCTAGATGGCTTGACCTCATTGAAGTATGTGGTTATGGGCCATGGCGAGATTCGGACCTAAAGTAAAAAGATAAATAGAGCAAACTACATATGAGCAACGCCTACCTCTGGGTAAAAACCTTTCACATCGTATTCATCACATCCTGGTTTGCCGGTTTGTTTTACCTGCCCAGAATTTTTGTGAACTTGGCCGAAGAAAAAAACTCTGACTCTTATGCCCGTTTATTAGGTATGGCGGACCGCCTCTTCCGCTTTATGACTATCTTGGCCGTGCCAGCGGTACTACTAGGTCTGACGCTATGGCTTTACTTTGGCATTGGTGCTGGCGATATCTGGATGCATGCCAAATTGTTCTTTGTGATTTTAGTTATCGGCTATCACCATGCCTGTTTAAGTTTGCTCAAAAAGTTTCGTGCAGGCGTCAATAAACGATCTGGCGTTTGGTTTCGTTGGTTTAATGAAGTCCCAGTGATCTTGCTGGTCATTATTGTTGCCTTAGTGTTGTTTAAGCCTTAAGGCCAGTTTTTTAATACCGCTTATTACTATTTTATTTTTTAATCCCCCCATTTAAAGACTGTTAGCCTCATGAGATTTTTCGTTGTTTGTCCAGGCGGTTTGGAAGTGCCGCTTGCCCAGGAGCTAGCAGAGATTGCTGGACGCCCAGAATGTAAGGCCTTGGGGGCATGGGTAATTGATCCTACGCCAACTAGCCCTACGGGTGGTGTTGGTCTTGCTGCACCGATTTCTGCTGCTATGGCGCTGAACTTGCATTCCCGTATTGCGAGTCGAGTGTTATTACAAATGGCCCAAGCGCCTTATAGGCAAGAAGAAGACTTATATAAATTAGCGAGCGGCTTGGCATGGGAAGAATGGTTTAGTTCAAAGCAAACTTTGCGAGTGGATGTAACGGCACATCGCTCCCCATTAAAGAGCTTAAATTTTGCAACCCTCAAAATTAAAGATGCCATCGTTGATCGTTTGCGCGATGTGACTGGTGATCGCCCCAGTATCGACACCGCCTTTCCGGACGTGCGAGTGCAGGCCCATTTAACAGCCACTCAAATCACAATTTATTTAGATACTTCGGGTGAAGCATTGTTCAAGCGGGGTTGGCGTGATGAAAAGGGTGATGCACCCCTAAAGGAAAATTTAGCCGCTGGCATCTTATCGATTACTGCTTGGAAACCAGGCCAAACCCTATTTGATCCTATGTGTGGTAGTGGTACCTTCTTAATTGAGGCTGCGCAGATAGCACTAGGCGTTCCACCGGGCGCTATTCGTGCGGGCATGTATGGCGATGATGCCAAACCAAGTCGATTAGCTTATCGCCCTTTAGTGACATCAGCCCACGGTTTTGGGTTTCAAAGGCTCAAGCCGTTTAATGAAGCTGCTGAGCAAAAGCGCTGGGTAGATTTGAAAGAGGCGGCACTTGCTTTGATGCTGGAAAAGCGTAAGCAATATCCAAATGTCGATGCTCTGAAAATATCCGGTGGCGATATTAACGAGAAATTAGTATCGATGTTCAAAGGTAATTGGCAAAGAGCCCAATTGCCCGATCAGCCAGTGGTACGTCAGGTGGACGCCTTGGCTGCAAAAGCACCGGGCAATCTTAGCGAGGGTGTAATGTTATTAAACCCTCCTTATGGCGAGCGTCTGGTAATTAAGGGTGGACGTGGTCAGGATCGTGCTTCTAGTGAAGATTCTGATTACGATGATGAACCTGATAATCGTTTTGAATTGAACTTAGAGACTGGTCGTCAAAGTGCTAAACGTTCAAGTCGTGAATCCCTGAAGAAGCTTCAAGCCCAAGAAGAGCAGGATCCAAAGTTTGTCGAGTTTTTGCGTCAATTTGGACAGCATCTCAAAGATGATTTTGGTGGCTGGAATATCTTTGTTTTGACTGCGGATATGGCTCTGCCAGGTCAGCTACGCATCAAAGAATCTAAGCGCACCCCTTTATTTAATGGTCCATTGGAGTGCCGTTTATTCAAGTTCGAGATGCATGCTAAGCGACCAGCTTAAAGTAACTAAAAATATGTGGAGAGCAAGGTAATGGAATTTAAAACGTATATGTGTTTGATCTGCGGTTGGGTTTATGACGAAGCCGCTGGTTTGCCTGATGAAGGTATTGCACCCGGAACCCTTTGGAAAGATGTTCCGATGAACTGGACTTGTCCAGAGTGCGGTGCCCGTAAAGAAGATTTTGAAATGATGGCAATTTAATTCGGAAGCAATGATGGCAAAAGTAGATCAAAACGAAGTTTTATTTGAGCGTGCACAAAAGACAATTCCTGGGGGCGTCAATTCTCCAGTGCGAGCATTTCGTCAGGTGGGCGGAACTCCCCGTTTTGTTACTAGAGCCCAAGGTCCTTATTTTTGGGATGCCAATGATCAGCGTTATATCGACTTAATTATGTCTTGGGGCCCAATGATTGCGGGCCACGCTAATCCTGAGGTGGTGGCTGCGGTTCAGAAAGCTGCTGAAACTAGCTTTAGTTATGGTGCCCCTACTGAAGGCGAGATTGAATTGGCTGAGCGTATCTGTGTACTTATGCCGAGTGTCGAACAAGTGCGTATGGTTTCTAGTGGAACTGAAGCAACGATGAGTGCTTTGCGTCTGGCTCGTGGTTACACTGACCGTGACTTGATTATTAAGTTTGAAGGCTGCTATCACGGCCATGCCGATAGTCTCTTGGTCAAAGCAGGTTCGGGCTTGCTTACCTTTGCAGACTCTACACAAAATGCGCCTTCTTCTGGTGGCGTTCCACAGGATTTGGTGAAGCACACTTTAGTTCTGCCGTATAACGATGTGGCAGCAATTGAGGAAGTCTTTAAAAAGCAGGGAGATCAGATCGCTGCTGTGATCTTGGAGCCGATTGCCGGCAATATGAATCTCATTCAGCCTTCAAAAGAATTTTTATCGACTATTCGAAGTTTGACTAGTAAGCATGGCAGCGTCTTAATCTACGATGAAGTGATGACTGGTTTTAGGGTCGCCTTAGGTGGCGCTCAGTCCTTGCAGGGCATAACCCCTGATCTCACTTGCCTAGGTAAGGTCATGGGCGGCGGCATGCCTATGGCGGCGTTTGGTGGCAAGAAAGAGATTATGAATAAGCTTGCCCCTTTGGGTAATGTTTATCAAGCGGGCACTTTATCCGGTAACCCGGTAGCGGTTGCTGCAGGATTAAAAACTTTGGAGATTATTTCTCGCGAAGGTTTCTACGAATGCTTGACTGGCCAAACAGAAAAGTTAATGGCAGGCTTAAAACAAGCTGCAGATAAGGCCAGCGTTCCTTTTGCTGTGGATAGCGTTGGCGGTATGTTTGGTTTTTACTTCACTAATCAAGTACCAACTTCTTATGAAGCTGTTACTAAAACCAATATTGAAGCATTTAAGAAATTCTTTCATCTGATGCTAGGTGAAGGGGTTTATCTGGCGCCTTCAGCTTATGAGGCTGGCTTTACTTCAATTGCTCATGACAATGTAGTGATTGATGCCATTATTGCTGCTGCCGAGAATTCATTTAAAAAGCTTTAAGCTTTTAATAACTCTTTTTTTGATTCTTTACATTCTGAGTGGGTGGTCGTAACCATTCACCTGAATGAGCTCCAGATTTTTGGAGTCTTTGTTTGAGCTTGAGATTTCTAGGGCAGAGAGCTTTCCACCCCATACGCAGCCGGTGTCTAAGCCAATCACATTATGTTGACGTAGCAAGCCCAATGTTGACCAATGACCGAAATAGGTCAGAATGTCTTGAGTCTTTCTACTTGGAACCTTGAACCACGGGATATAGCCTTTGGGACCTTGCTCCAAACCTTCTTTGCTTTCAAATTCCATTTTGCCAGTTGGTGTGCAGAAACGCATTCTGGTTAGGGTGTTGGTGATCACGCGAAGGCGCTCATAACCTTTCAGTGACTTGCTCCACTGATTCGGCGTATTGCCATACATGTTGGCTAAAAAGTCTTTATACGATTTACCGCGTAAAGTTTTTTCTACTTCTTGCGCGCATTCAATTGTTTGCTGCAGATCCCATTGCGGTAACACTCCTGCGTGAACTGTCAATACTTTGCCATTACTCAATGCCATAGGTCGATTACGAATCCAATCAATGAGTTCTCTACGATCTGGCGCAGACAGTATGGGTTCGATGGTGTCTAAGCCCTTGGGTTTGCGAAGCCCTGCGTCGATTGCTAGGAGGTGTAGATCATGATTGCCAAGGATGCATTCAGCGCGACCCGATTCCTGTAAGACTTTCAGTTGGCGTAATGCACCGAGTGAGTCTGGGCCACGATTGACGAGATCTCCCAAAAAAATCATCTTGGATTTTTTAGGAAGTTTCTTGACTAGGGCTTTGAGTGATGGCGCACACCCTTGCACATCGCCTACCGCGTAGATCTTGCTCATACCCTATCTTAAATCGGAACGGTGAATAGGGCTCTAATGATTCTGTGTATTAGGCAACTTTTTTAACAACGCTGTACCGCACCAAGGTATTTTTTCGTGCTTCATCGTGATCTACGACTGGTAATGGGTAGTCTCGTCCAATAACTATCCCAGCGGCCTCTAATTCAATATGGCCGGCCTTCCAGGGGGCGTGAATCGACTTTTTGGAGAGCTTTTCCAATTGAGGAAGGTAGCGTTTAATAAATTTACCTTCTGGATCAAATTTTTCTGACTGGGTAATAGGGTTGAAGATGCGGAAGTAGGGTTGTGCATCACATCCTGAGGAAGAGGCCCACTGCCATCCGCCGTTATTGGATGAAAGCTCAAAGTCATTGAGATGTTCTGCAAAGTAGGCTTCGCCCCAGCGCCAATCTATTCCCAAATCTTTAGTCAGAAAGCTTGCCACCACCATGCGTAAGCGGTTATGCATGTAGCCGCTTTGGTTAAGTTGATGCATGGCTGCATCCACAAGTGGGTATCCTGTTTTTCCCTCACACCAAGCAGTAAATAGCTTCTTTGCTTTAGAGCCAGATTCCCAAACGATGTTGTCATAGTCCGGTTTAAAAGATGCGCCTGTGGCTAAGCGAGGATGATTAGCCAGAATCATGAAATAAAAATCACGCCAAATCAGTTCGCTTAACCAAATGGTTGCACCCATGCTACCAGCCAACATGCGACGATGGGCTTCACGTACTAAGCCTCTGATAGAGAGCATGCCAAAGCGTAAATGTGTAGAGAGATAACTTACACCTTTAATTGCGGGGAAGTCTCTACCGATTTGATATTGATCAATGCGTGGCAGGAAGTCCTCCAAAAAGGCTTGACCACCATCGGAGCCAGGCGTTATATAGCTTTCGATGCCGGTGGGGCTAAATCCCATCGACTCTAAAGAAGGCAGTTTTTGATCTAATTTTTTTGGAATGGCTCCAAATTGCTTAGGCTTTGGGTTGCACTCATAGGCAGCAAGATCTTTTTCTTGGAGAGTCTTGAGCCAGTTATTTTTATAAGGGGTAAAAATGGAAAAGACAGTGTTTGAGTTTGTGAGAATTTCTTTCTTCTCAAAAATCACTTGATCTTTAAAGCTTTCAAAATCAATCCCTAATTTTTCTAGAGATGCTTTAACGGTTTGATCTCTCTCAATCGCTGAAGGTTCGTAGTCACGATTGGTGAAGACGGCTTCCACACCTAACTCTTTTGCAATTTCTGGGATGCATTCAGTAGGTTTTCCGAAGCGCACGATGAGTCCACCACCTTGTTTGCGAAGCTCATCATCAATTTGCTTTATGCCCTGCCAGATGAAATCCACGCGGCGGTCATGCTTGAGTCCATTGGCATCTAAATTACCCTTCAATAAGGGTTTGAGAATGTCCGTATCAAAAATGAAGGTAAGCCAAACTTGGCCACTTTCTTTTAGGGCGTGATGAAGCGCGGCATTGTCATAGAGGCGGAGATCACGGCGGAGCCAAACGAGAGCTTTTTGCATAGCCCCTATCTTATGGTTTATTGGTAAAAAGCGCTTGATAGGGCGCTAATTTCTGTAAAATAACCCTATATGTCTACGGCCAAAAAAGCCTTCAATACTCCAGACCCAGCGTCATCGCCAGAGTCTTCAATTTCTTTTTCGGCAGACCATCTAGCCAATCAATTCCTAATTGCTATGCCTGGCATGGTTGACCCCAATTTTGCCGGATCCCTAATCTATCTTTTTGAGCATACCGAGAGGGGTGCAATGGGCTTGGTAGTCAATCGACCTACTGAGGTTAATTTAGCCACTCTTTTTGACAAGATTGAGCTGAAGCTTGAGATTGCGCCCTTGTTAAATCAGCCGGTATATTTTGGCGGCCCAGTTCAAGTTGAGCGTGGTTTTGTGTTGCATGAGTCTGAGACACTATCTCCTTACAGCTCCTCCTTAATTATTCCCGGTGGCTTGACGATGACTACTTCAAAGGACGTCCTTGAGGCAGTTGCTGCAGGCAAAGGCCCGCAAAATTTTTTAATGACCTTGGGATATGCAGGCTGGAGTGCTGGTCAGCTTGAGGAAGAAATCACCCTCAATGGTTGGATGAATGTGCCTTTGGCACGAGAGCAAATGATTGAGATTATTTTTAATACCCCATCAGGTCAGCGTTATGAGAGGGCTGTGAGCCACCTTGGCTTTGATTTGTCTCATCTATCCGGTGAGGCTGGCCATGCCTAGAGCATTGACGATATTGTCTTTTGATTTTGGAACTCGTAGAGTGGGTGTGGCCGTTGGAAACTCCATATCCAAGTCAGGCCAAGCTTTAAAGACGATTGCTGCATCAAGTAGCGATATCTTGTTTAAAGAGATAGAGCTTCTGATGGCGGAGTGGCAGCCAGACCAATTGGTGGTTGGAAAACCAACCCATCCTGATGGAGCCCCACATGAAATGACGGCCAAAGCAATCCGCTTTGGCAATCAGTTGCATGGGCGCTTTCATTTGCCAGTTGTTTGGGTCGATGAGCGCTATACATCAGTCGTTTTGGAGGGTAATCCTGAGATGCAAGACAATCTAGATGCGCATTCTGCAGCTCTAATTTTGGAGCAATATTTTGCAGAGCAGAGTACTAAGACCTTAAATTAGAAAATATATTAATTAATAGATCCTAAAAATACCGGACGAGAGAATGAATGCTGAACAGTTGTACGGAAAACTACTAGAGAATCTGCGCAAGAGAGCGCAAGAGGGTGCTTTTGAGCTCGCAGGTCTCGCAATGGGAGGCGCGTGGATTGCTGAGCGTTTAGCTCAAGATTTAGGGCTTAAACATTTTGGAGTGATCAATGTTGCCTTTCATCGCGATGACTATGCTGAGAAAGGTATGACTGCTTTACGCACTGCTAGCACAATGACCACGCATTTACCTTTTGAGGTCAATGGCGCCCATGTTATTTTGATTGATGATGTACTACTCACTGGTAGAACTGTTAGAGCAGCTTTGAATGAGTTGTTTGATTTTGGCCGACCTGCCCAAGTGGAGTTAATGGTCTTGGCTGATCGAGGAAACCGTGAGCTTCCGGTGTGCGCCAATTTTGTTGGTGAACTTGTAGAAGTCTCAGAAAATAAAATATTGGTTTTAGAAAAAGATACCGCTGGTAAGTTCAGCTTTCAGCTAGAGGAGCGTGAGTAATGAGTCAGCTTGTGAATCAATTTAATACGGCTGGAGAATTGACGCATCTTCTCACTCTAGAGGGACTCCCTAAAGAGCAGATTCTTCATATTTTGGATACTGCGCAACAGTTTGTGAGTGTGACAGATCCTGCCCGCGAGGTGAAGAAGGTACCACTTCTTCGAGGAAAAAGTGTATTTAATCTTTTCTTTGAGAACTCTACCCGAACTAGAACTACTTTTGAGATTGCTGCTAAACGCCTATCTGCAGACGTCATTAACTTGGATATCTCCACATCCTCTACTGCTAAGGGTGAGAGCCTGTTAGATACGATTGATAATTTGGTGGCAATGCAGGCTGATATTTTTGTCGTGCGTCATGGGGTTTCGAAAGCCCCTATTGAAATAGCAAACCATGTTCCAGCTCATGTGCATGTGGTCAATGCTGGCGATGGCAGTCATCAGCACCCTACTCAAGGGTTGTTGGATATGTATACGATGCGTCACTTTAAGCAAAACTTTAAAGGTTTGAAGGTGGCGATTGTGGGCGACATTGTTCATAGCCGCGTTGCTAAATCCAACATTCATGCGCTCACCACCTTAGGATGTGAAGATATTCGTGCGATTGGTCCAGAGAGTTTGCTTCCTAGTGATTTAAATATGTTGGGCGTTAAGGTATTCCATAGTATGGAAGAGGGCTTAAAGGATGTGGATGTAGTGATGACCTTGCGCATTCAGAAGGAGCGCATGGAGACTGGGCAAGTTCCTGAGGGCGGTGCCTTTTATAAACAGTACGGCTTAACGCCAACTCGTTTAGCTTTGGCAAAACCGGATGCTATTGTCATGCATCCTGGACCGATGAACCGTGGCGTGGAGATTGATTCGTTCGTGGCAGATGGACCTCAGTCGGTCATTCTCAATCAGGTTACGTTTGGTATTGCTGTGCGTATGGCTGTCATGTCCATCGTTGCTGGCAACTAAGTTCATCGGCATGCAGTCAAAAAAACGTTGGCTTATTTTGTCCCATGGCTTCAATATGGATGGTCGTGCTGCAAGCCAAACGATTACTGACAAGATTCCTTATTTACTAGCGGCTGACATTCAGCCTATTGTATTTAGTGCGATTACTGGAATAAAAGACCAACGCTTCCCACATCGTCAATTTCTGGCATGGGGGCCGGCAGCATTTCGATTTGATTTTCGTCATTGGGTCGCAAATCAGTACGGTCGAGGATTTTTATATAAATTACTGACGAGAACAGTTTCCATACTGCTGGCACCGTTCATTGGCTTAGAAAAGCTATGCTTAGGGTATTCCAGTCAGTGGTCTTGGGCAATGCCTGCTTTTATTCATGGGCTGCGACTGATCCGTGCTGGCCAGATTGACGTGGTCTATTCGACTGGCGGCGCATGGTCTGCCCATTTGGCGGGGCTATGGTTAAAGAAGGTAACGGGTATTCAATGGATAGTGGAAGTTCATGATCCATTAGTGATCCGTAAAAATCCTTCAGATGAGGGGCTTAGTAAACCCAAGAATCGAGATGCGCGCTTTCGTCAATACTTGGAAAGGCAAATTATTCGATTTGCTGATTTTGCTTGGTGGTTTACCGATGGCGCATTGCACTATGCCAAGGTTCGAAACACTAATTTAAATACACCTGCTGGTGCACATGGTTTTATGGTGCTTCCTGGTGCTGAGCCACCCGGTAGCTTGAGCAAAGATCAAGTTCATCAGTACTCTGAGCATTTAAATCTCTGTCATTTTGGATCTTTGGCGAAAGATCGGTCATTGGCGACCATTCTGAATGCGATGGATGCTCTGATAAAAAAATATCCAGATGCGCGCAATCGTGTTCGAGTTCATGCTTATGGCGCTCCATTGGATGTGTTAACAATGGGGGCAATAGAGCATTATAGTTTTGAAGATATTTTGATAGCTCATGGGCGCCTTGAAAAAGATCCCGTTTCCGGCAAGTCTGGTAGAGAGCGGGTGGTTGAGAAGATGCAGAGCGCTGACGTGCTCATTCTCTTGCACGGCAACGATGAATGGTGCGCTGAATATATCCCATCCAAGTTCTATGAGTATTTATGGGCCAATCGGCCAATTTGGGGGATTACCCACCGAAATCCTCAGCTAGATCAAATGCTATCTGAGCGCGGCGCCTATTTAAGCCATGAAGGTGATGTTGTCGGTATTGCCATGGCTTTAGAAAGAATCTGGTTAGATTGGGAGCAAAAGCAACTAGCGAGCCCACTGGGTCAACCGATTGGGGTTGAGCAAGCCGTGACTACAATCTTAAATACCATCCAGTAAGCTAGAAACCGAACAACCCCTTTACTCCTTAAGTTAACTATGCTGAATATTGTTTTGTATTGCTGCACCTTCCGTAAAGACTTGAAAAGAACAGTCAAGCTTGCGCAAAGTATTCAAAAGCACAATAAAGGGAATATCCCCTTCTATATTTCAGTGCCCGCTGAGGATATGGATTTATTTAGAGAGTATTTAAAGGATTTTGAAGTTACCATTTTTGATGAGCAAGACATCTTTAAAGCTAACCCAAAACTCGATATACAAAAACTATATGAGATTCGTGGTGGCTTAAGGCAGCAAGTCATTAAGTCTGAGTTCTGGAGATTGGGTATCTCCGAAAATTATTTAGTCCTAGATTCAGACTGTATCTTTATTCGTGATTTTGATGAAAGGGATTTCATCTTTAAAGACGATATCCCTTACTCCGTGATTCATGAGGGGCGTGATGTATTGCAGGCGACAGAGCGTTTTGGACCTAAAAAGATCCGTCAACACTTTTTGGCTGATCGTGAGCCTATCAAGGCTGCATTGGGCCGCAAGGGCGTTACGTACGATTTTGGATATGCCCCGTTCTTATGGAGCGGAAAAGTATGGGAGTCTTTGGACAAAAATTACCTGACTCCAAATCATATGAACTTCTTAGATGCTGTGCTGCTTTGCGGTTCAGAATTCACTTGGTATGGCGAGTCACTGATTAACTTCAGGGCAATCCCAATCTATCCGCGTGAGCAATTATTTATGCACTATCACTATGAGCATCAGTTGTGGGCTCATCAAGTGCTAGGATATAAAGAGTTACTGCTTGCCCATGACTACTTAGGAGTGGTATATCAGTCAAACTGGGAGAGCTGGGGAGATTATGGCCCCTCGAATAAGAGTTTTGCTTCTCGAGTGTGGAGATCAGTCAAGCGTATTTTGAAGAAGGCCCAATTTAAGTTGTCACTATTGCTTGGATTTATCTAATTTAATGCTGAATTTATCCAATGTTACTCTGCTGTGTGTAGAGACACGTGAGCCGGAGTTGGCACATTGGGCAATTGATAGATGCTTGAGTACTACGCAATTCGCCAAGGTAGTGCTCATCACGAATTTAGATCGCATTAGCGCTAAAAGGGCCAGCATTGAGTACGTCCAAGCACCGCCAATCAAAACCACAAAAGACTATTCTGAGCTTTTATTGACGGGTATTAATCAATATATTGATAGTAGTCATGTGCTCGTTATTCAGTGGGATAGTTTTGTCATTCATCCCCAGCTTTGGAGCGATGAATTCCTGCAATATGACTATATTGGGCCGGTTTGGCCGCATCATCCAGAAACCCCAGTTGGTAATGGCGGCTTCTCTTTGCGATCCAAGAAGCTACTGCAGATAATTCAGCAACCAGGTTTTGTCAAAAAGCATCCAGAAGATTACTGCATCTGCGCAGATAACAAGGATTTTTTAGAGCAATGCGGCATTGAGATTGCTCCAGTCAATATTGCGGAGCAGTTTGCAGTTGAGCGCACAGCATGGCATGCAGCATTTGGATTTCATGGCTTCTTTAATTTTGGCCGAGTATTAAATGACGCCGAATTAAAGGCATTTATCAAAATATTACCCGAAAATTATTTGAGTGGCTTAGATAGTTATGATTTGATTGCCTCACTACATGAACAGGGCAGGATGGGCCTGGCAAAAGAGATTGCTGGAAAAGTACGCTTTAGGTGGAAGATGCGCCGGCAATTCATAAAACTAAAATTTTGGCAGCTAAGCTCTTAAGCATATGAAAATTACCGAGAACCAGTTTGCTATTACTTCAGTAGCTAGTATTGTAGGCTTGCTATTAATTTGGGTGATCCCCAATACTATTGCTCTTCGTCATCTTTTATTGGTTACTGCCTGCATTTCCGCAATTGGATTGATTCGCTATCACTGGGCAAAATTGCGATTAGTAAATTCCAGCTTTCTTCCCCTGTTTTGCATCCTTGGTTTATTTGTTTGGGTACTTATTCACTACACTTTTTTCTCTTTAAATCCCGAGTTAGAACTATCTGAGATCAAAGGTCTTTGGATACGAGCTTTATTAGGGGCAGTAGCTGCGGTTGGGTTAGGAATTGCGATTGTGAAGCATGCCAGATTGCGTCTTTACTTTTATATTGCTCTCTTTTTAACCCCGGTAATTAATGTACTTGCCTATTGCTGGGCATCATATCTAAATCATGGATTAGTAAAGCCGAATGCTTTCGTATTTTTTCTATTCGCCAAAATCGAAACGGCATATTTTGGAGCGATTGCCGCTGCTATAGCTACCTGCAATCTTATTCATCTAATGGCAGGTAAGATTGATAAATCTAAGGCACTCCAGATTTTGTGGTGGGTATTGGGTTTAGCCTTGGTTTTAGTTTCAGCTTTAGTCTCAAGCACGAAAAATGGCATCGCCATAGCCCTAGGCTTATGCGTGTTCTTGGCTGTTGTAGTAGTGATCAACTCCATTTTTCATCGGGGTGGATCAAGGACGCTATCGGCTATCGTCCTTGCTGTCATCCTACTATTATCTGTCGGCATTTGGGAGGGTCATAAGTCCTCTGCATACCGAGGCTGGGATACCGTTTTTCAAGATGCAGCTCTGGGGCTTGATATTGATGGAAATAAACAATGGCAAAAGCGCGAGGGTAGTGTTCCCGCACCTTTAAATAGTAACGGTGTTGAAGCCGCTCTCAATACGTACTCTAGGTTCGCTTATGCTGCTGAGGGAGTTAGGCTAATTTCACAATACCCATTAGGGTATGGCTCCATTAATCAATCCTTTAAAGGCCTTCAGGAGCAAGCGCAGATCCCTCATGAGCACCAAGGACAGGTACACAGTGGTTGGATTGATTTTGGTTTGGCATTTGGAATTCCAGGATTACTTTTGATTTTCTCTGCAATGCTGTCGATTATTTACTTTGGGCTAAAAAGTAAGTCTCCGATTTCTTTACCTTGGGTAATAGTTTGCTTAGCATATATTCCATTTGGAATGATTGCGGAAATTACTTATAAGCAATACTTTGAGGCGACTATTTTCTTCCTGAGCGTGGGATCTACGGTGATTATTTTGACTGCCAATAGATCTAAAGAAGATTTAGACCATTAACTTAAATAATTTTTGCGCAGTTTGGTAGATATTTCTGAATGACCCCGATCACGCTATCGGGGATTTTTTTATACTCAAGTTTGTTAAGGCTTGTTCCTCGATCATAGAGATCTGATCCCGACAATATTTTTTGTTGAATTTCTTCGGTAGTGATGTTCTTGTAATTACTTAAATTCTCAACATCACTAATGGCATAAATCTTGTTGAGAATTTTTTCTTCATCCATGAAGTAGGAGAAATGCCACCCCCCCGACGGGATGTGTTCAAAATCATTTTTCCCACTTCTAAATCGATGGGGGAGGAATTTTCTAAAGGTACCCAATGAAGTCATGACTGAGCCATAGAATTTTTCATCCGGGGCTGCATTGTTCAGGTTGTAGTAATAAAAAGTCTGATCAAGACTGTAAGCATGAGGCTCTGGATGATTAAAGCGATCTGACTGCAACGCCTTAACGCCCTCATGAATTGCCGTCTCACTAGGAAACTCATCTAAATCACTAAAAATAACGATGTCATTAGAATTGAATGGCTTTAATGGCGTGAGTGTGGAGTTTCTTTGGGCATCTTGAATTTTCCAGAGAAAGCGAGTGATGCGATTGCGATATTTGAATTTCTTAAATAACCAAGAAATAGAATTCAAATTGAGGTGTTCGCGGTGATAAATAATCTTCTCTGTAAAAGGCAGCGTCTTTACGAGTTCTTGGCTTAATAAAAATTCTTTTGGCCGCCCAGAGAAGTCTACATTTGCTTCGGAAATGATGAACTGATCAACAATGGGCCCCAAGTACTCCAGTCGAGCTTTGAGTAAGTCGAGCTCGTTGTAGAACAAAAATACGTCTAGTAGCTTGGGCTTCATTCTTGCGTAACTTTTATTTAGTTTTGCTCGGATATGTCTGTGGTGGCAAAGAGAAGCGAGCTTCATCATTCTTCTTAAGGTAGGCTTGCTCTAGGTGCAGTGCTAAACCAGGAATGCTGATGCCAAGGTAGCGCTTGGGTTTTAACCAAAACTGGAGTCGACGAGGAATTTGCTTGATGTATCTTGATTTAGCCATCATGGGTTGCTTGGTGATGACGCAGAAAGTATCAAAATCAAAATCTTTCTTTGCCGTTTTAGTAATAGACCAAATATCAGCATCTGCCTTAAGAGTCTTCCCTGTGACTGCAAAAGTCATGGTGGTCGAGTTTGAAGTACGCCACCATTGAGTGGGTCCTGCTACTACCTCAGTAAGTTCAGAGTACTGATTGCGTTTAGCGTAGGGATTGATAGGACCATGGTGGAGCTTATATTTATCCGGATGATCGTAGAGGGTTACGTAATCAAAATAATGCAATCCCTCTTCGAGGGCCATAGGCGCTTGGGGAAGATGAAGATAGTCATCCTCAATAAAGTAAAAGATGTCATCATCTTTCGCTATTTCAAGGGCAATCTCATATAACTTCCAGAATGATCCTGGGTTGCCTAATTTCGTTTCAATCAATTGGTCAAATTGATAATGGGTCTTGAGGTGTTCAATTAAAGCCTCATCGCAGTTGTCAGCGACGCAAATCAATTTCCAGCCCTGAAAAGTCTCAGTGAGATTCTTGAGGGAGTCGTATTTATTGATGCCATCTACCTTGACCTTGGGATAGCCTTTGCTGCTAATTCTAAATAGGACAATTTTTTGCATGGAGAATGGAGATTCCTATTGCTAAAGTGAAATAGCGTCTTTTAGTGGTTGAGTATCTTGACCTCCTTATTTTCATCTTCAAACATGATTTTTAGAGGGATTTACCGGAAACTTTATAATCTAAATACTAATATATTAATCATAATCTACGTCAGTAGATACCAAGCAAAATTAAGTGGAAATTATATGATTCTCGTAACTGGCGGTGCTGGCTTTATTGGTGGTAATTTTGTCCTAGATTGGTTGAAGGTTTCAGAAAATGAAGGTGTAGTTAATTTGGATAAATTAACCTATGCCGGCAACCTGGCTACCCTAGATTCTTTGAAGAATGACCCCCGTCATGTATTCGTGCATGGTGATATTGGTGATAAAGCCTTAGTCACTAAGTTACTCAAAGAATACAAACCACGTGCAATCGTCAATTTTGCAGCAGAAAGTCATGTGGATCGATCTATTCATGGACCTGCAGATTTTGTCGAAACCAATATTGTTGGCACATTTAATTTATTGGAGTGTGCTCGTGAATATTGGAATACGCTTGAGGGTGCAGCCAAAGAGGGGTTTCGCTTTCATCATGTCTCAACCGATGAGGTGTATGGCTCTTTATCTTTAACTGATCCGGCTTTCACTGAAAAAAATACTTACGAGCCTAATAGCCCCTACTCAGCCTCTAAAGCGGCATCTGATCATTTGGTGCGCGCCTGGTTTCACACTTATGGTTTCCCTGTTGTCACCACTAATTGCTCTAATAACTATGGCCCCTATCATTTCCCGGAGAAATTAATTCCCTTGGTGATATTGAATGCTCTCAATAGTAAGTCATTGCCAATTTATGGCGATGGCCAGCAAATCCGTGACTGGTTGTATGTTGGCGATCACTGCTCAGCCATTCGCGAAGTATTAGCTAAAGGTAAATTGGGTGAAACATACAATATCGGCGGCTGGAATGAAAAGGCGAATCTTGATGTTGTTCATACCATCTGCCATATCCTGGATGAGCTGAAGCCCCGTGCAGATGGCAAGTCTTATGCTGACCAAATTACCTTTGTCAAAGATCGTCCAGGCCATGATCGTCGCTATGCTATTGATGCCAGCAAGATTGAGCGTGAGTTAGGCTGGAAGCCAGCCGAGACCTTTGATACGGGTATTCGTAAAACAGTTCAGTGGTACTTGGATAATCCAGTTTGGATTGAAGGTGTTGTTAGTGGCTCATATCGTGACTGGCTACAAAAGCAGTACACCGCATAATTTCACCAATGAATATTCTGGTCTTAGGAAAAGATGGGCAGTTGGGTAAAGCATTTAAAGCGTTATTTGATCAATTACCTGCTGCCGAAAATATTAAGGTCTCTTACCTTGGTAGATCTGAGTGTGATCTCAGTCAAGCTGCAATGGTGCTTAAGCAGCTAGATGCTGTAAAAGCCGACCTCATTATTAATGCCTCTGCTTACACTGCGGTTGATAAAGCAGAAACGGAGATTGATTTAGCTTATGCAGTGAATGCAAAAGCTCCAGAGTTAATGGCGCAGTATGCCGCTGAAAATAACGCTACCTTTTTGCACTACTCAACAGACTATGTATTTGATGGTAGCAAAGATGGCTTTTATATTGAAGAAGATGTTCGTAATCCATTGGGTATCTATGGCAAAAGTAAGGCTGCGGGTGAAGAGGCAATAGAGGAAGTATTTGCAAACTCATCCAAAGGTCGTTTTGCTATTTTTCGTACTAGCTGGGTTTATGGAGATGGCGGTAATTTTATCCGCACCATGTTGCGTTTGGCTAAAGAGCGTGAAGAGTTAAAAGTGATTCATGATCAACATGGTGTACCCACTAGCGCAAAATGGCTTGCTCAGGTCAGTCTGGATTTAGCGCTAGATGCTCAATTGAAGCTAAAACCCTTTCCATCGGGTATCTATCATGCCGTTCCAGCAGGTGAGACTACTTGGCATGGTTTAGCTAGTTTTGCCGTTCAGGCCGCACTTAATGCTGGCGTAGAACTCAAAGCCAAGCCAGAGGCTATTAAGCCTATTCTGGCCGTCGAATACCCTTTGCCAGCACCTAGACCCATGAATTCACGTATGGAGACTGCAAAATTACGCTCTGCCCTGCAAAATAGACTTTCAAACCCTTCAAACTCTTATAATGAACCCCAAAATACGCCAAATTTCCCAGTCTGGGATGGCATGGTTCAAGAATATGTATCCAAGCTGGCCTCAAAAGGATTGATTTAAAGATCTGCAGCTGGTTTGAGATGCTGAAATTAGGGGTAATTGAATGGCTGTAAATCGCAAAGGCATTATCTTGGCCGGCGGGTCTGGCACTCGTCTCTATCCAGTGACTCAGGCAGTTTCTAAGCAGTTGATGCCGGTTTACGACAAGCCTATGGTGTACTACCCATTAAGCACGCTAATGCTGGCTGGTATTCGCGACATTCTCCTCATTTCTACTCCGCACGACACCCCTCGTTTTTCAGAGTTATTGGGCGATGGTTCGCAGTGGGGTCTTAATATTGAATATTGTGTTCAACCTTCCCCCGATGGATTGGCTCAGGCTTTTACCTTAGGTAAAAACTTCGTAGGAAATCATCCTAGCGCTCTAGTGCTTGGCGACAATATTTTTTACGGACATGAATTAGTTGATCAACTCAATAGTGCACATGAGCGCACGGTTGGCGCTTCAGTATTTGCCTATCATGTCAACGATCCTGAGCGTTATGGTGTAGTGGAATTTGATAAAGATTACAAAGCACTTTCAATTGAAGAGAAACCGCTGAAGCCTCGAAGTAGTTATGCGGTCACGGGTTTGTATTTTTACGACAATCAGGTATGCGATATCGCTGCATCCATTAAGCCAAGTGCTCGTGGAGAGCTTGAGATTACTGACGTGAATCGCGTATATCTTGAAAAGAATGAGCTTAGTGTTGAGATCATGGGCCGCGGATTTGCATGGCTAGATACTGGAACACACGATTCATTATTGGATGCCGCAGGATTTATTGCTACCTTGCAAAAACGTCAAGGTTTGATGGTGGCTTGCCCAGAGGAGATTGCTTACCGCCAAGGCTGGATTACTGCAGATCAAGTACAAAAGGTGGCCAATCAACTCAGTAAAAATAGTTATGGTCAGTATCTTGGAAAAATTCTGAGCGAATTGAATAATTCTGCTCAACCTGTTGCCTTGTCTCATAAAAAAATTATTGGGTAAGTATGTCCTCTAAGTTATTGATTACACCTACTGCTATTCACGATGTTTATGTTGTTGAGCCCAAGGTATTTGGTGATGAACGCGGTTGGTTTACTGAGTCATTTAATGCCGAAGATTTCGCTCATGCCACTAGTCTTGATGTTGAGTTTGTGCAGGATAACCATTCCTTTTCTCGTCAATGGACGTTGCGTGGCCTGCATTACCAGTTGGAGCAGACTCAAGGAAAGTTAGTAAGAGTCGTTGCGGGCAGTGTGTTTGATGTGGCTGTGGATATTCGTAAAAATTCGCCAACTTACGGTAAATGGGTTGGCGTTGAGTTAAGCGCAGAAAACCACAAGCAATTGTGGATTCCCGCCCAATTGGCACATGGCTTTTTGGTGCTCACACCTACAGCAGAATTTCTTTACAAAACGACTGACTACTATCACCCACAGAGCGAGGCTTGTCTGGCCTGGAATGATCCAACGATAGGTATTGAGTGGCCATTGCCTGCTGGCGTTCAGCCCAATATGAATGCGAAGGATACTGCTGGATTATTGTGGGACGATGCGCCCAAGTTCTAACACCAGCAAGACACATTAGAAAAGATAAGATAATGCTCATATGAGCGATTTATCTTCGACCAATTCAAAGCATCTCCCTTCAAATCCCAAGATTTTGTTGGTGAAGCTCTCCTCGCTTGGGGATGTACTTCATAACTTGCCCATTGTTTGGGATTTGCGCTCACGATTACCTCATGCCCAAATTGATTGGGTGGTAGAAGAGGGCTGCGTTCATCTTCTGGAGCCTCTGTTAAGTCGAGATGGCTTTAGAGGAATTGATCGGATTATTCCATTTGCATTGCGCCGCTGGAAAAAGAATCTTTTTAAGCTGTCTACCTGGAAAGAATTTTTCGCTTTTAAAAACGCGCTTCAAGAAATAACTTATGACGTCGTTGTGGAAACTCAAGGCTTACTCAAATCGGCCATCGTCTGCTCACTAGCTAGCAAGACTTCAAATGCTGTGGTGGCAGGCCTCGCTAACGCAACCCAATTCTCAGGTTACGAGCCTATAGCGAGAGCTTTCTATAGTCAGTCTGTGCAAGTACCCACTCAGTGCCACGCAGTAGATCGCTCCCGCTGGGTCACTTGCTCCGCCTTAGATTGGCAACGGATTGATCGTGCGAGTACTCCTCAGTTTTACCCTAAGCGCTATGTTGACTCCCTGGGTAAGTCTCCAATAAAAGTTGCTGACCAGTTCAAAGCACCTTATATTTTGTGTTTCCATTCAACAGCCCGAGAGGCAAAGCGTTGGCCTAATCAAAACTGGGTGGCCCTAGGCAATGAGCTTGTCAGCAAGGGTTATCAAGTGGTGCTGCCATGGGGTAATGTGGCTGAGAAAGACGTTAGCATCACTATTGCCAAGCAAATACCTGGTGCAATGGTTCCAAGTGCCTTCTCAATTGAGGAGGCTTTTTCTGTGATTGCAAACGCCGCACTCACAGTTGGCGTTGATACTGGCCTGACACATCTCGCCGCTGTATTAGGTAAGCCAACAGTTGAAATTTATTGCGATTCACCAAGATGGAAGACCGAAGGTTACTGGTCTGGCAATATTCACAATGTGGGTGATATTCAGGCATCACCTCATGTTGAGGAAGTGATTCAAGCCTCTTTGGATTTACTACTCTTAGATCGCTTCAAAGAGTCTTAACGCAGTAAAGAATTAATAGCCATCAGATCTTCGTCTGATAAGGTCGATGCACTTGCTTTAAGTCTGAGGGCGTTTAAGACCGTGCTGTAACGCGCTTGTTGTAACTGAGAGCGTGTTGTAAATAAAGTGTCGACTGCAATGAGCACATCAATATTGATTAAAGTGCCCACTTGAAAGCCTAATCGACTAGATTCAACAGCAGATTCTGCAGATCTTTCCGCAGCCTCATATGCTTTCACGCTAGCTAGACCGCCATAGAAGCCAGTAAATGCAGCGCGCGTATTTTGTGATGCAGTGCGTCTTGCATTGTCATAGTTGGCTTTCGCGGTATCTACTAATGCAGCATTTTGTCTGATCACGGAAATGTTATAGCCACCCGATACTATGGGTATGGTCATCTGCAGTCCAAGTGTATTGTTATAGACATTAGTTTGCGCAGGCGAGTAATTATTTGGTGTTCCGTTAGAGGTGTTGTAGCCAGAAGTGCCCACTAAATTAACGGAGGGATAGTTCAAAGCCTGAGCAGCGCGGTAAGTACTCTCAGCCAAATTCACTGAAAGTTGACCTGCTAATACTTTGAAATTGGCTGCCTCTGTTTGGTTAATCCAGTCATCCAAGGTTTGGCCTGGAGGAAGCACTGGATTGACGCTATCCACAAAGGATGTATTTTTGGCTTCCTTATTCTTGCTGCGAGGATCTTTGAGTACACCATCAATTTTGGCCGCTTTAACCAAAGGCCTCAGGGGGCCAACGGGGTGCCCGACCAACTGCTCTAAGACCCCCTTTTTAACGATCAAATCTGCTTGTGCAGCAATTTCTTGAGAAACGGTAAGGTCATAGCTAGCTTGAGCGGTATTGACATCAACGATGGTTGCAAGGCCAGCATCAAACTTCGCTTGTGCAACATCTAGCTGCTGCTTAATCAACTCTTTTTTATTACGATAAAGCGCCACATTGTCTTGGCTGGTGAGTGCATCAAAGTAGGCTTGAGAAACTCTCAGTATCAGATCTTGCTGAGCTTGAAAGAAATTCATATCAGCGATCTTCGTATTGAGATCACCTTGTTTAAAGGCTTCCAGCGCCCCCACATTAAAAACGGGTTGGGTTAATGTGACGGTATAGCTTTTTTGATCGAAGACGCGAGAATTTCCTGCATTGTTAGAGACTACGGTTGACCCGGCTCCATGCTGATAGTAGCGAGTACCACCCGGGGTTGCATTCGCTTGAGGCAGCAATAAAGAGAGACCTTGCCAGTAGAGTTCTTTGCTGGCTTGATAGTTAAAGCGTGCAGCATTCAATACCGGATCGCTAAATGCAGCATCTTGATAGAGCTGAATGAGATCGTTAAATTGAGCGTTATTGACTCCAGACTTGCTGTTTCCCAAATAGGATGGGGCAGGAGTTTCTGGCAATGCAGTTTTATTGGGCAGCGGGGCTATCTGAGGCGGCTGTTCAAGTCCAATCAGAGTGGAAGCACTCATTGGGGTTGGTAAAGCGGGCTTTGAAGCGGCATTCGGGCTTTGGGCTAGAGCATCAAAAGACCAGGTGCCAAGCCCGAGCGCCTGACTTAGGATCAAACCAAAGGCGGTAAGTCGGGAAAGTCTAAAGCGGGTTGGGGTCATGTAATTCGGATACTTTTCAATGTGCCATGCAGTTTAAGGCTAATTTATTCAAAATGCTCATTTAGACGCTATTTTGCCAAATCCTCTGAGTTGTCCCTATATACCTATAAAATTTGGTCCATGGATCTAATTTTGTTGCTTAAAGCAGTCATTCTGGGGGTGGTCGAGGGATTAACGGAGTTTTTGCCGATATCCAGTACCGGGCATCTGATATTGGTCGGGGATTTGCTCGACTTTAATAACGATCAAGGCAAAGCCTTTGAGGTCATTATTCAGTTTGGCGCCATTTTGGCGGTTTGCTGGGAGTTTCGCCAAAGGCTTATCAAAGTTGTCACCTCTTTCTCTGATAGTCCCATTGCCCGTCGATTTGTGCTGAATTTATTGATCGCTTCCATTCCGGCCATGGGTCTGGGTTTTTTATTTGGAAAACATATTAAGGCGGTATTGTTTTCACCAATCCCAGTGGCTAGCGCATTTATTGTGGGCGCGCTCATTATTTTTTGGGCCGAACGTCGCCAACAAAATCGAGCTGATGTATCTAGTCACATTACATCAGTGGATGACCTCACTCCTTTGGATGCGCTCAAAGTAGGCTTAGCGCAATGTGCGGCCTTAATTCCGGGGACATCGCGTTCGGGCGCAACTATTATTGGGGGCATGTTATTTGGATTGCCTCGCGCTGTTGCAACTGAGTTCTCATTCTTCTTGGCTATTCCAGTCATTGGTGGTGCCACCGCTTACGAGCTGCTTAAGCTCTGGAAAGCACCGGTAGCCTTCTCTGGAGAATTTACTCTCGCTACTGTTGTGGGCTTTATTGCTGCGTTTATTTCAGCGTTTGTCTGTGTGCGCTGGTTAATTCATTATGTGGCCCACCATAACTTCATTCCATTTGCTTGGTATCGCATTGCATTTGGATTGCTGGTTTTATTTACTTCCTATACTGGCTTAATCGCTTGGTCCCATTAATCTTTAAGTGACGTAAAAAGCTCAGGAAATTCTCATGGATGCATCAATAGACGCAATTACCAATAATATTCAGCTGGCATTGGCCCCTGTATTTTTGTTGACTGCTGTAGCTACTTTAATTAATGCTATCTCTGGTCGTCTAGCGCGATCAGTAGATCGTATGCGCGCTATTCGTCACTCTATCGATCGAGGCGAGGTAACAGATGCTGCACTCTTACAGCATCTGAATACAGAGGCTAATGAAGCCCAAATTCGAGGTCGTCTTTGTACGGCAGCCATATTTTTTGATGTACTCAGTGGTGTCTTTATTTCGTTGACTGTTCTCGAATTATTTTTCTTTCAAGCGGGTGCTGTGCGCTCATTGCAAACAACTTATGTCATCTGGACTTTTGTATTAGGCCTCATCTTTTTTATGACATCCCTCTCCATTGTGCTGACTGAGGTTGTTTATGCTTATCGATCTGCAGGCTGGAATACCCCAAAAAAGACTATTAGCTAGTGCATCTAAATACCCTTATTAAAAAAGACGAACTATGAACAAAATCCTCATCACCGGTGGCGCCGGCTTTTTGGGATCTCACTTAACTGAGAAGCTCCTTAAAGATGGTAATGATGTCTTGGTGGTGGATAACTATTTCACGGGCACCAAAGAGAACTTAGCGCATTTATTGCCTAACTCTCGCCTGGAGCTCATGCGTCACGATGTCACTTTCCCGCTCTATGTAGAGACCAATCAGATCTACAACCTCGCTTGCCCAGCATCTCCAGTGCACTATCAATATGATCCGGTGCAAACCACTAAAACGAGTGTGCATGGCGCTATTAATATGCTCGGACTTGCCAAAAGAACCAGAGCTCGCATTCTCCAAGCCTCCACTAGCGAGGTGTATGGCGATCCAGAGGTGCACCCTCAGCCAGAAGAGTACTGGGGTAAGGTCAACCCCATTGGTATTCGCTCTTGCTATGACGAAGGTAAGCGCTGCGCTGAGACTCTGTTTTTTGACTATTACCGCCAGCACAACTTAGACATCAAGGTCGTACGTATCTTTAATACCTATGGCCCACGGATGCACCCTAATGATGGCCGAGTCGTGAGCAACTTCATTGTGCAAGCATTGCAAGGCAAAGACATCACGATTTATGGTGATGGCCAGCAAACCAGAAGCTTTTGCTATGTCGATGACTTAATCGACGCTATGGTTAAGATGATGAACTCAGAAGAGGGCTTTACAGGTCCGGTGAACATTGGTAATCCTGGTGAGTTCACGATGCTCCAGTTAGCTGAAACGATCCTCAAGCTCTCAGGCAGTAAATCAAAGATCATTCATCAACCTTTGCCATCTGATGATCCAAAGCAGCGTCAACCGAATATCGAGCTCGCAAAAGCGAAGCTTGGTTGGCAACCAAAGGTCAATCTAGAAGATGGCCTAAAAGAGACGATTGCTTACTTTAAGAAGGTAGTGGCCTAAGTAATGGTTGATGGCTCTGCATCTGGAAGGCGCTTTGATGAGCGTATCCGCTCCTTTGTTTTAAGGGCGGGAAGAACGACTGCTGGTCAACAGCGCGCGATTGATGAGTTAGGCCCTCGGTTTTTACTTCCTTACCAAGCATCTAATCTCAATTTAAATGAGGCATTCCAAGGTTCAAGCAAGCCAAAGATATTGGAGATTGGCTTTGGAATGGGTGAGACAACCGCCAAGATTGCAGCTCTCAGAACAGAAGCTGATTTTTTGGCAATCGAAGTTCATCCTCCCGGCGTGGGTGCTTTACTCAAGCTAATCGGTGAAATCCATCTCACTAATCTCAGACTCATTCGCCATGACGCTGTAGAGGTACTTGAGCATATGCTTGCACCAACTTCTTTGGATGGCATTCATATTTACTTTGCTGATCCTTGGCATAAGAAGCGTCACCATAAGCGTCGTTTAATTCAGTCTGAATTTGTAAGACTTTTAGTCTCTAGATTAAAGCCGGGTGGCTATTTACATTTAGCTACCGATTGGCATAACTATGCCGAGCAAATGCTGTTGGTTCTGAATGCTGAAAATACTATACAAAATACTTCTAGCGAATTGATGAAGGTAGAAACTTTCACCGCTGAGGATGTTGCTAAGCCCGGCGAGGTTTGCAATGAATTTAAGCCTACCCTAGAACAGCTCAATGCCGAGCATCAGGGTTATGTCGTGCGCCCAGACTATCGTCCAGTGACGAAGTTTGAAAACCGTGGCGTCAAGCTAGGCCACGGTGTTTGGGATTTGGTCTACAAGAAAAAATAAACCAAGTAGCTAAAAAATAAATTAATAAAAAGAGATCTGCAGGCTTATAAGCCCACACAGACGTATTTCATCTCAAGGTATTCATCCATACCGTAGACGCTACCCTCGCGTCCTAGACCAGATTGCTTAATGCCACCAAAGGGCGCAACCTCGTTAGAGATTAATCCGGTATTAACCCCCACCATCCCATACTCCAAGGCCTCAGCTACTTTCCAAACACGGCCAATGTCACGACTATAGAAATACGATGCCAAACCAAACTGACTGCTATTGGCTAACTGGATGACCTCTTCATCACTCTCAAAAGGAATGATTGGCGCTATCGGCCCAAAGGTCTCTTCATAGGTAATCAACATTTGACTACTTACATTAGCCAGAATGGTCGGCTCATAAAAGTTCTTGCCTTCAATGGACTGTTTGCCACCAGTAACCAGCTTGGCACCTTTGCTAAGTGCATCAGCAACATGCTTTTGTACTTTCTCAAGAGCGGCCGTTTCAATCAGGGGGCCTTGAGTAATACCAGTCTCCATCCCATTACCGACTTTAATAACAGCTAGTGCTTTAGCAAACTTTTCAACAAACTGATCATGTACTTTTTTATGAACATAAAAGCGATTTGCACAAACACAGGTCTGACCAGAATTTCTAAATTTAGAAGCCATGGCACCACTGACAGCAGCATCGATATCGGCATCTTCAAAGACAATAAACGGTGCATGCCCACCTAACTCCAGAGCAAGTTTTTTGACAGTTGGCGCACACTGTTCCATTAGGATGCGACCCACTTCAGTCGAACCTGTAAAGGAAAGATGACGAACTGTAGGAGAGGAGCAAAGGGTTTTGCCAATCACAATCGATTGATTAGCATCGGCAGTCACAATATTAATTACCCCATCCGGAATGCCGGCACGCTTGGCAAGTTCAGCCAGAGCTAAAGCGGATAGCGGCGTCAATTCAGCAGGTTTAATCACAATGGTGCATCCCGCCGCTAATGCCGGTGCAATCTTGCGCGTAATCATGGCAATGGGGAAGTTCCATGGCGTAATAGCTACGCATACACCAATCGGTTGCTTTAAGACCATGAGGCGCTTGTCACTCCAGGTTGTACCCAGAATGGAGCCCTCTACGCGTTTCGCTTCTTCAGCAAACCACTCTACAAATGAAGCGCCATAAACAACTTCACCAGCAGCTTCACTTAGAGGCTTGCCTTGCTCGAGCGTCATGAGCTTTGCAAGATCTTGTGTATTTTCAATAATGAGGTCAAACCACTTGCGCATAATGTGCGCCCGCTCTTTGGCCAATTTGCTGCGCCATGCAGGCAGGGCTTTTTCAGCTGCGGCGATAGCAAGCTCAGCATCTTTGGTTTCTAAGTTCGCTACCAAAGCAATGATCTCATCAGTGGCTGGATTAGAAACTGCGAAGGTATTTTGATAGCCAATCCATTGGCCATCAATAAAAGCCTCTTCTCTAAAAAGACTTGAATCTTGTAATTGACTACGAATGTCTACTTTTTGCATGATGTTTGACCTTGGTATGGATGAAGATCATTTTATCCCTCAATAAATAAAATAGCCCCCAAGCTTTTAGGGCCTGGAGGCTGGATTCCTTGCTGCTAGTTAGGGGGTGTTTAGCCTGCCTGAGTCTCGGCGGTGCGAAGCTTTTGGGCAAGTAGATCAAGAACGCCATTGACATACTTATGGCCATCAGTACCGCCAAAGGTTTTAGCAAGTTCAACCGCTTCATTGATGGCCACTTTGTAAGGTACCGAAAGGTCGATAGCTAGTTCATAGGCGCCAATGAGTAATGCTGCGTGCTCCACTGGAGAAAGTTCGTTAATAGGGCGATCTAATGCTGGGGTAATAATCGCCTCCAGCTCATCGGTACGAGCCAGTACGCCATCAAAAATACCTTGGAAGAGATCAAGTTGGCAGCGACGGAATGCGGGGTCTTCAGCAAGCTGCTTGGCAATGGAGGCGCCATTAGGGATGCTGCCAGCACGACGCATGACTAGGCTTTGATAAACACCCTGGAGGGCGTATTCACGAGCGCGACGACGTGGTGTCAGTGAGCGCTTTGGAGCAGGCTTTACTTCCTTGGCGGCTTGAGGGCTTAGTGGGTTCTGGCTAGATGTAGACATGCGAATTATTCTTCTTCACTCGAGTTAATTTCGATATCAATATCAGGAGTTAATGCCAAGGCTAAATTTGCCATCTCCACTACTGCTTGAGCACATTCTGCGCCTTTTACCTGAACACGAGCAAGAGCTTGCTCATCAGTGTCGCAAGTGAGCACACCATTGGCGATTGGTAATCCAGAGTCAATCGAGATACGAGTGATGCCAGAAGCAGATTCATTGGAGACTAATTCAAAGTGATAGGTCTCACCACGAATCACTGCACCTAGGGCAACTAAGCCATCAAACTCACCAGTCTCGGCCATTTTTTGGAGGGCAAATGGAATCTCTAGCGCGCCAGGAACAGTCACCAATTTGATATCCGCTTGGGAAACCCCAAGAGAAATTAATTCATTGATACAGGAATTGGTTAGGGCAACGCAATGATCTTCATTAAAGCGTGCTTGCACAACACCGATACGGAGATCTTGACCATTGAGATCAGCTTCTAGTACGCCTACAAAATCATTAGTGGAACTCGTCATATCAATCTTTAAAATATTCAGGCTTTAATGGAATTTAAGAAGTGTACGGCTTGTAACCTGTAACCTCGAGCTTATAACCAGAAAGGCTAGGCACAGGACTTGGGTTGGCAAGCAAGCGCATTTTGCCAACACCAATATCTTTCAATATTTGGGCGCCAATACCATAGCTTCTAAAATCAGTTTTTCTGGCCAACGGTTTCTTGCTTTCTTCCTGCGATTGATTCAGTTTCTGAAATTGCGCTAACCAATCTTGATCATTAGGGGCGGCAATGCCAGAGGCATTGAGGAGCACGGCTACGCCAGCCGGTGAAGCGGCAATTTGCTCTAAGGCCTTCGCTAGCGGCCATGAATGATTGCTGACGTTGGAGTCCAGGAAGTCTAAAACAGTGACTGGCTCATGCACGCGCACTAAGGTTTCTTGAGCTTCAGAAGGCTTGCCATGCACTAATGCAATATGAATGCATGAGCTAGGAGTATCACGATAAATAATGCCTTGGAATTTTCCCCAAGGGGTAATGAATTCACGGGTACCTTCGCGAACCACAATGCTTTCATGTTGGCTACGGTATTGAATGAGATCTGCAATGCTGCCAATTTTTAATTGATGCTCTTTCGCAAACTCTAGAAGATCTGGAAGACGTGCCATGCTGCCATCGTCTTTCATGATTTCACAAATTACGGAAGTTGCTGAGCATCCAGCCATTGCTGCCAAGTCGCAACCCGCTTCAGTATGTCCTGAGCGTATAAGTACACCACCAGGCTGTGCCATCAGTGGAAAAATATGGCCAGGTTGTACTAAATCACTGGGCTTGGCATTTGATGCCACAGCAGTTTTAATGGTGAGCGCACGATCAGCCGCTGAGATGCCTGTAGTTACTCCGCTAGCTGCTTCGATAGAAACTGTGAAATTCGTTCCCATGGATGTGCCGTTATCCCGAACCATCAAAGGTAGGTTGAGTTGTTGGCAGCGCTCGCGCGTCAAGGTTAAGCAAATCAATCCACGGCCGTGTTTTGCCATGAAATTCACAGCCTCAGCGGTGACATGATCGGCGGCTATGACTAAATCACCTTCGTTCTCACGATCTTCTTCATCGACGAGGATCACCATTTTGCCGGCGCGGAGCTCGGCAATGATTTCTTCAGTGGAGGCAAGGGTATTTGGCATAGCCCTCTATTTTAAGCTCAGGAGCCCTTTACAGTGCTGTCCTACCTCAATATCCCGCGTTTCTGACAGCAAGAGCCTTGGTTCGGAGTTTCAGTCCACAAGACTGCCTTTGAAAATGGGCAATGCCCCCTATAAAGCACCCCAGCCTCCAATGAGATCTAAAAATGGCCAGGGATTCATCTTGCTGGAGGTTCTGGTCGCAATGGCCCTGATTTTGGGAGTTTGGATGACATCGGTGGGCGTTTATCAGCGCCTCGCTTTAACTCTGACACAACAAGAAAGTAAAAGAGCTCAACTCAGAAAGGATTCGGATGCTTTTGAAATACAAGAACACAGCAGGACCAATAGCAATCTACCCAAAAAAGCCCTAAGTAATGAGTCTGCTCGAATGTCTAGTCGGAATCGCTCTATGCGCGCTTCTACTCAACCCTCTCTTAAAGACAAGCGCTGATTTGGTAATTAAGCAAATTGAGTATGAAAAATCACAAGCATTAATTTCAGAAGCAGATCGTGCGTTTGAATTAATTGGCCGAGCGATTCGTATGGCTGGTTATCGAAATATTCAAACCGCTCAAATCCCAATCCAAAAGTCAGGACAAAAAATAAGACATCAAAAAAACGATGATTCATTTCTTCGGGTTGAAAAAAGGTCGGGATTTCGTGGATCGGATTCATTGATCATTCGTCATGAATTATCCGCTGGTACAGATTTTGATTGCATTGGTAATGCACTTACTCAAGATCGCACAAAAAATAACTTAGCCATGCAAGGATTCTTGGTGGATTATCAGGCAGGCATTCCCAAAGGTAAGAAAGTCAATGGCGGTTCGCTAATTTGTCAGTCGCTCGATCGCCAGGGACGCATTCAAAACACCACCTTAATGAATGGAGTCAATAGTCTTTTGATAGAAGAGTTGAACCCCTCTCACACCCAGCAATCATCGGCATCAAGACTTTTTAAGATCAAGCTACAAATGACTGATGGAGCTAAGCTCAACCTAGATCTTGAAAGAACTTTTTCGACGCGGAATCTCTTGTGATATTGGCTTGGGTGATATCGCTGCTCTTGCTCTGTTCATCTCTCATTGCGTATTTAGAGAGACTGAGTGCATTACGTATCGTAGAAGTAAAAACAATGGAAGTAGCCAAGAAACATTTTCTTGCTGCTGAAAAATCAGTCTTAGACTGCGAGAAAAATTTAACCACTCTTGCTAATTTGGAAGAGAATGTTTGCTTTGTTCAATCAGTCGGTAAAAACCGTTGGCTGATTTCGAGCAAAGAGAAGCCGGCGATTCAGATTGGTGTTGTGATTGATGCAACATCTGGCATAGTCACTCGCATGAACTGGCGACAAGTATTTGAATAACTGCAAGTTGGATTCGAAATCTGGATTTAGCCTCCTTGAATTAATGGCTGTGGTTTTACTCATTGCCATTGTTGCGATGATGACTATGCCTTTATTGCAAGAACAAATTGCCGCTCGAGAAATTGAAACTATTGCCAGAAGGTTTATTGCTCATGCCCACTTTGCTCGTCAGCAGGCCTTACATTTGGGTCAACCCGTCTACCTTGCGCCTATTTCTAGCGATCGGTGGGAGGCGGGTTGGGTGGTTAAAAGTGGCTGCATCGAAAAGCCAGCCAAACCGGGCTGCATCGAAAAGCCCTGGTTTTCGCAGGGAAGTATTGACCCCGTTTACTTTAAGGGTGGAGGCAAGCAATTCATCGACCCCAATTCGGGCAAGAAGGGCATTCTGTTTAATGCCGCTGGTGCGGCAAAAACGGCTCAAGGCGGCTTTGTAGCTAATCGATTGATCCTTGGTCATAGCAGGGCTCCCGACTTGGAGCGCCAAATGATTTTGGGAAGTGGAGGGCGCTGGCGAATCTGTGACCCTGCTAGAGATGCAAAGCGCTGCAATTGAATGGTTTAATAGACCCTATGTACAGCGCAGTTGACCACCAGTTCATGAGCGAGGCAATAGCCGAGGCTCAAAAAGCACTTTATTTATCGAACCCTAATCCTAGAGTGGGTTGTGTCATTGTTAAAGATGGCAAAGTGATTGGTAAGGGCTTTACTCAGAAGGTAGGCAGCGCTCATGCTGAGGTGCAAGCCCTAGCGAACGCTAAATCACTCGGAAATGATCCTACGGGATCAACCATCTATGTAACGCTGGAACCCTGCAGTCATACCGGGCGAACTCCCCCATGTGTCGATGCATTAATTGCTGCAAAACCGAAAGCCGTATTTGTAGCGATGTCTGATCCCAATCCCTTGGTTGCGGGTAAAGGCTTGGAGTGTTTAACAGCTGTTGGCATCAAAGTACATTGCGGGTTAATGGAGGCAGAAGCACGGGCATTGAACCCAGGATTTATCTCAAGGATGACTAGAGGCTTGCCTTGGGTGCGCATGAAAATCGCTGCGACCCTGGATGGCAAAACAGCTTTGCCTGATGGCCGTAGTCAATGGATCACCGGACCATTAGCGAGAGCAGATGGCCATCATTGGCGTGCGCAAGCTTGTGCCATTGTGACTGGTGTAGGCACTGTTAAAGAAGATGATCCCACCCTCAATGTGCGAGATATTCAAACTGAGCGTCAACCTTGGCGCATCATCGTTGATTCCAAATTAGAAACGCCGCTGGCAGCAAAGATTCTCAATAACATTGATCAATCAGGCATCATCATTGTTTGTGCCAACTTGGACAGCCCTGAAATGCAGAAAAAAGCGCAAGTATTTACTGAGCGCGGTATAGAAGTTATTGCTATGGCTAACCCATCTGGCAAGGTGGATCTGCCAAAGCTATTCTCGTATTTAGCTAAAGAGCGTGAGATGAATGAGATTCATATTGAGTCAGGCTTTAAGCTCAATGGTTCTTTGCTCAGAGAAGATTGTGTAGATGAGCTACTGCTCTACTACGCCCCATTCCTAATGGGTGATGGTATTGGTATGGCCAATGTGTCACCCTTGAGCTCCTTGGAAAGCAAGCAAGAATGGCAAGCGATAGATCACAGTCTATTTGGCCCAGATCTTCGTTTACGCCTAGTTAAAAAGCAATAAGAATCATTCGGAACTAAAATCCCCCTATGTTTACTGGAATCATTACTGCGGTTGGTCAAATAAAGAGTGCTCAAGCAAAGGGCGATGGCTTGCATTTAGTTGTTGAGGTTCCATCTGGCTATTTGGATGATGTTGCCTTGGGTGACAGCATTGCCATTCAAGGCGCTTGCATGACAGCTACCCAGTTAACCAGCAATTCTTTTGCTCTGGATATTTCTCGTGAGTCTCTGAATAAAACCATTGGTCTAGATAGGGTCGGTCCAGTCAATCTTGAAAAAGCCATGCGCTTAAATGATCGCTTGGGCGGACATTTAGTTAGTGGGCACGTAGATGGTGTTGGTAAAGTGGCGCATTTTGCTCAAGTGGCTAATGATGCTTATGGATCCTGGTTGTTACGCATCGAGGCACCAAAAGAGTTGGCGCAATACTTGGCTTATAAAGGCTCGATTGTTGTGAATGGTGTATCGCTCACAGTCAATCAGACCGAAGACACGGCAACCGCTTGCATCATCAATATCAACATCATTCCCCACACCTTGGAAAACACTACGTTGGGTAATCTCAAGCAAGGCGATGCTGTAAATCTTGAAGTAGATTTGATTGCGCGCTATGTAGCTAGAATGCTTAATAAGGCTTAAATCTTTACTTTTATAGTTTTGCCGCCCCTACGAGCCTTGATACTTTTTATTAGTGAGGCATCATCAATAAAATCAAGTACCACTTCATATGCCTTAGCTGACAAAAGATAAGCCTTAGGTTTGTTGCTATTTAAGATGGCCATAGGTAGATCGTCTGCATTACCAATAATCTTCTTAGGATTGCGTTTTAGCTCAGCCATGCTGACTGTGGTTTTGATGCGAAGTATGTCTGCAATATCCATGTGACTTGTAATTTTAAATCGCTTAAATCTTAATTGGCATGGGGTTATATGGCCCCACTTGCAATAGTCCCATTTTGGGACTAAAATTAATATGTGCGAATAATAGCCAGAAAACACCTAATAAATTTTTGGCGTATTCATCCCGATGCCGAGCAGCCACTTAAAGCTTGGTATGACGAGGTGGCGCATGCAAGTTGGAAAAGGCCGCAAGATATAAAGAATAAGTATCGAAATGCGAGTTTTATTGCAGGCAACAGAGTTGTCTTTAATATCAAAGGAAATTCCTACCGTTTGGTGGTGGCAGTTGCTTATAGTTTTGGGGCGGTATATGTGAAATTTATTGGTAGCCATGCTGCATACGATCGAATTGATGCTTGCACAGTGCAGTTGGAGGAAAAATGAAAGAATTAAAACCCATTCGTAACAAGCTTGAATACAAGGATGCCCTAGCCCAGGCGTCTTACTATTTTGATCATGAGCCAAAACCTGGGACTAAGGATGGAGATAGGTTTGAGATCCTCTTAATGCTCATTGAGTCTTATGAGAGCAAGCACTATGCGATTCTTCCACCAGACCCAATTGAGGCAATTAAATTCAGAATGGAACAATCCGGCTTGAGTCCAAAGGATTTGCAGCCGATGATCGGTGGCCTAAATCGCGTATATGAAATATTAAATCGCAAACGCCCCCTTACACTGAAGATGATTTGGAGGTTGCACTCTATGTTGGGGATCCCTGCTGATAGTTTGATTCAGCAGGATGATGAGCTGCGCGCAGCCTAATACGTTTAATACTTTTTTTGGTAGCGAGTAGGATCGCCCACATTAGCTTGCTTAAAGCCTGCCTGCCTTAGACGGCAAGACTCACATTCTCCACAAGCTTCACCCAAATCATTAGCTTGGTAGCAAGAGACTGTTTGCGAGTAATCAACGCCTAGAGTGCTTCCTAGCTGGATGATTTCACCTTTAGTTAGGCTGATGATAGGCGCGTGCACTCTAAAACGATTTGCATCATTGATGGCTTCTACACCTGCTTTAGTAGCTAGGTTAGCCATATGTTCAAAAGAGGCAACATATTCAGGGCGGCAGTCAGGATAGCCTGAGTAATCTACCGAATTAGCCCCATAGAAAACATCTAGTCCGCCTAATGACTCTGCCCAACCCAATGCAAGTGATAGCAGGATCGTATTGCGTGCTGGTACGTAGGTAACGGGGATTTCTTGATCTTTGCCGGGGGTCGTTGGGATTGCAATCGAGGAGTCAGTTAAAGCAGAGCCCCCAAAGCGAGTGAGATCTAGGTTAACTACTTCGTGTCGTGCCACTCCAATTTGCTTGGCAATATGTTTGGCCGCTGCCAGCTCAGATGAATGACGCTGACCATATCCAACCGAGAGGGCGTAGGGCGTATATCCCAAGTCTTTGGCAAGAGCTAGAACAGTAGTGGAGTCCAACCCACCCGAAAACAGAATGACCGCTGGAGCGCCTGCTTTACGGGGCGCCAGAGATTCGAATGCAGCAGAAAGCTTAGACATAGATGATTAATTACTTGGTGCTAGCAATGAGTTGCTGCGCATCCTTGGCTGCGTCAGTATCTGGATACTTAGCGATGATTTCGTTAAATGTTTTTTTAGCTGCTGCCTTATTGCCACTTTCTAATTGCGAGTTTCCTAAAGTCACCATCGCTGCAGGAATACGTGGATGATTCGGAAATTTCTTAATTAGGCTTTGTAGTTGGCTAATCGCACCGGCGTAATCTTTATTCGCATATTTGCTATTACCGCTCCAGTACAGAGCAAGTGGTAAGTAAGGGCTTTTAGGATATTTGGCTGCAAATACTGAAAATCCCTCATCAGCTTTTTTGAGACTGCCTGCTTGGAATGACTTTAAGGCGTCGTCGTAGGCTTTTTTCTCACCAGGTTGTACTGTTCCAGAAACGCCTTCAATCGTTACGGTGCGAGGCTCAAAATTACCTAAACGAGTATCGAGATCTTGGTAGTAAGTCTTCTGACTGGTACTAATGTCTTCGCCTTGTTTCTCAAGTTCTTCAACTTTGCCACGGAGCTCTGCATTCTCAGTTTTGAGTTTGTCGATTTGGCCCTGTAACTCAAGCTGGGTGGTGGCTAGAGACTTACGCAGATCCAGAATTGCCTTACGCGCTTCATCATCAGAGAAGAGCGCCCAGGCGCTATTAGATGCGCCTAAGCAAATGAGAGCAGCACTTAAAACAAACGCTCGTGAGAGCGTTTGTTTTACTGAGCATGAAAGTATCTTCATTTAGTTCGTGATGTAAACAATATCAGCGCGGCGATTTTCTGCCCAAGCTGCTTCGGTATCACCTTCTGCTTTTGGTTTTTCTTTACCAAAGCTCACCGCTTCCATTTGGTCGTCAGAAACGCCCATCAAGTTCAATGATTTACGTACAGCATCAGAACGACGTTGGCCAAGTGCCAAGTTGTATTCAGCTGTGCCGCGTTCATCGGTATTGCCTTGAATAATGATCTTCTGCTTTGGATTCGCTTTTAAGTAGCCTGCATGAGCAGACAACATTTTTTGGTATTTAGTCTGAACGGTGTATTCATCAAAGCCAAAGTAAACGCTTTTCTCAAAGAGTGGGCTGCTTGGATCATTCCACGGCTGTGAGCCAAATTTGCCACTGCCGCTACCATTGGCGCCATCAGTGTCATCTAGTTTGACGCTGGAGCATGCTGCCATCAAAAATGCTGTGGCACCGATCAAGGCGAATGTCGCTGCGCGACGTGCGATAGAAATCTTCATGAATTTTCCTTTTTCCTACGAGCTAAATCTATAAATGAATCAATAGACAATATTATGCCCCCAAGAACGTCAAAAGTGACTATTTCAACCCCTAAAAGGGGGTTTAACGTAGTTAGGACCTAGTCCATGAATGGACCCCAGGATGGCTGACGTACATCAGATCCTGGAATGCTCAACACTTGCTTGGAATTGCCGTCTACTGAGACAGCAGCAAGAACCCGTTTACCACCCACTTTGGTGGAGTAGAGAACATAGCGGCCATTGGCAGCAAAGGAAGGAGATTCATCACTAGTGCCATCAGTAAGTGCCTGAGCATCACCGGTAGCTAAGTTCAGAATGTAGAGACGGTATGCGCCACCAACGTTAGCAATGTAAGCTAAGTACTTGCCATCAGGTGAGATGCGAGGTGAGGTCACAAAACCTTGTTTGAAGGTAATCCGTTTTACGCCTTCAGCTTGTTCGCCATCAGCACTCATACGATAGATTTGTGGGTTACCACCGCGATCGCTGGTGAAATAGATATAGCGACCATCAGCAGAATATTGCGGCTCAGTATCAATCGTGTTGCCACGAGTTAAGCGATGTAAACCCGTGCCCTCGGCATTGATGCCGTAGATCTGAGTGTTGCCGTCTTTAGATAATGAGATGGCTAATTTCTTACCATCAGGTGACCAGGCTGGTGCACTGTTGTTGCCTTTTTGATTTGATAGAGAAATGCGACGACCAGTAGCAAGCTCGTGAACATAAATGACTGGCTTGCGGTCTTCAAAAGAAACGTACGCCACTTTCTTGCCATCAGGTGACCAGGATGGGGAAATGATGGGCTCAGCACTATTGAGTGCATTGCGAATATTTTGACCGTCAGCATCCGAGATCACCAGGCGATAGCGCTTGCCATCCTTGATGACGTAGGAGAGACGGGTGGAGAACACGCCACGCTCACCCAGTAATTTGAAGATGATGTCATCAGCAATTTTGTGGGCAACCGCACGCAGGTTATCGGCGCTTGAGTTGAGATTTAAGCCACCCAGACTTTGGGATTTACGAACATCAAACAGCTTGTAATGAATGTCAAACTGATTATTGCCAGTCTGCACGACTGATCCAACCACCAGTGCATCAGCACCGCGTGCTGCCCACGATTTGTAGTTAGGCGTACCATCATCACTCTCAACGGCATTACCATTTTCTGTATTTTTAAAGTAACCGCTGCGCGCTAAATCTTGCCGAATGATTTCAGTAATGCTAGTGGGTAATTTATTTTCATCCTTAAAGCGCATCACTGCGATTGGATAAAGTGATTGACCAACGCCTGTAATTTCAATATTCATCTGCGCTAGCGCAGGCATTGCAAAGCTGATACAAAGAGCAATAACAATCAAGCGAAAAGAGTTCAATTTTGATGCTAGTTTCTGTAGCTGTCTTTTTACTAATTGCAACATGCATTAATCCTTGGGTTTAAAAGTCAGTTTTACTTCGCGTTGAGGAATTTTGCCATTGTCGTCTTTTGGCAGGCTTTCTGCGCGAGAAAGTGCGAGGAGTACGGCACGGTCCCAGCCAGCGTTGCCGCTAGAGGATTGAATGCTGGTGCTCAAAATAGCTCCGTCTGGAGCAAGGCTCACCAGAATAACTGCAGCAGGGTTGCCGCTCACAGATTCAGGGTTAAAGACGATCAATGGCTTAACCTTTTTAATTACTTTATCAGTCCAGCCTGGAGGTGCATTACCTCCGCCGCCGACTCCACTGCCAACGGTTCCACCCCTACCACCTTCGGCACCAGCTGCTGCACGTAAACGCGCTAACTGATCTGCACGTGCTTTTTCTGCTGCGGCATTGGCTTTGGTTTCTGCCGGTGACTGTGCTTTAGGAGCTTCAGCCTTTTTCGGCGGCTCTTCCTTCTTCGGCTTTTCCTTCTCCTTGGGCGGAGGAGGTTTTATTGCTTTAGGAGTTTCTTTCACCTCTTTTTTAGGAGGCTCTTTCTCAACCTTCTTTTTCTTGATGGCGATATCAGCAGCTTCTTCTTTAACTTCTGTTTTGAGTTCTGGTTCAGGCGGTGCTTCAACCTGTGGAGCGGAATCCCAAAGTTCAACTTCAACACCAGAAGAGGTGGTGTTGTTCCAGCTGATACCAATCATTAAAAAAGCGAGCAAACCTAAATGCGCAATCAGTGAAAAAGTAAACGCGCGCTTAGTGCTTTCTTCCTTCGTAAAACGCCCTCGCTTAAACGGCGAAAATGATTGCTGAAAAGAAGGTGCGCTATTCATGAGCAGCTATGAAGGCCAGATTCTTACTGGGTCTTGACCGCAAGGCCAACGCGCTTCACGCCATTCTCTTTGAGCTTGGACATGACTTCCATCACTGTTTCATATTTGATGGATTTATCTGCGGCGATGACAATGGGTTGATCGGCAGACTTTTCTGCTTGTGATCTTGCAAAAGCACCGAGTTCAAATTTATTGAGTGTTTGAGTCGGATCACCATCTTTGCGAACGATGACATTCTCGTTGGCATCAATCGTTAGAAAGACTGGCGGTAGTGATTGCACTTTGGCGCCACCAACAGTGGGTAAGTTGACAACACCTGGATTGACCATTGGTGCAGTGACCATAAAGATCACGAGTAATACCAGCATTACGTCGATGTACGGAACGACGTTGATGTCAGACATTGCCCGACGTTTGTTTTTACGTAATGAAGATCCAGCCATAATTTTTTCGCTTATCGGTTCACTCGTTATTTCAATTAACGGCCTGCAGTCTGACGCTGCAAAATATTGGTGAACTCTTCAATGAAAGTTTCAAAGCGAATGGAGAGGCGGTCTACATCAGTTGCTGCGCGGTTGTAAGCCACTACTGCCGGAATTGCTGCGAACAAACCAATCGCTGTTGCAATCAATGCTTCTGCGATACCCGGAGCTACAGCAGAAAGGGTGGCGTTTTGCACATTAGCCAAACCGCGGAAGGAGTGCATGATGCCCCAAACGGTGCCAAAGAGGCCGATATAGGGAGAAACTGAGCCTACAGATGCCAAGAAAGGTAGATTGGCTTCTAGAAGGTCCATTTCACGTTGGTAGGTGGCTTTCATGGCGCGACGGGCGGCGTCAATCTCACGACCTTTTGCAAATTCTTGCATCCCAGCTTCGAAAATATGCTCTAGGACCGCGTCATTGCGGTTATTACGCTGGGCTGCCTCCAGGAGGGTATTGAGGTCGCCACCGGCCCAAAAGTCGCGCTCAAAGCGCTCAGTATCCTGACGGACCCCACGTAAAACAGCAGTTTTCTTGAAAATAATGGTCCAAGAGGCGACGGACATCCCTAGTAATAACAACATTACCAACTGTACTAATAGGCTGGCATTAAGGACTAGGGAGAGAAATGAGAGGTCTTGTGTAGAGGTCATGATGGATTTTGTATGATGTAGGTTGATTTTACTAAGTTAATTCACTCAGCAATCCAACATTTTCAGGATTATCACCATGTTTGACCGTCAAAACACCTTAGCCAAAACCGATCCCCAATTATGGGCAGCCATTCAGAACGAAAATAAGCGTCAGGAAGACCATATTGAGCTGATTGCTTCTGAGAACTACACCTCACCAGCGGTAATGGAGGCCCAAGGTTCTCAGTTGACCAATAAGTATGCAGAAGGTTATCCAGGAAAGCGTTATTACGGCGGTTGCGAGTTCGTGGACGTTGCTGAGCAATTGGCGATTGATCGTGTCAAAGCATTGTTTGGTGCTGAAGCAGCAAACGTACAACCCCATTGCGGAGCATCTGCTAACCAAGCAGTGTTCTTGGCTTTCTTAAAACCAGGCGATACCTTCATGGGTATGAGTCTTGCTGAAGGCGGTCACTTGACTCACGGTATGGCGTTGAACATGAGTGGTAAATGGTTTAACCCAATTGCTTACGGTCTCGATAAAAATGAAGAGATTGATTACGAGCAAATGGAGCGTCTCGCTCGTGAGCACAAACCAAAATTGATTATTGCTGGGGCATCTGCTTACTCTTTAAAAATTGATTTCGACCGCATCAGTAAATTAGCAAAAGAAGTGGGCGCGATTTTCATGGTCGACATGGCTCACTATGCGGGCTTAGTTGCAGCAGGTGTTTATCCAAACCCAGTACCGCACGCAGATATCGTTACTTCTACTACTCACAAGAGTTTGCGCGGCCCCCGTGGCGGCATCATCTTGATGAAGGCTGAGCACGAAAAAGCGATTAACTCTGCAGTGTTCCCAGGCTTACAGGGCGGTCCTTTGATGCATGTCATCGCAGGTAAAGCAGCAGCATTCAAAGAGGCGCAGGAGCCGGGCTTTATTGATTACCAAAAGCAAGTTGTTGCGAATGCAAAAGCACTTGCAGAGACTTTGATTGCACGGGGCTTACGTATCGTTTCTGGTGGAACAGATTCTCATGTGATGTTGGTAGATTTACGCGCCAAGAAAATGACCGGCAAAGAAGCTGAGCGCGTTTTAGGTGAAGCGCACATTACTTGCAACAAAAACGGTATTCCAAACGATCCAGAAAAACCAATGGTGACCAGTGGTATTCGTTTGGGTTCACCAGCAATGACTACCCGTGGATTTAAAGAAGCTGAAGCAAGACAAGTAGGAAACTTTATTGCAGATGTTTTGGATAATCCAAATGATCCTGAGAACATCGCTAAAGTGCGTGCTCAAGTTTCTGAGCTCACGAAGCGTTTCCCGGTCTACGGATAAGTAACAAAAATCAATACCCATTAAAGAAAAGAGCCCTCATTGCGCTGTCCTTTCTGTCATAACGAAGATACCCAGGTTCTAGATACCCGGGTATCTGACGAAGGCGATACTATTCGTCGCCGTCGACGTTGTGCCAAGTGCGACAAGCGCTTTACAACGTATGAACGTGTTGAGTTGGCGCTCCCAGCAATCGTTAAAAAGAACGGTAGCCGGGTCGAATATAGTCATGATAAGTTGGCTAGCTCAATCAAACTTGCGTTACGAAAGCGCCCAGTCTCTTCGGACTCTGTAGATGAATCTATTGCTCGCATTGAAGAAAAGCTCCTCAGTCTGGGTGAAAAAGAAATTCCTAGTGAGCGTGTAGGTGAGTTGGTAATGCGTGAACTCAAGCGTCTTGATAAGGTTGCTTATATTCGTTTTGCTTCGGTTTACAGAAGCTTTGCCGATATCGAGTCTTTTGAGAGCGCTTTAAAAGAGTTGAAATAAATCTAAAATTTTTCTTATTTGGGTGTGGTTGCGCTTACACTTTTTAAATCCTTAGTGCGATTTTCTATATTTTTCAAAGATTCCCATAAGTCAACCGTACTTAGTGCACCGCTTTGATGTAGGCCTTCCAAGGTTTCGATCATTTCGACAAGGATTCTCCCCCTCATTTTTGTATTTGTCATAGTGTGAATTTAGCATTGAGAACTCGTCTTTAAAAGTTTTCTAAATGGCTATTTCCATTGAGTGGTCTTTAAATGTATACTGTAATCGATTGGTTACAATTGATGTATGTATGAAATCGATAAAACAGTTGAATTTGAACTCTGGCTTAGCTCTATTCGCGACCCTTTAACTCGAGGTAGATTATTGGCAAGGTTGCGCAGAGTTGCTTTAGGGAATTTGGGGGATGTTGCTTCAATATCTGAGTCAAACGGGATTTGGGAGATGCGTGAGCATTTTGGTGCTGGTTGGAGAATGTATTACTTAAGGCGCGGAAGGGTGGTTATCTTAATGTTGGGCGGTGGCTCTAAGGCAACTCAAAATGCTGATATTAAAAAAGTTAAGAAGATGCTTCTGGCGATGGAGGATTAAATGAAAAAGACAAAAAAAATAAAAATACAAGATATATCTAAATTTGATGTTGTGGATTATTTAAAAACCGATGCAGATATTGCTGGATACTTGACGGCTGTACTAGAAGATGGCGACCCCGCTTTATTTGTAGCTGCAATTGGCGACATTGCCAGAGCAAAGGGAATGAGCGACATTGCTAAAAAGAGCGGCGTTACTAGAGAGTCCCTTTATAGAGCTTTAAAAATTGAGGCGCGACCACGTTTTGAGACTGTGACTAGAGTCATACATGCGTTAGGCATGAGATTAACTGTTCATGCATAAATAAATATGGACTGCAATGCAGTCCATATTTACATCCAAAAATTGCGAAAGCAATTAATTATTTCAATTCAGCAAAAATAGAAGCGGTAATGTCTTCAACGCTACCAGTACCGCTTATCTTGCGATAGGCTGGCGCTTTTACCTTGTCTGCTGGGCTGCCTTGCGCAGCCCAAGATGAGTAGTACTCAACTAGTGGACGGGTTTGATCATCGTAAACCTGCAAACGCTTGCGCACGGTTTCTTCTTTGTCATCATCACGCTGAATGAGGTCGTCGCCAGTCACATCATCTTTGCCTGCAACCTTTGGTGGGTTGTATTTGATGTGATAAGTGCGGCCAGAGGCAGGGTGAACACGACGTCCGCCCATACGATCGATGATGGCCTCAAATGGCACATCGATTTCTAAAACGTAATCAATCGGAACGCCAGCATCTTTCATGGCTTGTGCTTGAGGAATGGTTCTTGGAAAACCATCAAACAAATAGCCTTTGCTGCAATCAGGTTGAGTCAAGCGATCTTTAACAAGGCCGATGATGATGTCATCAGATACAAGGCCACCCGCATCCATAATTTTTTTGGCTGCAATACCGAGTTCAGTTCCTGCTTTCACAGCAGCGCGCAACATATCGCCAGTGGAAATTTGTGGAATTGCAAATTTTGCGCAAATAAACTGAGCTTGTGTGCCTTTTCCAGCACCTGGTGCACCGAGCAGAATCAACCGCATTGTTTTCCCCTTAGAAGAGCTGACATTGTCCCGTATTTTGTTGGGATCTTATATACCTATTGCCTAGGATTATCCCCGAGAAGCTTAAAGCTAGCGGGGCATTGGCTTATTGGCTTAGGAGCGAGCTAGTAGCTGGCGCACTCTTTCAAGGTCTTCTGGGGTGTCTACCCCAGCTGGCGGAGCTTCTGAGGCGGTATGAACCGCTATGCGGTAACCATTCCAGAGGGCGCGGAGCTGTTCTAGGGCTTCAGCCTGTTCTGGAGGCGCTGCCTCTAGACGGGTATAGGCCTGTAAAAAGTCAGCTCGGTAGGCGTAGATGCCTAGGTGGCGTAAATGCTCAGTTTTTTGACTTGCCCCTGCATCTCTCACAAAGGGAATCGGCGCTCTTGAAAAATACAAGGCCTCACCTGATCGATTGAGAACGACTTTCACCACATTGGGATTATTGATCTCTGCATCATCGGTAATGGGAACGGCAACCGTGGAGATAGCGCACTGCTCATGTTCTGCCAAAGTACTGGCAACTTGATTAATCAATTCTGGTGGAATAAGTGGCTCATCACCTTGCACATTCACGATCAATGTATTGCTAGGTAGCTTTAATAATTGCGCAACTTCTGCAATGCGATCGGTTCCGGTTGGGTGGTTCTCGCTAGTCAGTAAACACTCAATACGGTGTTCATCACAAGCGGCCTGTATTTCTGGTGAGTCAGTTGCCACTACAACGCTTTGAGCAAGTGATTGTTTTGCACGTTCGGCCACGCGAATCACCATCGGTTTACCACCAATGTCAGCCAGAGGTTTTCGAGGTAAGCGAGTAGATCCCAGGCGAGCCGGAATCACTACTAAAAAATCAGGAGCTTTGGAGTCAGCGTTCATTGAGATTGAGCAGTGAATACTTAGGCGATTTCGTCAGCGCTGAGGCTGCGCGCTTCTTCAACCAGCATTACTGGCACATCATCCCGAATGGGGTAAGCCAGGCGATCGGCCTTGCAAATAAGCTCATGTTTCTCGGCATTTAAATGCAATTGGCTTTTGCACAAAGGGCAAACCAAAATATCGAGTAGTCGTTTATCCATGATTTCTTTAATGGTGATCTATATAGGTGAGGACACAGTGTAGTGCTATGTACGCTAAACCTACAAGGTATAGCGATAAGGATTGGGTCTTTGCAGAATGGATTGCAGCCAGTCAGCCAAGCTGTCTGGGAGGGCGAGCGTCATTGGCACCACCCAAATACGCTCATCTGTAATAGCTGCGCATTTCACAGCATCCTTTTCGGTAATGAGGATGCATTGTGCGTTGATCTTCTCAAAGAACTCAGGGGTATAGGTCGCATGATCAGGCAAAGGAATCGATTTAGCGACAATGCCCTGTTTAAGTAGATCATCAAAAAAGCGCTGTGGATTACCCAAGGCGGCAACAGCAGTAATTTTGTTTGGTAGATAGCTATCCGCAATTTGAGCAAGCGTCTGCGTATTGGTGGGATTGATTAATTGGTAGACATTACCTAAATTACCCAAGAGTGAAAATGCGCGACGCCCTAAAAAGTATTCATCCTGGGGGCCAAGCTTAGTTTCAATATCCTTTGTTTTTCCAGTAAAAAGGGTAGCATCGCGTTCGCGTGTCGCTGGTTCACGCAAAGGACCGGCGGGCAGCAAAAAGCGATTGCCTTCACCCCGTCCATCACGCACTACGAATTCGATATCACGACCACCTTCGCGAGCAGGCCAGCGAGCTAGGCCGCTATGTTGCAGGCCATCATCACTAATGATCACATTTACATCTGGAGAATGTTTGAGTAAGGCCCGAATACTTTTTTGACGCTTTGGAAAAACCCAGATTGGAAATTCATCATGTGTACGTTTGGCAATTAAGACGGGTTCGTCGCCAACAAGGTTGGGATCAGAATCACTGCGAACTTGTAATGGTGTGATTTGAGAAGAAGATCCATAGCCTCGACTAATAATTCCAGGCCTCCATCCAAGGTGACTAAGGCGTTCCGCAAGAGCAATCACGATGGGCGTCTTGCCAGTGCCGCCTACACGAATATTGCCCACAATAATCACTGGTACTGGAGCAGGCTTTTGTTTTACTAAGCCCGTATCCAGAATTAACTTACGTACACGCACCACTAGGCCATAAAGCCAAGAGAGTGGCCATAGCAATAAACTCGTGGGACCACGTCTTTCCCAAAACTTAGGGGCTTTACGGAAAAAAGAAAAGGACATGAAGAATATTTTTCTTTGTTCTCTGATTACTTCTTGGTTTGGCTACTAAAGACAATATTTGAGAGATTGGCATCGCGCGCCGCTTCCAGTGCGCTCATGACTGCCTGGTGGGGCGCCCTAGCATCCGCATCAATGTTGACTTGCGGAGAGCTGGTACCTTCCTTCTGACTACTTTGACCGCTTAACTGAGTTAACGCACTACTGAGTTGAGAGCGATCTACTACTTTGCCGTTAACAGCAAAGCGACCATCTCGACTCACTGCAATATGAATTTGCTTTACTTCTACTTGGCTCTCATTGCCATTAGCGGTGGGTAAAGTAATGGCTAACTCTTGATAACGTGTGAAGGTTGTAGAGATCATTAAAAAGATCAGGACTACCAAGAGCACATCAATAAAGGGAATCAGATTGATCTCTGGTTCTACAGGTGTAGCACTACCCCCAAGAGAAAATCTTCTCTTAGCTCGCGGGTGTGTTTCTAACCAACTCATTTTGAAATGTCAGCAGCGTCGTTTGAAACGTTTGGATAGAGCTTCTTAAACAGTTGACGAGTAAATTCTTCGTATTCACGTTGACGTTGATTGGCCATTGCGCGCAAACCACGCCACGCTGCAAGAGCAGGAATAGCAATCATGAGTCCAAATGCCGTGTTGTACAAAGCGACTGAAATTCCATGTGCTAATTGTTGTGGACTACCAGCAGCGCCATTAATCGCGCCTTGGCTGCCAAAGATTTCAATCATGCCCACGACAGTGCCAAATAAACCCAATAGCGGAGCGACTGTGGCGATCGTGGCAAGTGCGCCTAAGTAGCGGTCCAACTTTAGCCAAGTGCTCTGTGCGGTCACTTGCAACTCCTCCAGCGCAGCATCGGCATTACTGCCAGACAATTTCTCTTTCAGTGCGCATGCCAATAAAGGGCTTGCAGGAGAAAGGTTGGCCAATTCCGTAATCTGCTGCTCTGAAACGCTGGATTTGTTCCCAACCAACTGATTTGCAAGAGAAAACACGCTTTCCAGGCAATTTTTGGGGAATATATGCGTTTGTCGCAGATACCAGCAACGCTCTAAGGCGATTGCTAAGCCCAATATGGAGATGATGAGGAGGGGCCAAATAGGCCAGCCAGCGGATAGTAAGATGGAGTACATAAGCTCAGTACTTTAGCTGAATTAAAAAGCCTGTTTCGGAAAGCTAGCCTGTGGATAACTCTGTGCAAAACTTTTTTGAGTTTGCTCTGTAAGTCCTTGATTGATCGTTGACACGGTTTTATATTGGTTCAAAGCGAATTTATTAGTCTAATTAATTCCTATATAAATCAATAGCTTGTATTTTAGATGTTGGATTTATGAGACGTTTTGGGTCAGTAATTACTTACTTATGAGGATTAAACCTAGAGTGAATCTGTATCTGTGGATATTTATTGGCGCCTAAGCCAGATAGTTGTGAGATTAAAGAGAAAAAATGTCGGAAATATCAAGGGAAATTCTGAGTGTTGGTGATCTAAACCGCGCCATTGCTGCCTCTTTAGAGGACCGTTTCGATACTGTCTGGGTGAGCGGGGAGATTTCCAACTTCAAGGCTTATGACAGTGGGCATTGGTATTTCTCATTAAAAGACGCAGAAGGTCAGATTCGTTGCGTTATGTTCCGCGGTCGCAATGGCCAGGTTGGGTTCATGCCTCAATCTGGGGATTTGGTGGAAGTTAGCGCTAGCTTAGGAATGTATGTTCCTCGTGGGGATATTCAGCTCACGATTCAGACTTTGCGTCGCGCTGGTATGGGCGGTCTCTATGAAGCCTTCTTAAAACTGAAAGCCAAGCTCGCAAAAGAAGGCTTGTTTGATGATGAGCGCAAGCGTGAGATACCAACGCATCCGCGATCCATCGGCATCATCACATCACCCCAAGCGGCCGCACTTAAAGATGTCTTAAGTACTTTAGCCAGAAGAGCGCCGCATATTCCGATTGTGGTTTACCCAACATTAGTTCAAGGCCCAGATGCACCGGCCGGAATTATTGCCGCACTCAAAGCTGCCGAAAAAGAAAAAGCAGTAGATGTCATTTTGTTAGTACGCGGTGGAGGCAGCATTGAAGATCTCTGGGCATTTAATGATGAACAACTGGCTTATGCGATTGCAGATTCATCTATTCCAGTAGTGAGCGGTGTTGGGCATGAAACCGATTTCACGATTGCGGATTTTGTTGCAGACTTACGAGCACCAACCCCGACGGGCGCAGCAGAGCTAGCGGCGCCACGCCGAGATCAAATGTTGCAAGAGCTAGATTCCTTCATGCAAGCACTGCTCCAGCGTATTAACCAACGAGTTGAACGCGAGGCACAAACGCTAGATCAATTAGCGCTTCGCTTGAGTCATGCATTGCCTAACCCGGATCGTATGCGCGAGCAAATTCAAGGGTGGCAGCAACGCCTTAACCAAGCCTGGTCTGTGCGTATGGAAAATTGGAAGCGCAATCAATCACACTACCAATCCCAGTTGGAGATGTTGAATCCTCAGAGAACACTAGAGCGTGGCTATGCTGTGATCCTGAGTAAAAACAAAGAAGAGCTGCACGCCATTCGTAAACCATCTGAGTTGAACGTAAGTAATAGTTATCAAATACGTCTAGCCGAAGGGCAGGTAGATGTAGAATTTTCAGAAGTAAATCCAGCGGAACAAAAATAATATGCAGCGACTAATCTTAAGGTTGATTGCATTAACGTGTACATCATTCTTGATTGCAATGCTGACGGGTTGTCCAAGCAGTGGTTCCGGTAACAGCACTGTCATTAATGGTGTAGTGAGTTCAGGTGGAGGATCAACACCAGTTGCTATTGAGGGCGCCACAATTGTGGTTTATCAAATTCAGTCTGGCACACCATCGGTTGTCGCTCAGACTACATCGGATGGTGCTGGTAATTTTTCTGTCAAGGTTCCCAGTAATTCCGCAAATACAAGCAGCAATCCGATTACTTACTATGCGGTAGCTAGCAAATCTCCAAGCATCCAGCTAATGGCAAGCTTAGGGACGGGGCCGTTATCTGCAGTACGCATTAATGAGCTCACTACCGTGGCATCCGCTTATGCCTTTGCGCAATTATTTCGTGATGACTATTCGGTAGCCGGGAGTGCTCTACCATTAAGTATTGCTGCGGGCATGGCAGAGAATTTAGTTTCTGCAGAATCTGGCTCTGCATCTAAAGTCATTCAGACTTCGCCTAACGGTTATGAAACTAATACCTGGAGTGCGCTTGGAACATTAGCGAATGTCTTGGCAGGATGTACTCAAGGTGTTGCTAATGCGTGCACGAATTTATTTGCCCTAACTCCTTCTACAGGTGGCATTACACCTAAGAATACCTTGCAAGCGATCGTCAATATCGCTTTAAATCCCGCAGTCAATGTTAGCGGTATCTATAACTTAGGCAGTGTGGTGACAAGCTACACACCAGCGCTTACTGCTAGCCAGGGGCCAAATTCCTCTGCACCACTACAAAAGCTCGATGCCTGGACAATGGCGGTCAAGGTTAATAACGCCGGTAGTGCTGCCTGTCCTTTTGGTGGCCCAGCTAATGTGGCGTTTGATACCAAGGGTTATGCCTGGATTAATAACAATGTGATTCAAGGAACACCCAACTCCGCCAATTGTTTGGTTGTTCTGAAGCCCAATGGCCTGCCTGCTAATGGGGCTTCCAATACTCCAAGCTCACCTATTACTGGCGGCGGTATTTTGGGTTCAGGATTTGGGATTGCGATAGATAAGCTTGGATTTATTTGGTCAGGCAGTTTTGGATGGGGCAATAATGTCCCCACCAGCGGAGCGGTAGCAAAATTATCATCAGTTGGTGTACCCATTTCTCCAGATGCTGGATATACCGCTGGTTTGCTGCGAGTGCAGGGAACTGCAGTCGATCAATCTAATAATATTTGGATGGCCAGCTATGGTGACAATGCCGTGGTAGTTTATCCAAACCAAACAACAACACCTATTAGTTACTTAGACAGCAATATTCAACCGTTTGGTATGGCTATTACTAGTGATGGATATGCGTGGGTTACCTATACAGGATCGGATACGGTTTCTAAATTACGCTTTAGTAATGGCGTAATCTCTAAATTATTTACAGTCACACTGCCAAGCGGTAGCAATCCAAAAGGTGTGGCCGTAGACTCGCTGGGTAATGCTTGGGTTGCAGCAGGCTCGACGTCTACTGTTTATGCAATCAATGCAAGTGGCGCGATTGTCGGAACTTACACAGGACAAGGCATTAATGGTCCATGGGGCATTTCATTAGATGCAAAGGGAAATGTATGGGTTGCCAATTTTGGAACTTCATCCCCTAGTGCTCGATATAGCATCGTGCAACTCTGTGGCGCAACATCAAATTGCCCTACAGGTATAGCGATGGGATCGGCAATCACTCCAAGCACTGGCTACACCCTCCCATCTGCAGGCAGCCAGGTCCTTCTGAACTCTGGGCAACCTTTATATGGAACAGGCGCACCCCCATCCTACTTACCCTTGATGCGATTGACTTCAGTAAATACAGATATGGCCGGCAATATTTGGGCTACAAATAATTGGAAGCCCTCTGGATTAAACGATATTGTTTCAAATCCAGGTGGAGATGGCGTGGTGATTTTTGTGGGAGTTGCTGCACCTACCAAAGCACCTAGCTTGGGACCAGCCCAAGCGCCTTAAGTTTTTAAGCTGCCACTGTTATTTCGATATGACAACCAAGCGCATTTGCCGCAGATTCAATCTGATCAAATTTAGAAGAATGTTTGAGATCAAATAAGCGATCGATCTGGGGCATATGCCAACCTAGACGACGCGCTAATTCAGCCTTTTTGATACCCTGATCCATCATGGCTTGATAGATGCCAAGTTTGGCTGATTCAAGTGCTGATGGGCTGATTAATTTTTGACCGCGCTTTGCTTTGCTTGCCTTCGGTAATGGTTTGCGGGAATCTACATAAAAAGATAGACCAGTCTCTAACGCTTCAACAGCCTTCTCAAATGCATCCGATTCATTCTTGCCGAAAGTAATAGCTTCAGGAATGTCACTGAACGTTACGAGTATGCTGCGGCCATCTTTGGCGAATGTTGCAGGGTATCTAAACATATATTCCATTATTTCAAGCCTAATTGACGTTTAATAGCCGCTTCTAAACCTTTGCCGAGTTCAGTCGTTCCATGCATTGGCAAAGAAGATTGTTTGCCTTTTAGAAACACCTTTAAATGCGATCCTTTGCCAGGGAGAAATGTGGCGCCTTGTAGTTCAAGCCACTTTTTCATTTGTTTTGAGTTCATGCAAATATTAACATATATGTTGTGTTTTGTAGCATCGAGAGGCAGTCGTCCACTTTTGAGATTGGCGGGGAGCCAAATATTATCTTTGACTGAATTACCCCTATTTAGGGTATGGGGCTTACTTACCTCGCTGGAGGTAAGGTTAATGCAAGGGACTACAAAATATTTGGTTCAATCTGTAGGCTGACACCAAACTTTGCACGCACTTTGTCTTGTATGCATTTAGCAAGACCAAGAATATCTTGAGCGGTTCCACCACCGTGATTAACTAATACGAGTGCTTGGTTTTCATAGATGCCAACCGAACCCATGCGTTGACCTTTAAAGCCACATTGATCAATGAGCCATCCAGCGGCTAGTTTTCGCTTGCCGGTTACATCCGGGTAGGACACTAAATCAGCATGGGCCTTAAGCAAGGTTTCATATTGCTCATTGGGAACAATGGGATTCTGGAAGAAGCTACCAGCATTACCAATCATTTTGGGGTCAGGTAGTTTGTGTGTGCGGATCTTACAGACTGCTAAAAAGATCTCTTCAGGACTCGGATTGGAATTGTCTGTAAATTGTTTTGCAAGATCGGCATAGTGAATGCGTGCATTCCAGTTCTTGTGAATTCTAAAAACGACCTTTGTCACAATAAAGCGATGGGGATTTTGTTTGAAGTAGCTATCGCGATAAGCAAAGTGGCAAGCATCTTTTGTGAGAGTGACAAAGGCTTGGTCTTTGGCGTCAAAGGCTTCAATACGATCAATATAATCTGCGATCTCAACACCATAGGCGCCAATGTTTTGAATCGGTGCAGCACCGACCGTGCCAGGAATAAGTGCTAGGTTTTCTAGGCCAGGCAGGTTGTTCTCTAAAGTCCAGGCAACGAGTTCATGCCAATTAACGCCTCCACCAACTGCTAAGTAGGTAGCATCGTCATCCGAGGAAATGATTTCTTGCCCGGTGATATTGATAAGGAGAGTTACTCCGGGAAGAACTTTGGGAAGAATGACGTTGCTGCCGCCACCCAAAACCCGCCATGTAAGTTTCTGGTTAGTAACTGTAGAGATCACTTCCGGGATTTGCTCTGGCGAAGTAATTTCATAGGCCAGTTCCGCGCTAGCATCAAAGCCAAAGGTGTTGCGGTGCTTCAATCCCAAATTTGGGATCAATTTTGCGGGTTGGGGCGCATTTTGAACACGGTTCATGCCACAATCTTATTCGTAAATGCATCTAGAGCATATTTTTGGGGCGCTAAAGCTGGAAAGAGTGTCGAAATCTCTAGAAAATGCAAGATTGCAAGATTATTTAAGAAAATATAGGGAGTAAAAATGCCAACATTTGACGTTGTATGCGAACCAGACATGGTTGAGCTCAAAAATGCCATCGAGCAATCTAATAAAGAAATCACTAACCGTTTTGACTTTAAGGGTTCAGATAGCCGTGTAGAGCAAAAAGATGAAGCATTAATCTTGTTTGGTGATGACGACTTTAAATTAGGTCAAGTGCGTGATGTGCTGATTAACAAAATGGCCAAGCGCAATGTGGATGTGCGTTATCTCAAAGATGAGAAAACAGAAACTATTGGCAGTGATAAGCGCAAGCAAACGATGAAGATTCAAAAGGGCATCACTTCGGATCTAGCTAAAAAAGTGGTGCGCATTATTAAAGACAGCAAGCTTAAGGTGCAAGCCAGTATTCAGGGTGATGCAGTACGCGTCACTGGTGCAAAGCGCGATGATTTACAAGAAACTATGGCCCTGCTCAAAAAAGAAGTAACGGAAGCGCCATTGGGCTTTAATAATTTCCGTGACTAAGAAGATGCTTGGAGCGCAATGAAGGCAGTTAAACCCATACCTATGTTTGAATCAGAGTTTGATGAAAGAAGGTTTTGGGAAATAAATGATGCTTCTGATTATTTTGATTTAAATAAAGCATTTAGGGCGGCAACTCCAAATCTAAGGCCCCACTCTGCGACTATTAAGTCTCAAGTTGGGATATTTGGAAAGCTGAGATAGGGCTTTATTGGGTAAAGGAACAAGGAAATTCACTAAAACAGGCACCCATAATTTGTCGTAGGTTTGGGTTTAATCCCATTTAATTAAGGGTGTAAAGATTGCACTTGAACCCAAAATAGTATATACTTTATATATACATTAATGAGGTGCCATGATGAGAGCTTCAAACGAAAACCTGTTGGTCAAATTCCGTTCTAAAGACACCCAATTTGGCGTGACTCGAACAACGGTTAAAGCAATTGCTAAAGAACTCGATGTCAATGAAACGCAGGTTATTCATATGGCCTTGTCAAAATTTGCTACTGATGTTTTACCTTCTTATGCTCCTGATGATGGTCCATTGACCGCAAAACAAGTCTTGGCATTACGCGAGGATGCAGCCAAGCGCTTACCAAAAGGAAAACTGCTTGCACGCGATACATTGTTTGCATGAGTCAGACTTGGGTGTTGCCAGCACCTGGCGATATCGTTTGGTGTTTGTTTCCCGAAGTTCCTAATAGTGAACCAGGACCCAAACCCAGACCAGCCATCGTTCTGAGTGTCGAGCGTCGGGATGATGGTAACCAGGTCAGCGTGGTGTATGGAACATCCCAGAATCTGACCAGGCTTAAAGCTGGCGAGGTGGCGATAACTCAGACCAAGAATCCAGCTGCTTATGCATTGGCTGGATTGGCTTACGACACAAAGTTTAACTTCAAGGTGATTGTGGATCTGCCGTGGTCTGAGCGCTATTTCAAAGTACCCGTTAGAAGCCCACATGGCAATATGCCCAAGCTCGGCACTTTGCATGCAACCATTCTTCGCGCTGTTGAAGCGGCTTATCGTGCAGCATTAAACCGATAGGATGAAAAAAAATATACCTCAAATTTCATTATCAAGCCAAGAGGCCATTGAGCGTTTCTGTGATGCTTGCTGGCTAGAGGATGGCCTGGCCCAAAATAGCTTGGCCGCATACCGTAGAGACCTATTGTTATTGGCTCAGTGGCTATACAAGGAGTCTGGCGGCGATCTTTATGGCGTTACTGAAAAAGACCTCACTGCCTACATAGCGCATCGTCGTGCCGATAAGGCGACCACTGCTAATCGGCGACTAACAGTTTTTAAGCGTTTCTATCGTCATGCACTCCGTATTAATTTAGTAAAGAGCGATCCATGTATTGGTTTGCGCGCTGCTAAACAAGCGCTACGTTTTCCAAAGACCTTGAGTGAAGATCAAGTTACCGCATTACTCAATGCGCCTGATATTGATACGCCATTAGGTTTGCGTGATCGCACCATGCTGGAACTAATGTACGCCAGTGGCTTGCGCGTCTCCGAAATCGTTTCTTTAAAAACCGTTGCCCTGGGTCTAAATGAAGGTGTAGTGCGAGTGGTCAATGGCAAAGGCGGCAAAGAGCGCTTAGTGCCATTTGGTGGTGAAGCAGGGCAGTGGTTAAGGCGTTATCTTGCTGAAGCGCGCACTCCTTTGCTGGAGGGTAAAACGACTGATGCAGTGTTTGTAGGGCGCCACACTGGCACTGGTTTAACTAGACAAGCATTCTGGGCGCTGATTAAGCGCTATGCAACGTTAGCGAATATTCCGGTGGCTTTATCACCCCATACTCTGCGCCATGCATTTGCCACCCATTTACTAAATCATGGGGCTGATTTAAGGGTAGTACAGCTCCTTTTGGGCCATGCGGATATCTCCACTACCCAGATCTATACCCATGTGGCCCGTGAACGCCTCAAATCGATACATCAGCAGCACCATCCTAGGGGTTCATAAGTGTTTAAGATAGCGGTATGGAATTAACCCTCGATCTCTTAATAATCCCGCTTGCCTATTTAATAGGCTCTATCTCTTTTGCGGTAGTGGTTAGTAAATGCATGCGCTTACCGGATCCTCACTCTTATGGTTCTGGTAATCCCGGGGCTACCAATGTGCTGCGCACGGGTAATAAATTAGCTGCAGTGCTAACTCTCATTGGCGATGCATTAAAGGGATACTTTGCTGTCATGTTGGCACGAGTTTTACTCGGCGATGAATCTCTTACTTCCACCATGAACTCCTGGCTCTTGTGCGGCGTTGTGATCGCAGTGTTCTTGGGTCATCTCTTCCCCATATTTCATGGCTTTAAAGGTGGCAAAGGAGTTGCTACCGCTTGCGGTATTTTGTTTGGTATTAATTGGATCTTGGGATTGGCTACGCTGAGCACTTGGATTATTGTGGCGATGTTTATGCGCTACTCATCTTTAGCAGCATTAGCAGCTGCAATCTTTGGGCCCATTTATTTTGTATTTTTATTTGGCTTTCAGCCAATGGGCCTAGCGCTCCTGGCTGTATGTGCATTACTCATCTGGCGCCACCGCAGCAATATCCAGAATTTACTCAATGGCAAAGAGAGTCGTATTGGCTCCAAAAAGATCACCAAATAACTAAAAATTAACTAAAGGTATTTCTAATGACTATTGCTTACGCTTGCATTCTGTTGATGGGTCTTCTGCCTTATGTAGCAGCAGGCATTGCTAAAAAAGGTTTTCAGGGCTATGACAATGCTATGCCACGGCAATGGTTGGCTAAGCAAACTGGGTTTAGAGCCAGAGCGAATGCTGCTCAAGCCAATTTATTTGAGTCGCTCCCTTTATTCTTTGCCGCTGTCATCATTGCATCAGTAGCGCATGCTCCACAAGACAGAATCGATCTACTTGCAATGGGATTTGTGATTGCGCGTATCGCCTATCTCATTTGCTATATCGCTAATTGGCCAACCACGAGATCAATCGTTTGGTTGTTTGGGATGATTTGTGTAGTGTGTTTGTTTTTTCAGATTTAAAGGTTTTTAGTCATTTGCTTGATGATTAATTGTAATATATCATTGCTATATTACAAAATATCCCCATAGATGTGGAGGGTCAGATGACAAGTATTGCCAAATTATTTATGAGCGGGCGCAGTCAAGCGATTCGTCTGCCAGCTAAGCTACGCTTTCACTCCAAGCAAGTCCGCATAGAGCAAGTGGGTAATGCGCTTTGGGTTACTCCTGATGATGAGAAAGAGCACAATCTGGGTCAATGGCTCAGTTCTTTTTATCAGCAGACTGATCCTCTTCCAGAGAATTTTTTAGAGGATCGGAATGATCCTCCAGCACAAGAGCGTGATTGGACTTAGATTGGTAAAAAATCAAAAAACTTTAGATACCAATATTTGTAGTTATATATTGCGCAGGCATCCGCAAAAGATGTTGGAGCGCTTTGCAGAGCTAGAGCATGATGAAGTATGGTTATCTGCCATTGTTGCTGCAGAGCTGAGGTTTGGAGCGGCAAAATTAGCATTGCCACGTTTTAGCGCTGCGATTGAAGCGTGGATAGATGGTTTTGAAATTCGTCCATGGCCGGTAGAAGCGACACATCATTACGCCCAAATTCGTTCTGGGCTAGAAAGAATGGGTCAACCCATTGGTGGCATGGATTTAATGATTGCAGCCCATGCCCTATCTGAGTCCAGCGGTTTGATCACCAATAATGCACGAGAGTTTCATCGTATTCCCAATCTTCAAGTGGAAGAATGGTCAATTTAGACCTTGTTCGATAGCCGCTATTTTTCCCCTAGAAAGTTTTTATGCCAACCCCTAAGAAAACTATTAAGAAAATGCCTGTAAAAAAAATAGCGAGCAAACCTCCTATTAAAAAATCCGCTGTTAAATCAAGGGGCGCGACAAAAGAGGAGGGTGGCTTACCTTTATCGGTAGTGATTCGCCGCCGTATTGAGGCGCAAAAAGCCCGCTTTCATGCGAATGACAATATCTCGGCATTTATAAAGCCTGGTGAGTTGGAGGGTTTGGTGGATGAGGTTGCTGAGAAGATGCAGGCCGTTTTAGAAAGCCTTGTCATCGATACAGAAAACGATCACAACACTCAAAATACTAGCCGTCGTGTAGCAAAGATGTATGTGCAGGAGGTGTTTAATGGTCGCTATGTTGATCAGCCCACCTTAACCAAGTTCCCCAATGTGAGTCGCTTAAATGAGCTCATGATTATTGGACCTATTACAGTGCGTAGTGCTTGCTCCCACCATTTATGCCCAATCATGGGCCGTATTTGGATTGGTGTATTGCCAAGCAAGGACTCTGCTTTGATTGGGCTCTCCAAATACTCTAGGCTCACCGAATGGGTCATGTGTCGTCCACAAATACAGGAAGAGGCTGTTGTGGAGTTGGCAGATATGCTTGAGAAGAAGATTAAGCCTATCGGTGTGGCGGTAGTAATGGACGCAGATCATTTTTGTATGCAATGGCGTGGCGTCAAGGATCGCGATTCTAAGATGATCAATAGCGTCATGCGTGGGGCTTTCTTAAAAGACTCGAATTTACGTCGAGAGTTCTTGGCTTTGATTGATCGTAAGTAAAGTAATGAAAAAGGTTTTTATTCTTGGCGTTTTGTTTATTGTAGGTTGCACTGCAGGCCCAATGCGCCAGGATTATCAATCCATGATGAATGAAGAAGTGGAATCGCCATTCTTTTACGTTCCACCGCTTAATCAAAAAGACTATGCAGACCGCACTTGGATTTTGCTTGCTGAATCTAAAACCAAGAACTGGTTTTACGATCCCTATACCCTGACCGAAGATGAGGATGGTGTTCTTACTTACGATGCTTTTATTGCGCCGAGAGAGAAAAATAATCTTGCGACATACAACGCCACTATGGTTGGCCCATTCCGCCAAAAGATTGATTGCTTTAGCAGCAACCAGTGGTCAGAAACTTTTTATTCCCAGAATATCGTCTCTAAGGGACCTCTAGTAGGTGACATCAAGCCAGTGAATGGCTCCGGCTGGGTAAAGATTGCCCCCAGAACCGCGATGGCTTATGTGCGCTCCCGTCTTTGCGGCAGAAAGTTCATTGATGATCAAAATATCAATTACTTCCTTTATCAAGAAGGTTCACTTCCCGCACCAATATCCCAGAAGGCGCCTGTAGAGATCTTTGATGAAAAAGAGAATAAGCAACTGGTGATTGCCAAGCAAGATGCAGACCGAGAGTTGGTGAATGCTCAATCTCCAATCTTTTATGAAGTCATTAATAACGAAGTAACGATTACCGACTCAAAAAAAGATGTTCGGCAAATGAGGTTGAGTTCTTACGTTTTAGGTAAAGACTTGGCAAAACAAGCGGATTACATTTTCACAGCTAATTGCCAAGAAAATTCCTTCACGTTAACTACTCAAGGCCAAGGTGCAAAATCCAGTGGTACGGTTGGAGAAAAAGACTCAATGTCTGCAGTTGCATTTAATAGGGCGTGTGGTGATCATGGGGCATATATGAAGCTAGGCAATAAGGTTATAAATTGAACGCAAAGTTTGTTCGTCTCAGTTATCGGATTGCGCCGCTCTTATTTGCATTGAGTCTCGCTGCTTGCTCAACATTCCCTTCTGAAAATCAAGATCCCGCTAAAAATAATAAAGCGACTTACAACAAAGACCTTAGGGAATGCAAAGAGGATTATCCTGAAATGGGTTCGGGTGTTCACATCCGTCAGTGGATTAATTGTATGAAGCTCAAGGGCTGGAATTAATCGACGTTTTTAGTAGGAGATTTTATGAGAACAATTCTCATCTATATTTCTATATAAATCATTGACTTACGCCATGAGTGGCAGCAGCAAATCTTCTCCACTATGATCTTCCTTAGTTTTCAAAGGTGCGTATTTATTAAAGATGCGCGTGCAAGTTAATCACTGATTTATTTTTGGAGAATCCATGAAAAATAGTCGTCGCCAATTTATGATTTTGTCTGCTGCTGGTGCCTGTACTTTGGCATTGAACGGTAAAGTTCAAGCTCAAGCTATGGTTGCAGAAACTGATCCACAAGCTGCTGCATTGGGCTACAAAGCTGATGCCTCTAAGGTAGATAAAGCAAAGTACGCTAAGTATGCTGCTGGACAGCAATGCGGTAACTGCGCATTGTTCCAAGGTAAAGCTGATGCTGCTGCTGGTGGTTGCGCTTTGTTCGCAGGCAAACAGGTTTCCTCTAAGGGCTGGTGCTCTGCTTACGCTAAGAAAGCTTAATTGCTTTCATAGTTTTAAAACAGGCTGCTTCGGCAGCCTTCTTATTTATCTCGGCTATTAAACTCTGAACCAGTAAATACCTTTTTTACTGATACAAAATAAAATTGGTGCACATGAAGCATGCCTTCCAGTCATTCATCAAGCGAAATTCCTTTTATCTAGGCGGTGACCAGCCCTCCGTAGCCTGGATTGAGCGATTGCGCTCAGTATTTGGCGCCTTTATTGGCCTGATGTTGGTAATCACTTTGGCCAAGTACCTTGGTGAGCTTAGTGGCATTGATGAATGGCTAATGGCTTCCTTGGGGGCAAGCGCACTGCTGGTATTTGCTCTCCCTCAGAGCCCTATGGCTCAACCTTGGGCGGTGATTGCAGGAAATACCCTGTCAGCCCTAATTGGAATTAGTTGCTTTCATTTGATTGGCGAGCCATTATTGGCCCTGCCTGCAGCTGCAGCACTATCCATTCTGGGAATGTTTGTCTTGCGTTGTTTACATCCACCCGCAGCTGCTGTAGCCCTAATTACGGTATTGGGTCATATTGCCCATTACCGCTATGCCGTTTTCCCCGTAATGGTGGACTCGGTCTTATTGGTTCTAGCAGGGGCGGCTTACAGCAATCTCACTGGTAAGCGCTACCCCAATAGACCCCCTCAGTAATAGTAATTCTTACTTAATGCGACCAGCTGCAATAGAGGCCTTGCAGTCTTTAATGCCATAATTTTGATATTTGCCTGCATTTTCCTTGCGGATAGATTGACCGCATTCGGTTAATGAGTTGCGTAGATTGATCTTGGGGATATTGCCTGTTGTCATATTGACTCCTTATTTATAGTTTTAGGTGCTGACGCTAGATAGCATTTCTATTGTGCGCCTGAATAATTTTATTCAATATTTGCCCCTTTGTTGCGAGCTAAAACCTATAAAATAAGGACTATTCAAACAAAAAGGCTTTCGACAGTCAAATGGCTTTAGTAATTCCAGTCATCCTTTGTGGTGGATCCGGCACCCGCCTATGGCCTTTATCTCGCTCCGGATTTCCAAAGCAATTCTTAGTGCTGTCGGGTGATGGTTCGTCCCAAAGTCTTTTTCAGCAAGCAGTAGAGCGGATTAACTCTATTGTAAATTCCGTAGTGGATAACAACATCACGCTGGGTGAGACCCTGGTAGTCACCAACGAAGACCATCGATTCTTGGTTTTGGATCAACTGCGTGAACTGAAGTCAATTAAGGCTACTTTATTGCTTGAGCCAGTAGGACGCAATACTGCGCCCGCCTTAAGTATGGCTGCATGTTGCGCTCAGCAATTGGCTAATAATCAAGATCCTATTTTGGTAATCACTCCAGCAGACCAAACCATTCAAAATCAAACTGCTTTTACTAAAGCTTTGCAGCAGTGCATTTCCTCTGTAGAGGGCTCGGTGGATTCGATTGCAATTTTAGGTATTACGCCAACTGCACCAGAGACGGGTTACGGATACATTCAACGCATCGATAGTAAAGATGTCAATAATGCGTATGAGGTCAAATGTTTCGTTGAGAAGCCGGATATCGAAACTGCAAAAACATATCTATCTGAGGGCTCTTACCTTTGGAATAGTGGCATGTTCGTATTGAGGGCGAGTACTTGGCTGGCTGCTTTAGAGGAATTTCGCAAAGATATTTACGACGCTTCAGTAAAAGCCTGGAAGAATAAAACTGAGGATGCATCAGGTGGCGTGGGCTTTATTCGTCCCGGTAAAGAAGAATTTAAAAATATTCCTAGTGAATCTATTGACTATGCTGTCATTGAAAAATGTCCAGGATCTCGCTTTCCAATCAAAATGGTTGAGTTAGATGCGGGTTGGAATGATCTAGGTGCATGGGACGCGGTTTGGCAAGTGGGTAAACGGGATGAAAATGGCAATGTGACTATCGGTGATACTTTGCTCACCAATGCTAAAAACTCATTGGTGCATGCTAGTAGTCGTTTAGTAAGCGCTGTTGGCATTGAAAATCTAGTGATCATAGAAACGCCGGATGCAGTGCTTATTGCCGATCGAAAAAATAGCCAAGATGTTAAAAGCATAGTGACTCAACTTGAAGCACAAGGGCGCGAAGAAAAGAATCTACATCGCAAGGTAGCAAGACCATGGGGCTGGTATGACAGTGTGGATGAAGGTGAGCGCTTCAAGGTTAAGCGCATTCAGGTCAAGCCTGGAGCAAGCCTTTCATTGCAAATGCATCATCATCGTGCAGAGCATTGGGTGGTAGTGAAAGGGGTTGCCGAGATTACTAATGGCGACCAAGTCATCATCTTAAAAGAGAATCAGAGCACCTTTATTCCGCAAGGGCAAACCCATCGCTTAGCTAATCCCGGTAGTGAGCCGCTCGAGATTATTGAGGTGCAATCGGGTAGCTATCTGGGCGAGGATGACATTGTGCGTTTTGATGATAGTTACGGGCGCCAATAAAAAGCCCTGAATGTAACTTTTTACTTAAGCCAGTTTGGCGTTTGGAATTTGACAATAGAGCGATAGATCCAAACATACGTCACGCAGAATAAAAGAGCAAAGCCTTGTAGGGCATAGGTGTACTGCCAAAATAATACTGCGGGAAGCACTGCAAAGCTTGATAGAACCCATAGGTAAGGGGATGTTTTGGCATTCGCATTTTCATTGGGGGTATTTCCGAATGAATCACTAACGCTTGAATTGGCCAGTGCCCAGCGCATAATCCGACGATAAATTAAGGTATGAAAGTGTGCGCCGTCTGGCATTCCAGGATTTTTTCCTTGATGTACTTTTCTGCGCCAAATGGAGAATAGGGTTTCAAAGATAGGATAAGCATTCACCAGGAGAGCAAACCAAGGTGAAACCTGCCCATTGCGAGCAACAATCAGAATTGATAAAACTCCGATCCAAAAGCCAATAAGATAAGCGCCACCATCGCCAAGAAATATTAAGCCTCTTGGGTAGTTCCAAATAAAGAAGCCGCCAATAGCGCCAACCATCATGAGGGCTGCGATCAAAATTGCTATATCCCCCACACGAAATGCTACTGATGCTATTGCGAGCAGAGTGATGATACCAACCATGCTTGCTAAACCATTAAAGCCATCAATAATGTTGTAGGCATTGGAGAGGCCTGCAATAGCAATACAGGTAAACAGAATTGAAATCGCTGGAATGGCTAAGAGTGAATCAATACCCCATAGGGAGATGTGAGAGATCCAGGCATTTAAAAAGTAGCCCGCTAAACCACCTGAGATTGCCGTGCCAATCAGCCTAGTCAGCACCCCAACGCGCTTACTTAAATCTTCCGCAAAACCGATTAAAAAGGCAAAGCTGCCACAAGCGGTAATAGCCATTAATAAAAGGCCACTATTGGCATCTTGTATGTAGCGCACAAAACTGGCTATCCATAGCGCTAGATAGATACTTAAGCCACCAATGCGGGGTACGCTAGATAGGTGAAATTTTTGTGGGCCTGAAAGATCAAGGTCTCCGGTGATATGTTGATGAACGCTTTGATAGCGAATGATGAATAGCGAGGCGACGAGTGAGCACAAAAATGCGCTTATGAGAGCGTACATAGCAATATTCTATTCTAGACAGATCAACTTCTTGGTACTTTATTCATGTCGTTTTTGAGGCGGAAGCAGAGCAAGGCTGATGCATGCCATGAAAAATAGAAATTTATCTTTTAGCCTTCGACGACATTGCCAGAAATGTTTGCTTAAGAAGAGGTAGCCGAGGCGGTTACCCTTGTCCCAGATTGATACGAATGGACTGTTTTCTAGGCCCACTGCATTTGCAATCAGAAGAGATTGATTGAGCCCCCAACCATTTAAGACTTTTTTGGCTCGCACCAGAAATGCAGATAAGCCTACGTTTGCCCCCACCTGGTTATTTGCATGTTGGCGATATAACAAGCTCGAATAAGGGTCAATAAACCAGCGATAGCCATTCGCTCGCGCATAAGCATAAATCAGCCAATCATGAAGGCTGATGCGGTTAACGGCATCCCAATGCATAAGGATAAATTTTTGCAAATTAATCGCAAATTTTTTCGTAAGCACATATGTGCAGCCAGGGCCCGCCGCTTCGAACAAAAAGTCCCACTGGACTTGCTCTTGCGCTTTATTGATTAAAAGCTTTTTCCCGTTTGGCCAAAACGCCGTGATATTGCTTGAGTAAGCATCGGCATTGGATTTATTTAGATTGGCAATTGCCGTAACAAGTTTTTTTGTCAGCCAAATATCATCTTGATCTGAAAGCGCTACAAAGTCATATTGGCTGAAATCAATATTTTTTATTAGGTGATAGAAGTTAGGGGCGGCTCCACCATAGTGCTGCCCAAAGGGAAGCTTATGAATACGGGGCTCTTCTTTGGATAGCTGGTCAATAAAATCCTCTGTGCCATCGGAGGATTGGTCAACATTAATATAAAGAGAAACCACCACATCTTCCTGTAAAAGAATGCTATCAATTTGCTCTTTGAGCCATTGCTTGCCATTGAAGGCCGCAAGTAATACCGCTACTCTCGGTTGCATATGCTTTATTTCTCGGCGATGAGGATGAGTTCTTCCCCGGAGTCGGGGTAAAAACGCCAGTAGAAAGTCAGAATGAGGCGGGCGAGATTCGATAAAAGTCTTAGTGGAAATGAATTTTGGCAGTTGGTTTTGAGTCGAGCACTGGCTGAAAAAACACCTGCGGCACTAAAGTTGCTTGTAATCACCTTCACTTTGCTAAATCCCGCTTGCTTTGCTGAGGATAACAAGGCCTCTTTAGTAAAGATATGTAAATGCCGTGGAGGCTCAAGTCCGCGCCAGTCTTTTTTGAATAATGAATGTAGGGCAGACTTACCATTTGGTGTGACGGCAACAAAAAGACCGCCTGGCTTAAGGATGCGAAATCCTTCTGCAATTAACTCGATGGGTTGTGGCACATGCTCCATTACATGAGCTGAAAAAATAGCATTAAATGTTTCGCTGGCAAATTTTTGAGAATGTAAATCTCCTTGCCTGACTTGTAATCCTCTTAAAGCACAAGCCTTGACAGCCTCAGGATCAAAATCTAAGCCTTCGGCTTGCCACCCCCAATCACTAAATTGTTTTAATGTTTCGCCAGAACCCACTCCCAGTTCAAGTAAATTTCCATGGGGCAAGTCTTTAAAGAAGATCAGCGGGTAATCCATGGATTCTTTAAAAAAATTGAGCCTTGTAATAAGCTTGCTTAGCAGTTGGGCTGTTGAGCCACTCTCTTTGGTTGGATGATTGAAATGAAGTGCTTGGTGAGCGCTTTTGATCCTTAAAAATAGGGAAGATTTTTTAGGGGTAGAAAAGGCATGGGTATAGTAATTTTGGTAGGCTAGGTACAGGTCCTCTTCAACCGGCATTGGATTGAGCCACATCAATTCACATCTTGCATTGGAACATTTGTAGATAGTCCACTTGCCTGGAGTATTGAATAATCTATCCCCTTGCTCGCCATAGAGTGCAACACCATTGCTGTTGCAACACGCACATCTATTTTTTACACTTACTCTCATTGACTGGTTGGGGGATGTTTCTTGGGTGCTCATTTAAGCATTCCTAAAATCTTATCTTGCCGTAGCTGTTTAAAAGTGGGAATGCAATATAAGCCTAGCAAAGTCAAGACAAAGAGGATGCGCCCCGAAAGCGATAATTGACTAAGGGATGGAAGAATGGCAATTGATCCAGCGGCCAGTAGCAGAAGAGGTGTTTTGATTGCAACCCAATTGAGAGAGTTTAGTTTTTTGCTGAAATAGATTAACCCCATCAAATCAATTGCAGCGCGCATACACCAAGCAAATGCGGCTCCCGCAATACCCCATAAGTTTAAGCATGCCCATAGTAAAACTAAATAAGGAATTAATTCAAATAAATGTAGCTTTGCTGTCCAGTCGGATCGTTTCGCACCTTGCACTTTTGCGAATAGAATTTGAGCAACACTATTGATGAGGATGCCAATAGTGAGCCAAGTAACAATTGCACCTCCTTGTTCGGCAAAGGCTTGTCCAAGCCAAATTTGCAACCACTCAGTGGAAAAGAATGAAATCAGCACTCCGGCAGGAAAGACAAGAATCAGGGTGTAGCAAATACCCTGATTTAGTTTGGCTGCCGAAAAAATGGGATCTTGCTCCCATTGCTTTGCAAATAGGGGAAATAGCACTCCTGCAATTGCTGCTGGAACCAGAAGCAACTTAGTGACTACCTCATAAGGGGCAACATAAAAGCTGGTTGCTGCTGCGCCCAAGATGCTAGCAAGAACAAATCTATCCATATAGACCATCATGGGGCCAATGATGTTGCTCACCGTCATCCACCCACCAAATTGGAGTAATGGTTTAAGCCATACAACATCAAAGCGCCGGCTAGTAAAGGCTAGAATTTGTGATCGATGAACTGCATAAATATGCAGCAACCAAACGAGAGTCCGCGTTACGATTAGTCCCATTACTGCAGAAGTTAGTGTAGGGCTGATAAAAGAGGTTAGGTATGGGGCAAGAAAGGTGCCAATACCCAAAACCATCCGAATTAAGCTAGCCGATTTAAATAAATGAAGTGCTTCTAGGATGGCGCGAAGAGCGGCTGTGTGAACAATTAACGGAATCGATAGAGCCAATAGTGAGAATGCATAAATACTTTCAGCCTGCAGTTCCCCGGAAATTTTTAAAAAATCCGTAATTAAGAGCGGGGAAATCCCCCACAGAATTAGACCTCCCAATATACCTAGTACCCACATCACAACAAAGGCGGTGCGAATGAGCTGTGCAATTTCAGGACCGGACTTATTTTTGCCAATCAGCTCTGAAATTTGTTGTGTCAGGGCACGCGATAGACCTAAGTCAAAAAGACTAAAGTAGCCAATCAATGCCCAGATTAAAGAAAGTAAGCCAAAACGCTCAAGACCATAAGCGGAAATAATTTTGGGAAATAAAGCCAGGCCAAAAACTAAAGGCAGAATATTGGAAGATAAATTCCAGGCGATATTATGTTTAGTAGAGCTCAAAAAAACGATCTATTTAGGTGGGGTCGAGCGAGGTCCGAGCAATGGGATCACACTTTAGAGTTTTTAAATCAAGCCTACCCCGAATGTTGCTGTAACCATGCCTAAGTCCCAATATCATGAGTTGAAAACGTAATGAACGCTCTTTAGAAAAGATTAAAAAGAATACAAAAAATTCCACCAGACGAAATAGTAAAAAAATTCTCCAAGTAAAAGACATGCCTACATCCTTGAGCATAAGCAACGTATTTCGAAACATATAGTAGTCTCGAAGAGGAGTGTGTTCCGAAATATTTCTCATGCCAAAAAACCAAAACTTTTTGGCCTTATCCCCTAAGGAGTGAATCATTTTTGCATCATGAATGCCGAGCAGCTGATAGCCGTTAGCGAGTGCGCGTAAGCACCATTCGGTATCCACATGATCAATAAAGTAGTCGCTTCTCATTCCGCGTAGCATGATTAATTTAGGTAGATCGATTAGTGTGCCGGAGCTAATCAAGAAGCTGGCAAAAACAGCATTACTAGGTAATAACTTTGTTTCGGGACGATACCGAAAAGGGATTTTGAATTTACTCACCATGAACAGCGACTGAAAATTAGTGCGTGGGTCGTAATACTGTGGGCTAGCTGCAATGATGTTCGGTAGCGAGTTTTGTGAGCCAGCGATCCCTAATAGCAATCTTTCAACCATTTGCTCTTCGGGCATGCTGTCTTGATCTAAGAGCAAAACATAATCTGCCTTTTGCTTGATGGCACACTCAATGCCGATATTTTGAGCATAGGCAATTCCCATGTTTTCACCCAGACTGACATACTGTATTTTGTCTGATGCGCCCAGTCCAGATAAAGCATCACTGGGGCTTGGAGAGTTATCAACAATGATCACGCCCCCCACTTGCTCGCTAGTAAGCTCAAGTAATTGCTTTAGATGGGCTAAGTTGGGGTGGTAAGCAACAATGATCGCTACGATAAAGGGGGATGGGGGCATGGGCATATGTTACCAACCAATTTTTTCTTGATTAAGAAGGTCTTTGCTGGGGCCCGGTAAACGCCATTAGCGCTCCTTGCCCTCTATTTTTGATGATTTAGCTGAGGTTTACGTGCTTTAGCGCACTGTTTTAAGGTTTATTTCGTTATAATTATTAAATCTAGGATAGGCGCGATGCCTTTGGGAAAATTTTGTCTCTAATCACGGTCTACAACTTGCGAGAAATACAGTAAGTGACTGATTTTATTAATGAAAACTTCTCTTTAAACTCTGATTTAGAGCTTCCTTTGGTTCAGACTGTAGCCCAGCCCTTAGTCGCGATTTTGCTGTGCACCTATAACGGTGAGCGCTTCTTAGCTGAGCAGCTTGACTCCTTAGAGGCCCAGACCCATCAAAACTGGGTGTTGATAGTCGGTGATGATGGCTCAAAAGATGGCACTTTGGACATTTTGCTCAAATATCAATCGAAATGGCCTCAAGGGAAAATGGCCATTCGCAATGGTCCCCAAAAAGGCTTTTGCCAGAACTTTCTGTCTTTAGCGTGCGATTCTGAAATTAAGGCTGATTACTACGCCTTTTGTGATCAAGATGATGTGTGGCTCCCAGAAAAGCTCACGGTTGCTTTGCAAACGATCACTGCCAATCAAAATATTTACGTGCCCTTTATCTATTGTGGGCGCACCACTTATGTTACCGAGCAATTAAAGCCTTGTGGCATCTCACCGCTCTTTGTGTTTCCGCCTAGTTTTCGCAATGCTCTGGTGCAAAGCATCGCCGGCGGCAATACGATGGTGTTTAACTTAGCGGCAAAACTGTTGATTGAAAAAGCTGGGCCGCTCAATGTACCTTCACATGACTGGTGGGTGTATCAGTTGATCTCAGGCGCTGAGGGTGATGTGTTTTATGACCCAGTGCCATATCTTTTATATCGTCAACATAATGGCGCCTTGGTGGGTGGGAATAATTCGTTCTCGGCAAAAATGGAGCGGGTGAAGATACTCTGGCAAGGGCGTTTCCAGGATTGGAATAGTCAAAATATCACAGCTTTGAAAGAGGTGCGTCATTTGCTCGTAAAAAATCACCAAGAGATTTTGAAGATGTTTGAAGCTCTCAGGGGGGCTGCCGTAAAAGATCGGTTTCGTTTGATGGAAATTTGTGGCTTGTATCGACAAACACGCCGTGGAACATTTAGTTTGTTTTTGGCAGCTTTATTTAAGAAGATTTAATGCAAAATTTTTCATTTACACCAAAAGCGATGTTTAATAGTTTTTGGATAAATCGCTCATTAATCAAAGTATTAGTTAAGCGCGAAGTATTGGGTCGATACAAAGGCTCTATTTTTGGAATTTTATGGCCCTTCTTAAATCCAATTTTTATGTTGATTGTTTATACCTTTGTATTTAGCGTAGTTTTTAAGGCAAGGTGGAGCGGGGGCACAGATTCGCAAACTGAGTTTGCTCTGGTGCTTTTTGCTGGGCTTATTGTTTTTAATTTATTTGCTGAATGTTTGAATCGCTCCCCAGGACTAATTCTCCAAAACGTTAACTATGTTAAGAGGGTAATTTTTCCTTTGGAGATTTTGCCAATCGTTTCCCTTGGCTCCTCTCTTTTTCATGCAATCATAAGCTATGTAATTTGGCTTGTAGCCTACATTCTTTTTTATGGCGCGCCTCACATTACAGTTTTATTGATCCCACTTATTATTTTGCCATTATTATTTTTAACGCTTGGACTCACCTGGATTTTTGCATCTCTTGGTGTTTATCTCAGGGATATGACTCAACTAGTTGGGGTAATGACTACGGTTTTAATGTTTCTCTCTCCAATTTTTTATCCCGTTGATTCATTGCCTGAGAAATTTCAAGCTTTCGTAAGCCTTAATCCGCTCGCATCAGTCATTCAACAATCTCGCCAAGCATTATTTTGGGGCGGCGCTCCAGATTTATTTGAATATTTGACTTATTTGCTCGGCTCTTTCTTTATTTCACTACTTGGTTTTATTTGGTTTCAGAAGTCTCGGAAAGGATTTGCTGATGTCATCTGATATTGCTATTAAAGTTGAGAATCTGAGCAAGTGTTACCAAATTTATGAAAAACCACAAGATAGATTAAAGCAGTCTATCTACTCCAGAGTGAGAAAGTTTTTGGGTAGGCATCCAAAAAACTACTTTAGAGAGTTCTGGGCTTTAAGGGAAATATCTTTTGAGGTAAAAAAGGGGGAGACAGTTGGAATTATTGGCCGAAATGGTAGTGGTAAGTCGACACTTTTACAGCTGATTTGCGGGACCCTAAACCCAACAGGGGGGGGGATTCACGTTAACGGTAAGGTTGCAGCTCTTCTAGAGTTGGGTTCGGGATTTAATCCGGAGTTTACGGGCCGAGAAAATGTTTATATGAATGCTTCCGTGCTTGGATTAAGTAAGCATGAAATTGATGAGCGTTTTGAGCAAATAACTACGTTTGCTGATATTGGAGACTTCATTGATCAACCTATTAAAACCTACTCCAGTGGAATGGTTGTAAGGCTGGCATTTGCAGTAATTGCGCATGTTGATGCAGATATTCTGGTTATTGACGAAGCGTTGGCAGTTGGTGATGCGATATTTACGCAAAAATGTATGAGGTATATACGTAAATTTAGAGAGACCGGAACATTATTTTTTGTCAGTCATGACATGGGATCTGTGTTGAATTTATGCAAGAGAAGTCTATGGATAAATAGCGGAAGGATGATGGAGATAGGTGAGGCTGAGGATGTGGCGAAAAGTTATCTAGAATTTACATCGCAACAAAACTCTAGCGGAGAATATGAATTCAAAAAGATAGAGCATCTTGGCGCTAAATCTAAAAATATAGAAACTAATGCTGCACGTTACGAATCAAAGTTGGGAGTAATTTCAAATCTTTCATCTTCAAATGGATGGCAGACTGGAAAAGCTGAGATCACAAGTGTAAGGCTTTGGAATTTAGAACGTGGCTGCAGTGATATTTTTGAAGGTGGCGAGATGGTAAGGCTATCCATAGAAGGCCTTGTTAATGAGGAAATAACAAAACCAATTGTAGGTTTTTTATTTCGAGATAAGTTAGGTCAAGATTTATTTGGAGAAAATACCATTCAATTTACTAGGATTAAACCTCAATCTTTAAAAAAGAGGCAGCATTACTGTGCGACTTTTGAATTTGAGCTGCCCATGTTGCCGAATGGGCAATATAGTGTGATGGCTTCATTTGCTGAGGGTGATCAAAGTATTCATACCCAGCATCATTGGTTGCATGATGCGTTAATAATTAATGTTTACTCTAGTAAGGTACGCTGGGGTTTGGTTGGCCTTAAATTTAATCTGATTGAATTAGAAAATAAAAATGAATAATTTATGGAAAATACATTCCTTGCATGACGGAAAAGTTTCAGACAAATGGGAGAGTTATTTGTATGTATATGAAGAACTTTTTTTTAAATTCCGTCAATCTTCAATTAACCTATTAGAAATTGGCGTACAAAATGGTGGTTCTTTGGAGGTGTGGAGTAGGTATTTTCCGGTTGCAAAAAAAATAATTGGGTGTGACATCAATCTAGCGTGCAAATCTTTAATATTTGACGATGAGAGGGTAAGCGTAATCGTAGCGGATGCAAATTCAGATATTGCATTCAATCAAATTAGACAAATCTCCTCAGACTTCGATATTGTGATTGATGATGGCTCACACACATCAGGAGATATCATCAATTCATTTTTAAGATATTTTCCAGTAATTAATTCGGGAGGGATATATATTGCTGAAGATCTTCATTGTAGCTATTGGAGTGAATTTGATGGCGGCATTTTTGACCCGTTATCTGCTGTAAGTTTTTTCAAGGCTTTGGCCGACTCATTAAATAGAGAGCATTTTGGTGTACCAGATGCACTAGAAAGAATTTTTGATGGTTTCAAGGAAAAATATAAATTATCAATTGATTACAATTTATTTAATGAAATAAAATCAATAGAGTTTTTCAACTCTGTATGCATAGTTAAAAAAATAGAGAAAGCAGGTGCTCCAGCAGGTCTGGGATGTCGTGTAGTTTCCGGGTCAATGGCGACCGTTGCAACTGAAAGTATGAAGCATAGAGGGGGGTACTTAAGCGCTCCAAATCAGGAGGGTAATTTATGGTCCAATCTAAGAGAAAATCCCAGCATAAACCATTATAAAAATCTAGAAAATATTGCTTTGTTAAATGACCATATTTCTCATTTAGAAGGGGAGTTACTTTTAATTAAAAATAGTTTTCTATGGAAATTAAATAAAAATTTAAAAAAAATTGGAAGAATTGTATTTAAATGAAAAAAATCATAAAAAAAATGATTGAATTAATGTGGAATATCTATATTGAATTATTGGGATTTTGGTATAAAATTACTGGCAAAACAACAATAACGGTATTTGATAATAATATTCTAATATCAAAAAAGATTTGTATCTTTTATGGATACCAAAATAATTTAAGTATTTTATTGGAAAAACATTTATGTGATCTTTTGTCACGTAAATTTAAAATAATTTACGTGACAAATCTAATTTTAAATAGGCCAATGCTTGATGCCCTATCAAAATATGTCGATATAGTAATTCAAAGGCCAAATTACGGGAGGGATTTTTCTGGTTATAAGGCGGGATATAACTATTTAATTAAGAGTGGTATAGAGCAATGCGATGAGTTATTGTTTACGAACGATACTGTAATTTACCCAATAATTAATGCTGATCAGTTCTGGGATGAGCTTCGAGCTAGCGAATCAAAAGTTGTAGGGCCTTTTATTTCTTATCAACGACAAATGCATATTCAAAGTTTTTTTATTTTATGTAAAGATCGTATTCATTTGAGCGATGCATTTAAAAATTTTTGGTCAGAATATAGCGAGCCAAATTCACGAGATAGAGTAATAAAGCATGGAGAGATTGGGTTTTCAAATCATTTATCACTAAATGGAATTAGATTCGATGGTGTTGTCGACGCCAAGTCTATAACAAATATATCAACTAAAACTATAAATAATGACTTGATTCCTGAGTATTTTAAACGTCTTTATTCAAAATTTGACCCAGCCCTATACCAATATCAACATAATAATCCATCCCACTTGTATGCATTATTTTCAGTTAAGTATTTTAACGTCCCCTTAGTCAAGAAAGACCTCCTTAGTAGGGGTACATTTAGTTTAACTGAGTTTTTCATAAAAATGAATCATTTAGATACCATTATTGATAAAGAAGAAATGAGGATTGAGTTAATAAAAAAAGGGTTACCAAGTTTTGAAGATAAGTTTAGAAATAAAGTGCTAAGTTGGATAGGCGCAATCTAACATGAAATTAAATTTAATTTCGAAGTCTCTTATTTCGCTAATTATATTAGTAACTCTTTCATTGGTTTTTTATTTTGAAATAGTAGTTTGTGAATTTAATTTTTGTACGATTAATTTAAATGCTATAACATTTTATCCTTATACTGATTTTTCAGAAAATATTGTATCTTCGTTTAATGTGGCAAATGGGTATACATTTGGAGTTGATTTTTCGCAACCTCATTTTCCTGGAATATATATTCTATATGGACTTATATTTAAAATATTTGGACTTATATATTTAATACCTGGGAATTTAACAACTTCTGTATTGATATTATTTTCAATATTTATTACGTTAAGTATTGCAATTATATACAGCACTATTGCAATGGGTTTTTGGCGGGGGCTTTGTTCCGTCTTATTGTCTTTGGTTCTTTTTTATAGTCTGAAGCTTTACCTTCCAATGTCAGAAACATTGGCATTTTGGATTGCTACACCATTACTGTACTCAAATTTGCGCTTATTAAATAAAGAAAAAAAAATCAGCCTTGTAGATATTACTGGGCCAATATTAGTTACATATTTTGGAATAGGCTTCCCAGGCCTTTTAATACTCCCTATATTTTTATATATTATATTAACTATAAAAGATCACAATACGCTTCCTACTAAAAGTACTTACGTATATTCCATATTATTTATATTAATAATTTTCTTCAGTATATTTGTAAATGTAGATTTGTCAGAATTATATTTTTGGACTATAGATATAAATACATCAGATGTCAAACCATCGCTACTAAAAAATATAATTATAAATATTATTAATTTAGGGCAAAATGGGGATTTATACTCTTATGGAACATCAATCGTAATAATTACATTCATAATTTTATTTTTAAGAATTAAGCATTATATAAATAGCAACCTTACAGCCGTTTATTTAATATTAATGCTACTATCATTTTATTGGAGAATGCCTGATTCATATAAAGTTCTTCCTGCATTGTCTTTATTGTTTGCTATCATTTTCTACACTGCTAGAAATTATAATTTTGATAAGCTCCTTTTTTATAGTTTATTTATTATTTTATTGGTAATATCAAGTAAATATATATTCAATAAAAATACTTTTGATAAGCTTAATGTAGAGAGGTATCAAGTAAGTCATTCAAATAATATTGATTTCGCCAGTTACGGAATATGTAAAAGCTCTGCAGGTAGAAATCAAACTAATTGCTACTGTATGCAAACAATGGTTTTTGGACCTCAGTTATATATACTCAATGATATATTGCAGTGCAAGTATCAAATTAGCACTTGGAGCTCTAGGATGGGTTTGAATAGTAAGTATAAGGAAATTGTATTAAAAAGTATTTATGACGGCAAATCAGCATTTTATATACCCCCTAAAAATTATATGGATGGAGATTTGGCTCTTGAGGGAATAGTTCTTCAAATAAAAAATAACTTATCATGTATTCATTTATCAAATGGATTTGAACTTTGTAAGCCAAAAGAGTGATAAGCCCGTTAAATTTCAAATTTCAAATAATCAACGCCCTTTATTATCTATATATCATATCAAAAATGAACGCTATTAATTTTTTTTCACGCTTAATTTTTTTCTTCCTCTTATATATATTTTTATTTGCTCTAATTAGATTATTTGACAATTCAGCAATTGTTTTCTATCAAGGCAATAATCTAATAATTGTAATGATTATTTCATTAATACTATTCGATTGGTTTAGAAACAAAAATTTAAAATTTATAATTGACAATACACCTTTTTATTTCTGTGCTGGCGTTTTATGTTTTTCCTTCTTAACTACTTTTCCAGTAATTTTGGATAGATCTATTACTTTACATATGTATAATTTCTTGGCCCATTCTACACAAGGTGTAACTGTGGATCAAATTCGAAATGATTTTATTGCTGAATTTGTTTTCCATCATAGCGCTATAGAAAAGAGAGTAATTGAGCAAGAGGTTCTAGGTAATATTAGTAAAAGTGATAATAATATTTATTTAACTGAATCAGGCTATAATTCTTATAGATTTTTTCAGTTTCTAAATAAGTTATTTAATATATCTCCCACTTATTAGTAAGGATATCAGTGAGCTTAACAAATTTTCTTATAATTCTTGTTGGCGTTTTATTAAATGCCTTCGCGCAAATATCCCTTAAATTTGGATCCAACGCAATTAATAACTATGGTGCAGCAACTGATATCTCTGGTTTCTTACTCAAATTTTTTAACCTTCCAATAGTACTTGGTTTAATTTGCTATGGATTTTCTGTTATTTCATGGATTTATGCTTTAACACGTGTTGAAGTTAGCGTAGCCTATCCGATGCTTTCAATTGGTTATATTGTTGTTGCTTTGCTGGCATCCTTTTTCTTTGGGGAGCATATTACTTATCAAAAAATTGGTGCAATGTCTGTGATTATCGTTGGTGTTTTTCTGATGTCGAGGGCTCAATGAGGGTTCTTATTACTGGTGCCGCTGGATTTTTAGGTTCTGCAGTATGTGGGGCTCTAAGCTCTGAACATGAGATCTTTACTGTTGATAAAGAGGGTGACGTAGATTACACCTGCGATTTATCATGTAAAGATTCGCTGAGCGCTCTTCCTGAAGTTGATGTTGTAGTCAATTGTGCTGCCGTACAGTACGTCACAAAAAATAAACCCCTTTTTTTTCGCAAAAAATGGTTTTTTAAAAATAACGTTGAGATTGTTGAAAATATAATTGATCGTTACAAAGGCAGTGGCGCCCATCTCGTCCATGTAGGTACCAGCATGATGTATCTTCAGGATGGCTCGGGAATTTACAGTCCCGAGTCTATTCTGGGTGCGCAGGGGATATATTCGAAGTCTAAAGTAATCTGCCAGGGAGTTATCGCAGATTCTGGCATGCCATCTAGCACGGTAATCCCCTGTATCATAGGCGGAGCCGGGCGAGAGGGTTTATTTATTAATTTTGTTAGAGCTATAAAAAGATCTGGATTGGTTGTGATTCCTGGAACTGGTAATCACAGGACAAATATGGTTCATGTGCTGGATGTTGCTCAGCTAGTTAAATTGCTGGTTGAAACTAGAGCGCTGGGTTTATACAATGCAGCCGCTACCGATCCTCTTACGGTTAATGACTGGGCTGTTATCACCGCTCAAAAGCTCGGATCAAGTGTCAAAATTATTCACATGCCCCTAACGCTACTACAAGTTATTTCTTCTATTTTTGGGTATCGTATCCTTGCTAAAGAGCAGCTAATAATGCTTAGTGAGCAGCATGTACTTGACGTTGAGAAAAGCTATGCTCTGGGTTGGAGGCCAAAATATTCCAATAGAGAGTTGCTCGAGGATCTTATTGACGGGCTAATTCCCCATGAATAACAAGATCTTAGCAGTAGACTTGGATGGCACACTAATTCGCTCCGATTTACTCGTTGAAGGACTTTTAAAATTAATATTGAGAAAGCCTTGGATAACTATACCCCTAATTTTTAAACTTTTTCAAGGTAAGGCGGCCTTTAAAAATTATATAGCTTCTGTCGCAGATATTGACTGCATAAATCTACCTTACAACAATAAAGTTATTGCATTTATAAAAGAGCAGAAGCAGAACGGAGCCTATCTAATTTTATGTACAGCTAGCAACTATCGGTATGCTGAAAAAATTTTTCAGTATTTAAAAATATTTAATGAGGTCATGGCCTCCGATGCAAATTTAAATTTAAGCGGAAAAAATAAAAGTCAGGCTTTGATAGAAAAGTTCGGCGTTGGGGGTTTTGACTATATAGGTAACTCACCTGATGATTTTGCAGTGTGGGCCAATGCATCTAAAGCTATTTTGGTGAGGCCAACAAGAGAAATTCATAAAAAAATAAAAAAAATTAATGCTAATTTTGAAATTTTAGACTCAGACTCAATAACAGATTTATCTAAAATTATATCAATGTTACGTCCGCATCAGTGGTTAAAAAATTTATTGATATTTTTACCTTTTTTGACCGCAACCGATTACACCCCAAACCTAGAAACGTTTTTCAAGCTGCTTTTCGCTTTTATGTCATTCAGTATCTGCGCCTCTTCTGTATATATCTTAAATGATCTATCGGATATAGAAAGTGATAGAGAGCATATAAGGAAGCGATTCAGATCCCTTGCCTCTGGTGGAGTGCAAATTTACCTCGCGGCAATTATCTTGCCAGTTCTTTTTTCATTATCTTTAATGATTGCATATTTTTTGCCTGTGAAATTCTTTTTCATACTGGGCGCATATTTTTTCTTAACTATCTTATATTCTTTTTCGCTAAAAAAAATGGTTTTAATCGATTGTTTTATGTTGGCGATCCTTTATACCATTCGGATAGTGGCGGGTGCAATAGCACTAAATTTAGACCTAACTTTTTGGTTGTTATTATTTAGTTTTACTTTTTTTCTTTCCTTATCTTTTGTTAAAAGGGCCTCTGAATTACATGTTATCGGAGGAGTTAGTGTTGATAAGATAAGGGGGCGGGGATATACAGTTAAAGATTATGAATTTATACAATGTTTAGGTATTTGTTCTGGTGTAGCGTCAGTTCTGTTGTTTGCACTTTATTTAAATACACCCAGAGCAATTGAGGTGTATTTAAATCATCAGCTCTCCATTCTATCCATACCAATATTATTATTTTGGATATCAAGAGTGTGGCTTTGCACTCAGCGAGGGCAAATGCATGACGATCCTGTGATTTATGCTGTTAAGGACCCAATTAGCATCTGCTGTGGAGCTATTTTTGTCATGATTCTTGCTATTGCTAGATTTGGCATTTAGTTCTCATGTGGACGGCGCTGAGAAGTTTTCTGTTAATAACTCTTTTTTATACTTTAGTATTAATTTTTATATTTAAAGAAGCAAATTATGAAAGCTTACAATTTAATGAGGTTGGTTTCTCCCTTTTTGCCATACCTTTAACTTTATCAATTGAATCGCTACCAATATCTTAGACACTTCCCAACCTCGCTTGGTACTGCTGTTCAAATCTTACCGGAGAAAGTCCATTGTTGTAACTATGGCGTCTAACCGGGTTGTAAAACATTTCGATGTAATCAAAA
>NZ_JACVPG010000007.1:0-60042 GCF_018882045.1 Polynucleobacter sp. Fuers-14 | reverse complement strand
CCTGATTTATTTGTGGAAGTGACCGTTTGGGTATAGACAAGTAGTAAGTTTGATTTTTTTAACTGCAAATTGCAGTTACGGTATGGCTTTGCCTATCGCTGGAAAAAGTTCTTGCATTTAGTACGTTATCTGAGCGTATGTACTCTGGGATGCCGTGAGTAATCATGGCATTGGCCAGTTGTTCAATCACCTGGATTGAGCCAATTCTTCTGGCGCAGTGGATCGTTAAACATTTTCTACTGAACTCATCAATCATGGTCAGCATCCGGATCTTGCGACCATAAGCGTCTCTAATGAAGACAAAATCGTAACTCCACACATGGTTGGGCTGGGTCGCTCGCAGGCGCATGCAGCTTCCATCGTTTAGCCAGAGCCTGCCTCTAGGGGGTTGTTTTTGTGGGATCTTCAGGCCTTCCTCTCGCCAGATACGAGCGACCTTGCTTGTCGTAGCTTGGCCCCAACCAGCGCCGTGCATCATGCTGGCAATAAACCGATAACCGTATCTACCGTAGGTGCCGGCCATACGGATGACTTCAGCTCGTAGCGGCCCTTCATCATCTCTGGGTAATGGCATATAGCGATACGCTGCTCTGGAGAGCCCCACTAAACTGCAGGCAGACCGCTCAGAGATGCAATACCGATCCATGAGCAGCTGCGCTGCATTTTTACGCCTAGTAGGGCTTAGAAGTTTCCCTTAATGACCTCCTTGAGCATGACTTCTCGTAGCGATAAGTCCGCTACGAGCTTCTTGAGTCGGGTATTTTCCAGCTCTAGATCTTTGTACTTGCGAGCTTGGTCCACCTTCATGCCGCCATAAATCTTGCGCCAACGATAGTAGCTTTGCTCAACCGTTCCCACTTCTTTACAAGCCTGGGCGAGGGTTTTGCCATTGCTGGTTAATACATCGATTTGGCGTAACAGGGTGACAATTTATTCGGGTTTAAGACGTTGACCTTTAGCCATATTTAATACTCCTTTAAGGTGAAGATTATCAAAAATCCTCTCTTTTGGAGTGGTACTAAAAATCAGGTCAGTTCAAATAATGGAACCGTACTCAAGCAACATACTCGCTTCCCACCAGGTACAAAAGAAAATCCGTTGACCGTTGAAATCGTTAGCGCAAAAGCGCGTGATTTAATGTCTCCCGTTTTAGGTGCAAAGAAAACAGAAAGGGTGATTGAGCAAGTTCTCGAACTGGAAAATATGCGGGATATCAATCAATTAGTCTCACTAATAGTTTTAAATTAATTACAAATGAATTCTGCAATAAAAATACCAACCCGAAGGTTGGTATTTTGTACGACTCGACACATAGTTAACACTTTATACCGGACACATACTTTACAGTTTTTGGCATAGGAGGGACCTTACTATGCCGTGGAATGAAAGTACGAAGATGGATGAAAAGCTCAAGTTTGTATCTCGTTACCTTGATGGCGAGAAGATTGCTACCCTTTGCCAGGAGTTTGGAATCTCCAGAGTCACTGGCCATAAAATCATTGATCGCTATAAAGACAGTGGTTTAGAAGCCTTTACGGATCGATCAAGAAGGCCCTTTAGGCAAGCCAATCGGCTGCCCTTCCAGGTCGAGCAACTGATCGTGAACCTCAAAAAGGAGTTCCCGACCTGGGGCGCTCCTAAATTGCGCGACAGATTGCACACCCACTACCCGGAGTTAGCATTGCCCGCCAAAAGCACGGTGCATGCCGTTCTCGATCGCTATGGCTTAGTCAAAAAGAAACGCAGACGCCACCACCCCAAGCTCACGGGGACCAACTTATCGGATCTCAAAGAACCGAATGCTCTATGGTGCGTGGACTACAAAGGGGAGTTTATGCTGGGTAATAAGCAGTACTGTTACCCCTTAACCGTGACGGACTATGCCTCTCGCTTCCTCATTTGCTGTGAAGGCCTAGAGAGTACTCGCGAAGCGCAGGCTTTTACGGTCTTTGAGCAACTCTTCAAAGAGTATGGGCTGCCAGGCTCCATCCGCTCAGACAACGGTGTGCCGTTTGCCTGCGCTAATGCGCTCTATGGTTTAAGTAGTCTATCGGTGTGGTGGCTTCGTTTAGGCATTGGTATTGAGCGCATCAAGCCAGGCAATCCCCAGCAAAATGGTCGCCATGAACGCATGCATTTAACGCTCAAGCAAGCGACGACTAAACCCCCTGCCAAAACACTTTTGCAACAGCAAGATAAGTTCGAAGACTTTATCTATGAGTACAACTATGAGCGGCCCCATCAAGCACTGGAGATGAAAAAACCGGCACAGCTCTATACCCCCTCGACCCGAAAATACGAAGGACTGCCCGATGTGAGTTATCCCTTCCACGATAAGACAGTGACCGTGACTAACTGCGGACGCATCTGCCTTGATGGTAAGAAGATTCACTTTAGTACGGTGTTCGCTGGTCATGACGTAGGCTTACGGCAGGTCGAAGACGACGTGTGGTTAGTGAGCTTTATGGATTACGATATGGCTTACTTTGATATGGAGTCTTCTCGGGTACAAGCCTTAGAAAACCCATTTGGTCCCAAAGTATTGGGGATGTGATTGGTAAAGGTGTAAACCATGTGGTCGGTACCGGACGTAAAGCATGTGTCCGGTACGTACCTTTCCTTTTCTGGTAGGCCCACCAGGACTTGAACCTGGGACCAAAGGATTTGTGAGCAACCATCTAGTACTTCGTTGCTCCAAAGTGGTTTTTGGATGAAATTAGTAGGTGTTACTTTAGATAACGATTATGAGGTTCACCCCACCATAGGCAAACTTTGTGCACAAAACTTGCCCGGGTGTTTGTATAGGATTGAGTTGTTTTGACCCAGGCAAGGAGTACATTTGAGTTTGGCGGCCTAACAAGGATTTGACTGACACAAGGATGACGACTCCTTGTGTCGATTGGGGGCCCTATGCATGAACCGTCCTTTTAAAGCACGTTTCATTCCTCCAACACTAAGCGCATCCCCTGCAATATATATCTTGAGTCTGGTGTATTCACATTTCTAAAAGAGGACCTGCAGTACAAAGGCCATGTGTGCCATGATCCGCCACGCCTGACTTTTGCTTCGCCGTCTTTGGGCCCTTGTGGATCAATCGTTGGTGATTCTTGATAATAATTTTCTGCATACCAATCAGAGCACCACTCCCATACGTTACCAATCATGTCATATAGGCCAAATGGGTTAGGAAGAAATCTACCAACAGGCGCCGCAAATTCATAATGACTGTAATGGTCAAGAGCATATTGTTGCCATTGCGACCAAATCCTTGCGGTATCCAAATCAAATACTTTTGCATGTGAGAAAAGTGAACTTGGATTGTCACCAGTAAAGTATCTACTACTCGTTCTAGCTCTACAGGCATATTCCCACTCAGCTTCTGTTGGCAATCGATACCTCTTGCCCTCTTTTTCACTTAACCACCCAGCCATAGCATTAGCGTCATTCCAAGTAATGTTCACTACCGGAAAATCATCCTCTTGAGTAAATCCAGTTTCATCCCACGCATAACGGCTATTGCGGCCTTCAAAAACTTCGTCGTTTATGGTTTTTGTGTTGACATCAAGTGGATTAAATCCATAACCCCCAGTACCATCTCGGATCGATTCAGGCATATATCCTGAATTGACTAAAAATAACTCAAACTGACCAACGGTAACTGGATACTGGCCCATCCAAAATGGCTTGGAAATTATGACCTTATGTAAGGGGCTCTCATCATCAAATGCTGAGAGTCGCGCAGAATCATACTGAGGGAAATCTTTTCTCAGAGAATCCTCCGACTCGTTACTACCCATCAAAAAACTTCCAGCAGGAATACGAGCAAAGCTCATTCCAATATGATTATTTTTCAGTTCAACTGAGTCTATATTCATAATCGACCTCTACGCCCAAAACCAAAATCCTCGTCTGACTTTTTAGCATCGACATCAGCGCCTATGGCCCGCATCGGTTTTTGGCATTGCGGGCACGTAATTCCATCCCACTCATCTAAATACTCGCTAGAGTGACAGACCCTACAAGAGAGATCACCGAGATAGGAACTTGATAGACTCAAAGGATCGGTGACCTTATATTCCGCAACATCCTTACATTGGCGACAAATCATGGGTACGCTTAAATAGCTACCAGTTCTTTCTCTACCAATTGAGCAGATACAGTCAAACTTACAAGAGGGGCAAACAAATCTATATCTAGCGCCCATGAGTTAACCTCCCTGGTAAGTCTTCATGGCTTGAGCCCACTTGTCGTTGGTATAGTGCAATCGCATTTGCCTCTCTTGATTAGCAACACCAATCGTGATTCTTTTATTAACTAGATCGTTATAAACATCATCTACTTTAGAGTTGTAATACTCATAAACTGCCACCAATTCTGGCTTTGGCAGCTCTTTAGCAATTGGACGGCATTGCATAGTTGCTTCCTTGAATTTTTTCAGCTCAACAGCCTGCTCATCGCTGATGAAGTCGGCTGAATTGAATAACTTGTTCGCATTTGGGTTGTTAGTCGAAATAACAATAATGTTGGCATCAACATATTTCGTATCATCTGTTTTATTAACCCCCGCTACACAGGCAGACATTTTTTTCTGAACGGTCTTAACTTGCTCTTGAATCTCAGCCTTGTTCTCTGGTGTTAACTCAGTGCTGGTAGGCTTGTTATTTGCACAGCCTGCCAACACCAAAGTTGAAAGACAAACTACTCTAAAAAAGTTTTTCATAATGTTTTCCAAATAATGGATCGTGTGAATATTTAGTGATAAACGATGTCAGCTCGACGGTTTTCTTCATAAGCCGCTTCGGTTTGTGCTGGATTTTCAGGTTTCTCTTTGCCAAAGCTCACGGCCTCTAATTGAGATTCGCTAACGCCTTGACTCACTAAAGCCCTTTTAATGGCTTCAGATCGTCGTTGCCCAAGTGCCAAGTTATATTCAGCAGTTCCGCGGTCATCGGTATTCCCCTGAATAATTACCGAGGCTTTTTGCTTTTGAAATGCCTTCAAGTAAGAGGCATGCGCTGAAATAGTGGATGCATATTTTGGATCAATAGCATAGCTATCAAACTCAAAGTAGATTGAACGTTTGCCATAAACGCTAGACTTTGGATCGCCAATTGGATCGTAGGTCATGGAGCCACCAGCATTAACAGTGGCGACGCTATTGACATCATCTAATTTGACGCTACTACAGGCAGAAATGAGCCCGATAAGGGAAATGGTGAATAATAATTTGTATAACTTTGACATTGCAGTAATTCCCAAAATATCTGAAAGCAGGTTCAGATAAAAACAATTTCGATGGGGAATAATCAAAGCCCCACCCTCTAAAGAAATTAGAGGGTGTGTTTTGGGGGTTTAAATGCAGAGTCTGGGATATTGTCGAAATACAGTCTATCACCTCGCATGCCGTAAGCAATAACTGACTCAGCTTGAATTGGTATGAGAATTTGAGTATCACTCACGTTGGCGGTAACATGGTACATCACATACATGGCGCTAACAGGCTGCTTGTCGTCAGTAGAATCTTGTTGGGTCAAGGCATGCTCAGCACCCAAACTCGAACAAATATTAACCTGGAGGTGGGCTCTTTCCACCGCACTCTGAATAAAGATATTCCCAGCTGCCGCCTTGAATGCGATCAGTAAAAGGCATAAGCCGATGATGAGAGTCTTTTTACTTAAAACCATATCTGAAATTCTATACCCATAAGGAAGATGGATAATGTCTCTTATATTAACCCCTGACCTCAATTTTGGATTAAATGAAACCGATTTGGCAAATCTTCAATAAAAATCAGATACCTGTGCCATCTTCCGAACACTGGCGATCTGCAATTGGCGGGGTAATTGGAGGTGCATTTGTGGCCTTTCTCGGTAAATTTATTGGTGAATTTACCCAAATTAATGAGTGGGCTATGGCCTCGCTTGGGGCCAGCGCACTACTTGTCTTTGTGCTCCCCTCAAGCCCTATGGCTCAACCCAAGGCCGTTATGGGCGGCAATATAGTTGCCGCAATCGTTGGCGTGACATGCGCTGTTTGGATTCCAGATCCTAGAATTGGTGTTCCCGTAGCGATTGGCGCCTCAATACTGGTAATGCTTTTTCTCAACTGCCTCCATGCCCCAGCTGCCGCAACTGCCTTAAGCGCTGTTCTCGGTCATATTATTAGCTACAGATTCGTATTATTTCCAGTTTTTATAGATTCCTTATTGCTAGTCATAGCAGGTGTTGCCTACAACAGGGCCACTGGAAAGACATACCCACATCAGGCGCCAATCACCATAAAAGTATCTGCGGGTGATGATGGAAATAGCAAAGAAATTAATGAAGTCTTAGCACGGTACAAAGAATTCATCGACATCAATCCAGGGGACTTAGCAAATATTATTCGCGATGTTGAATTACATGCATACCAACGAAAATTAAGATCTATTCTTTGCCCTACTATTATGAGCTCTCCTGCTATCTATGTTGAATTGGCAACGCCTTTGGAAGAAGCCTGGACAAAGCTAAGAAAAAACCATATTAAATTACTACCAGTGGTTGATAAAAATCATCAAGTGGTTGGAATTATCACCTTAGAAGATTTTTTAAAGTATGCCGCAGTTAATTTTGACAAAACTTTTGGACAGCGCCTTATAGGATTAATGCGTCACAGCTTTAACAGGGCATCAGTTAAGCCATCCGGCGCCTACCCAAATGCAGTTCAGCAAATCATGCAAAAAAATATTCAGGTGATTAGCGCAAACTGTAATGCACTTGATTTAGTTGCGATTTTTGAAGGTGCTGGTCATCATCACCTTCCAGTTACTAACGAACATCACGAATTAGTGGGCGTGATAACCCAGGCAGATTTTGTCAGGGCAATTCATGGTTCTATCAAATAAATCATGAATAAATTTAAAGGCTGGTGCTCCAAAATTTATGAGGCGCTCAAGCCGCCGCCGTCTCAGCTTTCTATTGCGCAGCAATTAGTCATCACCTTGGGTAGCATGATTACGATCTGCCTTTTATATCTACTGAATCATTTTTTAGACAACGAAAATTTACTATTGCTAGTACCCTTCGTCGTTAGCGCATTGATGATATTTACAATGCCCACTAAATCCATGACCTCAGCGGGTGTTATTCTTCAATCATATCTTTTATGCTCTCTTATAGGCTTTGCATTTGTATATGTATTTGATTACGCCCAATGGGTTATGGTCGCTGCGTTTGCAACTTGCTTTTCTCTAATGCTTCTACTCGAATGCTTGCATCCCCCTGCAATAATCTTACCAATTCTGATTATTAGCGAGAGGCTTAGAGATTACACTTTAGCCTTTAATCCAATTGCTCTGGATGTTCTTGTATTGCTGATCACAACTTATTTATTCAACAAAGTTTTAATGAAATTCCTATTGGTGAAAAAATGATTTACGCTAGATTTCTAGTTACACTAAAGAAAGAATTTCTAAATTGGAAACTATGGGCTGGTCGCTCGATTGTTTTAAGCTATGCAGCTGTCGCAGGCCTCACTATCGTAGGATTTACCAAGTTAGCAGAATTTTCTTTTGATTGGTTTTTAGCACTTCAAGGTCGCAATAGATGGGCTCCATTATTTTGGACTCCAATAGTCACCATAGTCATTGTTTACCTTACCCGAAAATTTGCTCCAGGATCTGCAGGGTCAGGGATTCCTCAAGTGATCGCAGCATTAGACTCTAAATGCAAACCTGAAGATAGAGGCTTATTTGTCTCACTAAAGCTAAGTATCGTTAAAATTTTTCTTACCTCAGCAGGACTTCTAGCTGGCCTATCCCTTGGACGAGAAGGCCCCTCAGTACAGATTGCTGCAGGGATCATGAGAAATGCAAAACGCTGGTTACCCTCTGCAGCCAATATTTCTGAAGCATCTTTGATTATGGCTGGTGGTGCAGCAGGAATTGCTGCAGCCTTTAATACCCCGCTGGGTGGGGTTATGTTTGCCATTGAGGAGCTATCTAAATCTTTAGAACAGCGTAGTAATGGCTTAATGATTGCGTCAATTGTATTAGCTGGTTTAGTGGGCATCTCAATCGATGGAAATTACACATACTTTGGCGTGATACAGCCAGGTGGATTTAGTCTCAACATTATCGTACCCTGCATATTAGTGATTTTAGTAAGTGGCATCCTAGGTGGATTGTTTTCGAAAGTATTGATTATTTCCCTTAGAGTAAACAGAGGTTTACTAGGAAAATTTCGAACAAACTCCCCCTTGATATTTGCTGGAGCATGCGGACTCATTGTGGCGCTCATAGGAATAGCCAGCAATGGTGAGACCTATGGAACTGGCTATTCCCACACACAGTCAATCATTGCGGGATCAGAGAGCACCTCTTATCTATTTGTACCCCTTAAATTCATAGCTACCTGGCTTAGCACTTGGTCTGGTGTGCCTGCTGGCATTTTTGCGCCATCTCTCGCTATTGGTGCGGGAATTGGTAATACCATCTCTACCGCCCTAACTCTGCCTAGCGCTCAAATTCTTATCGCAATTGGAATGGCGGGATTTTTAGCTGCTGTCACGCAAGCACCTATGACTTCTTTCATTATCGTAATGGAGATGGTTGATGGGCATGGATTGGTACTCAGTCTAATGGCAAGTGCACTTGTTGCTGGCGGTATATCAAAAATGATTAGCAGGCCACTCTACCCAAGCCTAGCAAAGATTCAGCTGTTTCGATTGACCAAAGCCTTTCAACCATACCCAGTCACCACAATCCACAAGTAGTTTATTGCTCCAACTGCAGATCTATATGTTTATTGGGGTTACCATGAAAGATATGTGGAGATTGCTTACACACCTAGTGGCGCAGAAAGAAAAACGACTTAGGAATTTCTCCCTAAGTCGTTGATTTCATTGGTGGGCCCACCAGGACTTGAACCTGGGACCAAAGGATTCCGGTTTGTGTAGCTTTCACTACTCCCTGGACTATGCCTTCACCATATAAAGATTTACATCCTTACTTAGGTGGGTGCCGTCTAGTCTCTACACCTTCAACAGCACTTTCATGCTGAAGCTTGGCTCGGCGTTAGCTTGTGCAGCTTTTGGCTGCATTTAGCTTTCTCCGAATTTGACACCATCCCTTATGCAGTTTCCACACATAAGGCACAACTTTCGCTATGAGTCCTCTGCTCTAACCAACTGAGCTATAGGCCCTAAAACTTTACGTTTACTACACACCTTACTGCTGGTGTTTACCACTTCAAAACCACACTAAAACCGCATTTACTACACACCTCGGTTTTTGCTCTGGTGTGTAAGCGGTGTGTAAGCAATTTTGACTACCTAATCGACCACTAAGCTCTTGAATCTATTGAGGTCTTTGTTACAAGACCCCTAGGGCTTCTTTCTTATGAGTCCTCTGCTCTAACCAACTGAGCTATGGGCCCTAACCACTCATTGTAATTGAAGGGGCTCTTCAAATGATTGATTGGTATGCACTTGCTGAAATGTTGGTTTTTATTTAGATATACATTATTATATGTATATCTAAAGGAGATGAAAATCATGGTCGTATCAAAATGGGGGAACAGCCTTGCCATTCGTCTACCAGCTCAAGTGGTCGAATTTTTAGAGCTAAAAGAAGGGGATGACATTGAGGTCCATGTTGCGGATAAAAAGCATTTCCAAGTTAAGAAGAAACCTTCCCTGCAGGATAGGCTTCAAAGTTTGAGAAAATTTCGTGGTCGCATGCCCGCTGATTTTCACTTTGATAGATCTGAATTGAATGAACGCTAAGAAGATATTTTTTGATACCAATACCCTACTTTATTTACTATCATCAGATACCAAAAAAGCAGACTGGGTTACTAAAAATTTACAGCAATCGAACGTAATAAGCGTTCAAGTGCTTAATGAATTTACTTCTGCTAGCATTAGAAAAATAAAAATATCTAATAGTGAGCTGGATGAATTCTTAGATTTATTTACGTCTACATTCAACGTAAGATCGCTTGACATAGATACTTTTGAAACTGGATTGATGGTGTCCAGGCGATATGGATACCATCACTATGATTCAATGATTATTGCTGCGGCTTTGCAAGCAGGATGCGAAAAACTGTACTCAGAAGATATGCAGCACCGGCAAGTAATTGATAAGAGACTGCAGATCGTGAATCCTTTTTTATAAAGGACTCACGATATCGAAGTGCTAGACAATCAATCTTCCTCGAGGAAGGTCTTGAGTTTGTCGCTACGGCTTGGGTGACGCATTTTTCTCAGGGCCTTAGCTTCGATCTGACGAATACGCTCACGAGTAACGTCAAACTGCTTGCCGACTTCTTCGAGAGTGTGATCAGTGCTCATCTCAACACCAAAGCGCATACGCAATACTTTTGCTTCACGTGGTGTTAATGAATCAAGAACGTCCTTCACCACATCACGCATAGAGTCATGCAATGCTGCTTCGGCTGGAGCCAATGTATTGCCATCTTCAATAAAGTCGCCCAAATGAGAATCTTCATCGTCACCAATTGGTGTCTCCATGGAGATAGGCTCTTTAGCAATCTTCATGATCTTGCGGATCTTATCTTCAGGAATCTCCATCTTCAGCGCCAAGGTTGCAGCATCTGGCTCATGGCCAGTTTCTTGCAAGATCTGACGGCTGATACGGTTCATCTTGTTGATTGTCTCAATCATGTGAACAGGGATACGGATCGTACGAGCCTGGTCAGCAATCGAACGAGTAATCGCCTGACGAATCCACCATGTTGCATAGGTAGAGAACTTATAGCCACGACGGTATTCAAACTTATCTACCGCTTTCATCAAGCCGATGTTGCCCTCTTGAATCAAGTCCAAGAACTGCAAGCCGCGGTTGGTGTATTTCTTAGCAATGGAGATTACCAAACGTAAGTTGGCTACCGTCATCTCACGTTTCGCTTCACGGGCACGCTTCTCGCCAGCGATCATCTGCTTGTTTACTTCTTTTAATTCTGGAAGTGGAATAACAACATTCTTCTGAATATCAATCAACTTCTGTTGAAGTTCTTGAATTGCAGGGACGTTACGTTGCAAGAGTGCGCTGTAAGGCTTGTTCTCTTTGAGCAACTTCTCAGTCCAAGTCAAATTCATGGACATCTTAGGGAAGTCTTTTAATACTTCGCTACGATTAACGCCAACCTTGTCTACCAACAAGCTCACGATGCCACGCTCAAGTTTCCATACTTGGTCCACTTGTGAGCGCATAGTGTCACATAACTTCTCAACACTCTTCGCTGTCAAACGGAAACCAAGCAACTCAGCACGAATTGCTTCTTGCGCCTTCAGATACGCAGGACAGTTATAACCATCCTTATCAAACGCACGGCGCATCTTATCGGCCTGTGTACGTACGATTGCAAACTTCTCTAAAGAAATCTGCTTTAACTCTTCTAATTGCTTGGCATTCGCTGTTGCAGCACCGCCACCGCCGCCGCCACCTTCGTCTTCGCCGCCCTCTTCATCGCCTTCTTCAGCATCCGGATCAATTTCTGGCTCTTCAGGTCCAAGCTTAATATCTTCTGCGTTAGGATCAACCAAACCATCCACAAACTGGTCAATCTCCATCTCGCCACTAGCAATCTTGTCAACGTTGCTCAAAATCTCAGCAATCGTTACAGGGCAAGCAGCCAAAGCCATCACCATATCTTTGAGGCCGGCTTCAATCTTCTTCGCAATGACGATCTCGCCTTCGCGAGTCAGCAAATCCACTGTACCCATCTCACGCATATACATACGTACTGGATCGGTAGTGCGTCCGAATTCTGAATCCACTGTAGATAAAGCAGCTTCAGCCTTTTCTTCAGCCTCTTCTTCGGAAGCTGCAGCTTCTGTATTGTCAGACAGGATTAAGGTTTCAGCATCGGGCGCTTGTTCGTAAACAGTAATACCGATGTCATTGAGCAAGCTGATCAAAGTCTCTAATGCATCCGCATCAGACAACTCGTCAGACATCACGTCATTCATCTCGCCATGGGTTAAATAGCCCTTGGACATACCCATCTTGATCAAAGTCTTCAAACGAGCACGACGTAGCTCTTGCTGCTCTTCAGTACCCAACTGCTGTGCTGCAAATTCTTTTAAGAGCGCCTTCTCTTTAGCTTTACGCTCACGCGCTTTTTGACGATCCGTTAAAACTGGCTCCGCATTTTCTGCAGGAGCATCCGCCTTGGCTTTACGGCCACGCTTCTTTTCTTCTTCAGCTACTGGCGCCTCAACTTCAGCAACCTGGGCTTTTTTATCTTTGGTTGCTTTTACTTCCTTTGCCTCTTTAACTGGCTCAACCTTAGGAGCAGGCGCAGCTTTACCTTTTTTTACTGGCTCAACTTTGACTTCTGCTTTTGCTGCTTTCACAGGGGCTTTAGCAACTGGCTTTGCCGGCGCTTTTGCCGCTGGCTTTGCAACTGCTTTTGTTGGTTTTGCTGGCGCTTTAGCTGCAACCTTAGGGGCTGGCTTTGTGACAGCCTTCACCGGTTTAACTGGTGCTTTAGCTTTTGGAGCTGGCTTAGCAGGTGCCTTAGCTTTAGGCGCTGGTTTTGCAGCCGCTTTTACTGGCTTTGCAGGAGCTTTCGCTTTTGGAGCGGGCTTAGCTGGTGATTTAGCTTTAGAAACTGGTTTTGCGGCAGCCTTTACTGGCTTAGCTGGGGTTTTTGCTTTGGCCGCTGGTTTTGCAGCGGCTTTTACTGGTTTAGCTGGAGCTTTCGCTTTTGGAGCTGGTTTTTTGGTCTTGGTATTCGGCATTTATTAGCACTTACTCACATTACTGTTATTGATATCGACTGATGAAACACAGCCCCGTAGTAACTCACTTACTCACTTACCCCAAATTTCATCAAAATAAAGCGCAAGTGGCTGAATTAAATCGGTTTTTTCTTGGGAACAGAGGATTATAGTCGATTGCGACTTTTTTACCTCCGTAACACTTAAAAATATGGGGTAATTTCGGGGGATTTCTAGGGGTGTTTCAGTAAATTCTTAGGAGAATTTCAGCTTTTCGCCCAATTCCCGATAACGGGCTTTGTCTTGCTCAGAAGCAATGCTTCCAGAGATCTTTTGGGCGATTTCAGTCATTTCCTGCTTGAGATGGGTTAATTCCAGCTTTTTGAATGCCCCCTCAAGATCAGCAGCTGCACCCTCTAACTCCAAATCAGAACCCATCACCCGATTTCTCAGGACCTCATACAGAGGAGCCAACTCACTACGAGAGAGTTGATCTTGGAACATGGCAAATGCGCCGGCACCTGCGATCGCTGGTTTATTACCCTCGCCTGGAATCAACTCAACCAAGTCACACTGTGACAAAAGATCTTTCATCAAAGCGTGGGCTTTTTCAGATCTCTGCTCTGCCGCCTTCAATGCTAGTGCGCGCTTATTTTCATCCAATGCTTTTCCTAAATGCGGAAACTGAATAATCACTCGCAGCATTTGCTCGGCTAAATCCGTTGGTGCCTTGGGTGGCTCGATATTTTGAGTAGCAACTCTTTTTGCAGATCCTTTGGATACTTGCCAAGGCGCGCCTTGCCGATTGCCATTATTAGAAAAATTATTTTGGCTATTTGGGTTACCTTGATTACCCTGTCCACCTTGATAGCGCGCCTGTGCTGGCTGATAAGTAGTTTGTCGAACAAGCGCAGGCGCTACTGTTAAACCACAAAATGCTTCAAGTTCTGCAGGGGTAGTATTGGTACGAATCGCGAGTTCGCGCAGAATTTGCGTACGCAAAGCAATGGGAGGCATCGACAGTAAAAGCGGCTTAGCGGCATGATGGGTATGGGCTCTACCCTCTGGGGTAGTTTGCTCGTGACCCTCACTAACAACCTTAAAGAAGAAGCTAGAGATAGACATGGCTTCTTTAATGACCTTCTCAAAAGCCGGTGCGCCATAAGCACGAACATAGCTATCAGGGTCATGCTCTGTCGGTAAGAATAAGAAACGAATTTCTTTATCATCTGACATTAAAGGCAAGCAAGCCTCAAGCGCACGCTGTGCAGCACGTTGACCAGCGGAGTCACCATCAAATGAGAAAACCACTTTATCGGTTTGTCTGAGTAGCATGCGTACATGGTTTGCCGTACAAGCTGTACCCAGTGTTGCAACCGCGTTTGGAAAACCTAATTGCGCTAAGGCAACAACATCCATATAGCCTTCGCACACCAAAACATATTCCTGGGTACGAATCGCTTGTCTTGCTTCAAACAAGCCATAAAGCGTATTGCCTTTTGAGAACAATGGCGTCTCAGGAGAATTTAAATACTTGGGTTCACCTTGATCCAAAATCCGTCCACCAAAGCCAATGGTTTGACCTTTGGGATTGCGAATAGGAAACATAATGCGGTCACGGAAACGGTCGTAGCGCTTTACATTTGCACCTTCGGACTGTTCACCCTGAATCAGTAAACCGCCCTCTAGCAAAGTCTTGGCAACCTCATCATTAGAGTAGGTGCCAAATACTGCTTCAAGACCCTGCCAGCCGTCAGGCGCATAACCTAAGGCATAACGCTTAGCAATCTCACCAGTGAGTCCACGGCCCTTTAAATACTCAACTGCCCTGGTATTGCCTTTGAGTTGTTGGCGATACCAATCTGCAGCAGTGCTCATCACCTCACTCAATGCCATTGCTTGCTGCTGTCTCGCTACATCATTTGCAGTGCGCTCTTCACGAGGCACATCTAAGCCTACGGAACGCGCAAGATCTTCAATAGCATCCACATATCCAAGTCCGGAATACTCCATTAAGAAACTAATGGCAGATCCATGGGCGCCACAACCAAAGCAGTGATAAAACTGTTTAGTAGGTGAAACTGAAAATGATGGGGACTTCTCTGAATGAAAGGGGCACAAACCCTGAAAGTTCGCGCCCGCTTTTTTCAGCTTAACGTGCTGCCCAACCACATCAACGATATCAACCCGATTTAAAAGATCGGCAATGAAGGATTGTGGAATGAGCGCCATGTAGCCAGTATGAAAGGATTTTGCTTTCTTGACTAGCTACTGAGTTTACTTACTTCGCCAATGCGGCTTTTACCAAGCCAGATACTTTACCCATATCTGCTTTGCCAGCCAATTGACCTTTCAGTACGCCAATGACCTTACCCATATCCTGTGGGCCTGCAGCGCCAGTGGAAGCAACGGCAGCAGCTACTGCAGCCTCTACTTCAGCATCGGATAACTGCGCAGGCAAATACGTTTGCAAAATCACCATCTCAGCAGCTTCAATCGCAACTAAATCATCGCGATTGGCTTTTTCAAATTGAGAGATCGAATCTTTACGTTGCTTAATCATTTTTTCGACAGTTGCAATCACACCAGCATCGTCAACCACGATGCGCTCGTCGACTTCGCGTTGCTTGATCGCTGCCAATAAAAGACGAATCGTTCCTAGGCGCTCAACTTCTTTAGCGCGCATAGCATTTTTCATATCTTCGGTGATTTGATCTTTTAGACTCATGGCTTTATTCCTGGTATTGAATATAAAACGTCGAACATTTAATAATGGTGATTAAAAAGCAAAAACCCGCTGCGTTTCACCGTCAGCGGGTTTCAAAGCCTCTCGGTGAGGAGAGCTTTTAAATTCTATTAGTAAAGCTTCTTAGGCAACATTTGGCTGCGAATACGCTTGTAATGGCGCTTAGCAGCTGCAGCCTTCTTGCGCTTACGTTCAGCCGTTGGCTTCTCGTAGAACTCGCGTGCACGCAAGTCTGTCAAAAGGCCATTCTTTTCAATGGTGCGCTTGAAACGGCGCAATGCCACTTCAAATGGTTCGTTTTCGCGGAGGCGGACTGTAGTCATACTTATTTAACTCGTATATGCTCGATAGATATCGAAAAATTAACTGAATTGCGATTCTAGCACGGCTAAGTAAAAAAATGATTGTTTTAGGAATAGAAACTTCTTGTGACGAGACCGGGGTGGCTTTATACAACACCACGCCTTGGGAAGAGGGTAAACCGGCCTTCCAGGGCATATTGGGCGAGGGCCTGCACTCTCAAATCGCCATGCACCGGGACTATGGGGGCGTTGTCCCCGAATTAGCCTCCCGCGACCATATTCGTCGTGTTTTACCCCTCTTAGACCAATCATTAGCCCAGTCTGGCCTCAAATTGGCCGATATTGATGCTGTGGCATTCACTCAAGGCCCTGGATTGGCTGGCGCCCTCCTGGTAGGAAGCGCTTTTGCTAAATCCCTAGCCCAAGGTCTCAATTTACCGTCTATAGGGGTACATCACCTCGAAGGACACCTACTGTCCCCGCTTTTGGGCCAAACCGCCCCTCAATTCCCCTTTATTGCCTTGCTGGTATCTGGTGGCCACACGCAACTCATGAAAGTCTCCGGGATTGGTCAATACGAGCTGCTTGGCGAAACCTTGGATGATGCGGCGGGAGAAGCCTTTGATAAGACGGCCAAATTACTCGGCTTGGATTACCCCGGTGGCGCAGCTATTTCTAAATTGGCAGAGCAAGGCCGCCCAGGTATTTTTGATTTACCTAAACCCATGTTGCACTCTGGTGATTTAGATTTTTCTTTCTCTGGATTAAAGACGGCCGTTCTCAATCAAGCGAAAAAGTTTGCAGAAAAAAATATTGTGAACCCTTCAGAGCTTGCACAATTTCACGCGGATCTTGCTAGAAGTTTTGTTGACTCCATCGTGGCAGTTCTTGTCAGTAAGTCCGAGAAAGCACTCAAACAAACGGCCTGCAAACATTTAGTGCTCGCAGGTGGCGTTGGTGCCAATTTGCAACTACGTGCTGCACTCAATGACAAAGCGAAACACAATGGTTTTGAAGTACATTACCCGCCGCTTGAACTCTGCACGGATAACGGCGTGATGATCGCTTTTGCTGGGGCACTGCGCATGATCGAAAAAAATAATGGCTCCACAACTTCTGGAGCCTTTGATATCAAACCCCGCTGGGATTTGCAAAGCAATAACCTGAAATAGATTTATTGCCTATCTGAATTTGCCTATTTCTGATGACTGATTCTGGCGAATGCGCTGTGGTTGTGAATGGATTCAAAGTTCTCAGCCTCCACCACAAAAGAGCGGATACGCTGATCTGCCTTGAGATTGCCGGCTACGTCACGCACTAAGTCTTCTACAAACTTCGGGTTGCTATAAGAATGCTCAGTAACCCATTTCTCATCGGGACGTTTCAGCAATCCCCATAACTCGCTAGAAGCTTCGCTTTCAGCAGCGGCAACTAAATCCTCCACTGTCATCTGCGTTTCAGAATCCAACGCTACAGTCATAGTGACGTGTGAACGTTGATTATGTGCACCAAACTCAGAAATCTCTTTTGAGCAAGGACACAAACTCATTACTGGAACTTGTGCGCGTAAACCCAATTCAATATCAGCGCCGCCTGTTGCATTTTGCTTGGCTGTTGCCATCCAAGTCACTTCGTAATCCATCAAACTTTCTACACCAGAAACCGGCGCTGCTTTTTTTACGAAATGTGTGTAAGTAAATTGCACGTGGCCTTCTTTAGCATCGAGCAAAGGCAACATATCACGAACTAAGGCAACAATGGTGGTGCTATCCACAGCCGCATCTTGTTTTTGGAGAAGCGCCATGAATCGCGACATGTGCGTACCCTTTACATGCGCAGGTAAGGCCACATCCATCTCAAAAGTTCCAACCGATGGGAAGTTACCCGTCTTGCTGCGAATGGTCAGTGGATGACGTACGCCACGAATACCAACTTGCTCAATAGGCAGTGCCCGCTCATCCAAAGTGGATTGCACGTCAGGCATTGCGCTGGCTTTCAGAAATGCGGGATTCAAGTCATTCATGGCTCTATTTTCAGGCAAAACGGGCTTATTTGCCTAACAGCGTAGTATTTATGGTCAATATTGCCGGAAAACGTTGTTTGATGGAGTTAGCAATACCCTCAACATCCAAGCCACACTTGGTCATCAGCAGACTGTAGTCACCATGCTCGATAAATTGATCAGGAAGACCTAATTGCAAGAGGGGTTTCTGAATACCGAGATTCGAGAGCGCCTCTAAACAAGCGCTACCTGCACCACCGGCAATAGCCCCATCCTCAATCGTCACAAAATAATCATGATCAGCCGCTAACGATTGGATAAGATCTACATCGAGCGGCTTTACAAAGCGCATATTGGCCACCGTTGCATTAATCCCTTCAGCCACTTCGAGTGCTGGGTAGAGCAAAGTGCCAAACGCCAATATCGCCACACGTTGACCAGCAGGCGCAGTGGATTTGCGACGAATCTCGCCCTTACCAAACGGTAGAGTGCGTAATTCTTTAGATGGGATAGTGCCAACGCCTGCACCACGCGGATAGCGCACTGCGCTTGGATGTGGCTGATGAAAGGCAGTCGTTAACAAGTCGCGGCATTCCGATTCATCTGCCGGCGTCATCACCAGCATATTCGGAATACAACGCAAGAATGGAATGTCATAAGCGCCAGCGTGCGTAGCGCCATCAGCACCAACGAGACCAGCGCGATCTAATGCAAACAACACCGGCAAATCCTGTATCGCCACATCGTGAATGAGTTGGTCATACGCGCGCTGTAAGAAAGTAGAGTAAATCGCTACTACTGGTTTCATGCCCTCACATGCCATACCGGCTGCAAAAGTGACCGCGTGCTGTTCAGCGATACCGACGTCGTAGTAACGCTTAGGGAAACTCTTCTCAAATTCAACTAAACCGGAACCCTCTCGCATGGCTGGAGTAATGCCCACCAATAAAGGATCTGCATGCGCCATGTCGCATAACCACTCACCAAATACTTGAGTAAACGTTTTTTTGCTGGCGGCTGATTTTTTGACACCCTCTTCAGGATTAAATTTACTAGGGCCGTGATAGAGCACAGGATCAGCCTCAGCTAATTCATAGCCTTGACCTTTTTTAGTCACCACGTGCAAGAACTGGGGTCCGCGACCTTCTAAAGCCAAGCGACGCACGTTCTGCAGCATCGGGATCAAAGCATCTAAATCATGGCCATCAATCGGGCCGAAATAATTAAAGCCAAACTCCTGGAAGATCGTCGATGGAGAAACCATTCCTTTGGCGTGATCTTCAAGGCGTTTAGCAAATTCACGCAAAGGGGGCGCAATTGATAAAACACTATCAATGCCTTTTTTGGTCGCCGAATAAATATTGCCACTAAGCAATCTAGCTAGATGGCGATTGAGCGCACCCACGGCAGGCGAGATCGACATGTCGTTATCGTTCAAAATCACTACGAGGGGTAAGTCGTCGTATACACCGGCATTATTCATGGCCTCAAAAGCCATACCACCGGTCATCGCACTATCGCCAATCACCGCAACAGCTACATGTCGTTCGCCTTTGGTTTGAAACGCACGCGCCATACCCATTGCCGCAGAAATACTCGTGGATGAATGACCGGTACCAAAAGCATCAAACTCACTTTCAGAGCGATGCGGAAAACCTGACAAGCCCTTGTGCTGACGCAAGCTACCCATGCGTTCACGACGACCAGTCAGAATCTTATGTGGGTAACTTTGATGGCCAACATCCCAAACGATGCGATCGTGCGGGGTATCAAAGACGTAGTGCAAAGCAATAGAGAGCTCTACCGTTCCCAAGTTGGACGACAGATGTCCACCCGTCTTGGATACAGAATCCAAAACAAACTCGCGTAACTCATCAGCTAAAGCTGGTAGATCTTCGCGGGAGAGTTTTTTGAGATCGTCGGGGGAGTTAATGGAATGTAAAGTCATTGAACCTAAATAATCTGTACTGATGAATTTCTCTTATTATTCTTATTGATCTCTTACTTGCCGCGATTGACAACCAAGAGAGCTAAATCTTTTAATGCTTGTGCAGATGCACCAAAACTATCCAAGCTAGCGATTGCTGTTTCTTGCAACTCTTTAGCCTGCTTCTGTGCATAGTCTAAACCCATCAAGGTCACGTAGGTCGGCTTATTGGCAGCAGCGTCCTTGCCAGCTGTCTTACCCAAGGTTTGACTATCCGCAGTGGCGTCCAGCACATCATCCACAATCTGAAAGGCTAATCCCAGGGACTTTGAGTAACTTTTCAAATGCGCCATTTGTGTTGGATTTAGATGGGCAGCAATACCGCCTATTTCAACAGCGCATGACAACAAAGCTCCTGTTTTCATAGCATGCATTTGCTTTAGACCATTGAGGTCTAATTTCTTGCCAACGCTTTCTAAATCAATGGCCTGACCACCCGCCATGCCGCGTGAGCCAGAGGCGGCCGCTAATGCAAAAATCAGGTTGAGGCGAACTTGCGCATCACCATTTGCATTGGCCAAAATTTCAAAAGCGCGCGTTTGTAATGCATCCCCAACGAGTAATGCTGTTGCTTCATCAAAAGCTTTGTGCACTGTCGGACGACCGCGACGTAAGTCATCATCATCCATGCATGGCAAATCATCGTGTACCAATGAATAAGCATGGATACATTCAATTGCTACAGCCGCAGCATCCAATGATTCGCTACTTTCTGTGTTTTCGCCAAGTTGACCTGCGGCATAAACTAATAAGGGGCGGATACGCTTGCCGCCACCTTGCGCTGCGTAACGCATAGCCTCATGTAAACGATGCGGCGTAGTTTGCACGGAATCGAGCAAGCGATCTAACGCCAACTCAGTTCGCTCGGAGTGAGAGGTAATCCACTCCTGAAATTGAAAAGCAGTGCCCAATTAAGCCTCGAACACTCGAACTTGTTGCTCAACCTGGGCCAACATCCCCTGACAATGTTTTAGCAAGGCTGCCCCTCGTTGATAGGCTAACAAGGTTTCTTCTAGGGAAAATTTGCCAGATTCCATGTCTGAAATGAGCTTTTCAAGCTCTTTAACGGCTTGCTCATAACGCAAATCGGGGTCAATTAGGACCTCAAGACCGGGTTTTTGACTCTCTGACTTCTTGGCTGGCATAAGCTGGATTCCTTGTTATTTCCCACACGGATAGGCATATATATTAAAGCGAGAAGCCGTTTGGATGGGTATAATCCACCCCTTCCTTTCCAATATCGATCCGTCGATGGTTGGATTGGTTATTCCGCTTAGCTTCGGCTGACGTTTTCGGGGGTGGGGAGAATGACTAATCTGGCTACCGCGCAGAAGCTTGCGCCGTCCAATTTGCAATTGCCGGTTTCGGCATATTTTGACGCTGACCTGTATCAGCGGGAAATTGAACTGCTTTTTAAGCAGGGCCCCGGCTATGTTGGTCACGAATTGATGGTGCCTGAAATGGGCTCCTATCAAACTTTAAGCGCAGAAAACGAAGGTCGCATACTTGTTCGCAATGAGTCTGGCGTAGAACTCCTTTCCAATGTTTGTCGCCATCGTCAAGCATTGATGCTCAATGGTCGTGGTAAAGCTGACAATATTGTTTGCCCATTACATCGCTGGACTTATGACTTAGGCGGCAATTTATTAGGTGCCCCTCACTTTGAAGATAAGCCTTGTTTAAATCTTGGCAAATCCCCTTTACAAAATTGGCAAGGACTCCTATTCGAAGGTCCACGCGACGTACGCACTGACCTCGCCAAACTGGGCGTTGCAGATGATCTCAAGTTTGAAGGTTACGTTCTTGACCATGTTGAAGTACATGAATGCAACTACAACTGGAAAACATTCATCGAGGTTTATCTCGAGGACTATCACGTTGTGCCATTTCATCCAGGTCTTGGAAAGTTTGTTTCTTGCGAAGATCTGCACTGGGAGTTCGGCGATTGGCATAGCGTTCAAACCGTTGGCATTCATAAAGATTTACAAATTCCAGGCTCACCAACCTATCGCAACTGGCATGAAGCTGTACTTCGTCAATTTGACGGCAAAGCCCCACGCCATGGTGCCATCTGGCTTACCTATTACCCCAATGTCATGGTGGAGTGGTACCCAGGCGTTCTGTGCGTATCAACACTGCACCCTATGGGCCCCGGTAAAACACGCAATATTGTTGAGTTCTACTATCCAGAAGAAATCGCTTTGTTTGAGCGTGAATTTGTGGAAGCAGAACGTGCTGCTTATATGGAAACTTGCATCGAGGATGATGAAATTGCTGAGCGTATGGATCAGGGCCGAGCAGCCCTACTTGCCCGCGGCATTAATGAAGTAGGTCCATATCAAAGCCCAATGGAAGATGGCATGCAACATTTTCATGAGTGGTATCGCCGAGTCATGAACTTCGAAGGTGCATAATTAAAATAAGCTTCACGGTTACATTAATACCCTTTATTAATAACCCTCATCACCAAAAATAGGAAGCATCATGACTCCTCTAATCTCAGCTAACCAGTTAGAAGAAATCATTAATAGTGGTGAAAATATATTGCTCTGTGACTGTCGCTTTGATTTAGTCGACCCACTGATCGGCAAAAAATCCTACGAAGAAAGTCATATTCCTGGTGCCATTTTTGTAGACCTCGATAAAGATCTCTCAGGAAGCAAGACTGGCACGAATGGCAGACATCCCCTGCCTAGTCCAGAGGCCTGGGCTCAAACTAAAACGCGTTTGGGCATCAACCCCAATACCTTAGTGGTTGCCTATGACAAACAAGGCTCCGTCTATGCCAGTCGTTTGTGGTGGATGCTCAAGGCAACAGGGCACGCTAATGTTCGGGTACTAGATGGCGGCTTAGATTCTTGGAATGGCCCCATGGGTTCTATTCCAAGAGCGCCCACCCCTTGCACAGAAGCCATTGGAGTGATGCCTTATGCGGGGCTAGTTCTAGTTGATGATGTAGTGGCTAATCTAGAGACAAAGAAAAACAAAATCATCGATGCACGCACTGAAGATCGCTTTCATGGTCAAAATGAAACGCTGGATCCAGTTGGCGGGCATATTCCCGGTGCAATGAATCGCTTCTTCAAAAATAATCTCAATGCGACTGCATTCAAAACTCCTGAGCAGTTATTCAAAGAATTTTCAGCATTCCTCGGGACTGCTAAAGCTTCTGAAGTTATTCACCAATGTGGATCTGGCGTCACTGCCTGCCATAACCTTCTAGCGATGGAGCTTGCTGGCTTTAAAGGCTCACGCCTGTATGCAGGTAGCTGGAGCGAATGGTGCGCAGACCCCAAAAGGCCTGTTGAACTTTAAAACTTGTTAGTGCAATAGGGACAGTAGGATCACAAACCCTACGCCACAAGCAATCAAGACCGTCTGACGTAAAGACTCGACCCAGTGTGGGCGACGGTGCATTTGCGGGATGAGATCACTCACCGCAATATAAATAAAACTACTAGAAGCGACAACCAATAAATATGGCATCGCTGCATGCGCTTTTTCCAAGAAGAAATAAGCCAATACGCCACCCACTACTGCTGATAAACCGCAGATAAGGTTGTACAACAAGGCGCGTGCACGGGAAAAGCCAGCATTTAACATGACAATGAAATCACCGATCTCTTGCGGGATTTCATGGGCAATGATCGCAATGGCCGTAAAAATGCCCACTTGATGGTCGGCCATAAAGGCTGCGGCAATCAAGATGCCATCTACGAAGTTATGAATGCCATCGCCAACCAAAATCATCCAGCCACTACGCCCAGCATTTTCTGCATCATGGCCATGGTGATGGTGGTGCCCATCACCTTCGTGATGGTGGTCGTGTCGCAATAATGCGATCTTCTCAAGCAAGAAGAAACCCAATAACCCAGCAAGCAAAGTAGCAAATAAGAACTGAGGTTTTGCACCTTCCATGCTAAATGCTTCAGGCAAGGAGTGGAGTAAAGCAGTTGCTAGCAATATGCCGACCGATAGGCTCACCATATTGTTGACCATCTTGGAGAGCATGGCCAAAGAACAGCTTGCGGCCACCAAGACGCTAGCAGTTCCCGCTAACGCAGTCACCAGGAGAATGCTTTGTAAAACAGTCATCGAGCTTATGCCACTCCGTTTTTCTTAAACCAGGCTAGGCACTTTTCCCAACCATCTTTCGCAGGACCTTCACGATAGCTTGCGCGGTAATCAGCATGGAATGCATGGGGGGTATCTGGATAAACTACAAATTCACAAGCCTTGGCAACAGGATTCTTAGGGGCGGCCTGCGCCAAAGCGGCGCGCATTTGATCAATACTCTCCAAAGAAATTCCGGTATCAGCAGCGCCATACAAGCCGAGCACTGGCGCTTTTAAATCAGCAGCAATATCTATAGGATGGCGAGGATTGCCCTCAGTCTTCTCGCCGATGAGACGACCGTACCAAGCTACACCGGCACGCACCTGCGGCAAGGTTGCGGACAACCAAGTAATACGACCACCCCAACAGAAGCCAGTAACACCGACGCGTTTTAAGTCACCGCCATTTTTGCCAGCCCACACTAAAGCAGCCTGTAGATCGTTCAAGACTTGAGCATCCGGAGTCTTGGCCACAATATTAGTCATAATTTCAGCAATGGTGCCGTAAGTATTGGGGTCGCCTGCACGAGCAAAGAACTCTGGGGCAATCGCAAGATATCCCAACTTCGCAAAACGTCTGGTGACATCAGCAATGTATTCGTGCACACCAAAAATCTCGCTCGCCACAATAATGATTGGCAAAGAGCCTTTAGCTTTTTCAGGTCGAGAGACATACGCTGGCAACTGAAAGCTACCAACGGGGATCATCTGCTCACCAGCTTTGATGCCTTTGAAATCGGTTTCAATAGCCGCAGCCATCACAGGCTCAGAGGCTCCCGCAAATCCAACCCCAATAGCAGTCGCGCTAATTGCAGATGTTTTCATAAAATTACGTCGACTATTTTGAATGTCTTTACTCATTACCTTGTCTCCTTACTTGCATTTCTCATTGAATACTTAGTGCGCTTCTTCCCAATTATCGCCAATCCCAATACTAACCACTAAAGGCACCTTTAACTGGGCGACATTGCACATCAAACCGGGTAATTTAGCTTGCACTAGCTCAAGCTCATCAAAAGGCACGTCTAGCACCAACTCATCATGAACCTGAAGTAAAAGCTTCGTCTTGAGCTGCTCCTTTTCGAGCCAGTCCTCAACGGCGATCATGGCCAATTTAATTAAGTCAGCAGCAGTACCTTGCATTGGGGCATTAATCGCTGCCCGCTCAGCTCCCTGGCGTCGCGGACCATTGGAACCCTTGATTTCTGGCAACCAAAGACGTCGCCCAAAGACCGTCTCTACATAACCATTCTCTCTTGCTTCGAGACGGGTGCGCTCCATATATTGAGCCACCCCTGGATAACGATCGAAGTATTTAGCGATGTAGTTTTGTGCAGCAGAACGCTCAATACCCAGATTGCCGGCTAAACCAAAAGCACTCATTCCGTAAATCAGGCCAAAGTTAATGACTTTGGCGTAACGACGTTGCTCAGAATTAACATCATCTAATGGGACACCAAAAATCTCTGCTGCCGTGGCTTGGTGAACGTCTTTACCTTCTTTAAATGCCGTTAATAGATTTTCATCTTCGGCAATATGCGCCATGATGCGCAACTCAACTTGGGAATAATCCGCTGACAATAATTTGCATCCGTCTGCTGGAATAAAGGCCTCACGAATACGACGACCCTCTTCTGTGCGCACTGGAATATTTTGCAAGTTTGGATCGCTTGATGCCAGGCGACCTGTAACTGCAGTAGCTTGAGAAAAGTTCGTATGAACGCGACCCGTCTTGGGATCGGCCATGCGAGGAAGCTTCTCAATATAGGTGGACATTAGCTTTGCCAAACTGCGGTAATCCAAAATGCGCGCAGGCAAGGGATAGTCTTCCGCTAGCTTCTGCAACACTTCCTCATCGGTAGAGGGTGCACCTGAAGGCGTCTTTTTAATTACCGGAAGCTCAAGTTGTCCAAATAAAATTTCTGCGATCTGCTTAGGTGACTGAATATTAAATGGCTGACCTGCTAGCTTGTGAATTTCGCCTTCTAACTCAAGCAAACGTTTGCCCACCTGCTGGCCTTGTTTGGCCAATAATGCTGAATCAATCCGAATACCGTTACGCTCCATGATGCCGAGCACACGCATAGCGGGCATTTCTACCTTTTCATAGATATAGAGCAAGCCTGAGTTTTCCTGAATCTGTGGCCATAACTCCAAATGCAGACGCAAAGTAATATCGGCATCTTCTGCCGCATAGTCTGTTGCAATTTGGAGATCGACTTGATCAAAACCAATCTGGTGGACGCCTTTGCCGCACACCTCTTCATAGCGAATGGTTTTCATGCCCAGATGGCGTTCAGCCAAGCTGTCCATATTGTGGGGCATGTGCGACTCGAGCACATATGACTCTAGCAAGGTATCGAATGCAACACCCTTTAAGGTAATGTCATAGTTTGCAAAGATATGAGCATCGTACTTTAAGTTTTGACCTACTTTTAAATGCGTTGCGCTTTCTAACCAAGGCTTCATGCGCGCAAGCACTAAGTCACGATCAAGTTGCACCTCACCGTTGCGGTGAGCAACTGGAATGTAACAAGCTTCACCCGGCTTTACTGATAAAGAAATTCCAACAAGTTCTGCCGCAAGCGCATCAAGACTAGTAGTTTCCGTATCAACTGCCGTTAACTCAGATGCCTCAATCTTCTTTAGCCACTTCTCTAAACTTGCTTCGTCCACGACGCATTCGTAGTGACGTTCGACCGCATCTTGTGAGTCTCGAGTTTCTTGTGACAAATCTTTAGTCGGCGAGCCAGCAATCACGCGTGTCTTTTTTTCTTTATCTGCTCCGCCCTCAGAGGAAGAAATTAGGCTACCTGCCAAATCAAAGCTTGCTGGCTCAGCCTTACTATCCGGGCTTGTGAGCTGCTTTTCCACGTCACGCAACCAAGTCTTAAATGCATAGCGCTCAAATAATTCTCGTAATAAAGGCGCGTCTTCAGACTTGGCATGCAAGTCATCTAAGCTTGGTAAATGGGGTGATAAATCACAATCGGTTTTTACCGTAATGAGTTGACGAGCTTGCGGCAACCAAGGAAGCGTAGCGCGCAAGTTTTCACCAACTACGCCTTTAACTTGATCGGCATTTGCCATCAAGTTATCGAGATTACTAAATTCCGCCAGCCATTTATTGGCTGTCTTTGGTCCCGCCTTCGGAACACCTGGCACGTTATCGACGGTATCGCCGATGATAGATAAATAATCCACAATCAATTCTGGTGGTACACCAAACTTTTCTTTGACACCTTCGATGTCTAGCTTTTCATTTGTCATCGTATTGATGAGGGTGACTGAAGAATTTACCAGTTGCGCCAAATCTTTATCGCCCGTGGAGATGATGGTTTCCCAACCCGCTTGCGTAGCTTGGCAAGCCAAAGTCCCAATGACATCGTCCGCCTCAACACCGGAGACCATCAATACGGGCCATCCTAAAGCCTTCACCATGGCATGAATTGGCTCAATCTGTTTAACCAAATCCTCAGGCATGGGGGAGCGATGCGCCTTGTATTCTGAGTACATTTCGTCGCGGAAGGTCTTCCCTTTAGCATCAAAAACACAGGCAATATGGTCAGCCTTAAGCTCAGATCGGGCCCGGCGCATCATATTCACCATGCCATAAATAGCCCCAGTAGGCTCTCCAGCCCCATTTCTGAGGTCTGGCATGGCGTGGAAGGCGCGATAGAGGTAGCTAGAACCGTCTACCAACAAGAGTCTATGTTTAGTCATACCGCAATCGTACAATCTAGTTGTGAATTGCCTACAGGTCTGGTTAGGGAACCGACCGAGAGTAGGCTTAAAAAGGTGAAAAAATGCATTATTTAACGAACTTAATTAGCCGCTCAATGAGTCAAAGCCTAACCCTAATGAGTTTTTTGGTGGTTTTTGGACTTTTTGGCACCACTTCAACCCACGCTCAGAATAACAGCCAGGCACTGAGCCCATCGGAATTAAACCGTATCAATAGTCAGCCACTCGCACCTGCTGTGAGCGCAAGTGGCGCGACATCCAACCCTGAGCAACGCAAGCCAAACTATCAATACCGAGACAAAAACGGCACCACCGTTACCGAATATAAGGATGTCAATTCTCCAACACAGGTAGATGTAAAAACGCCATACACCAGCTACGAAATGGCACCACCCACATCTGTGATGCCAGGACCTCCAAAAGATACAGATCTGATCAGCGTTCCTAGCGTCAGCATTCCCTTTTAATTTAAAAAGCATTTACTGATTTATGGCTGTATTTACTCCGATTGAGCTTGAAGATATTTCTCAATGGATTACTCAAGACTTTGATATCGGCCAAGCCACTGAAATTCGTGGCATTCATGGTGGTATTGAAAACTCTAATTTTTTCTTAGATACCACCAAGGATGGCAAGAAGCGGGAATATGTTTTAACAATCTTTGAAAGATTGTCTGCGGAACAACTTCCTTTCTATTTAGAGTTAATGCGCCACCTGGCAAACAAAGGTGTGCCTGTACCCAAGCCGATTGAAAACAAACAGGGCAACATTCTCTTTACCCTCAAAGGCAAGCCGGCAGCCATTGTTACCAAGCTACCAGGCCTTTCCAGACTCCAACCAGAAGCCAATCATTGCGCTCTTGTTGGCGGGATGCTAGCGAAGATGCATTTGGCTGGAAAGGATTTTCCAAAGTCCCAAGAGAATCTTCGTAGCCTTGCTTGGTGGCAGAAAACAATACCTTCGGTATTGCAACATTTAAGCACGCCCCAGAAAGAACTCATTACTCATGAGTTAAAAACTCAAGAGGAATTTTTTGCCTCAGGCACCTATGATGGATTGCCGCAAGGGGCGAGTCATTGCGATCTCTTCCGCGACAATGTTTTATTTGACCCCAAAGGATCTGATATCTCTCAAGATCAATTGGGCGGCTTCTTTGATTTTTACTTTGCCGGCACTGATAAATGGCTATTTGATATCGCCGTCACCGTCAATGACTGGTGTCTTGCTGATAACAAGCAAGATTTAGATCCTATTCGCTTAGACGCGTTCATGAAAGCCTATCAGTTGGTTCGCCCTCTCACCAAAGAAGAGCAAGTTAGCTGGCCACTCATGTTGCGTGCAGCAGCTTTACGCTTCTGGGTTTCAAGACTCTGGGACTTCTATTTGCCGCGTGATGCGCAGATGCTTACCCCGCATGACCCTACGCACTTTGAACGTATTCTTTTAAGTCGCCGCTCACTATGAAACTGAATTCCGTAGCACCCAAAGAAGGCTACACCTGGATTAGACAAGGCATTTGGCTCTTTAAACAAAATCCCTTGGGCTTTTTAATGCTGGTCTTTATGTACGTCTTTGCAGCGCAGCTAGCAGTCGTCGTTCCAGTGATTGGCGTCTTTGCAGTGCTTCTGCTCACGCCAACTCTTTCAGTTGGATTCATGACCGCTTGCCGCCAAGGCATTCAAAAGGAGCGCATTAGGCCGATGGTCTATTTGATAGCCCTGCGGTCTAGCCCTATCGTGCGAAAAAGAATTCTGCAATTAGGCCTGGTGTATGCCGGCATGATTTTGTTGCTCAGCTTTATCTTAAGTCTCTTAGTTGACTTTGAATTACTGCTTCCACTGATGACTAGTGATAAACCTATCACGCCCGAGGCTTTGCGTCAGGTTTACTTGGTGCTTTGCTTTGGCGCGATACTGTACATACCAGTAGCGATGTTGATGTGGTTTTCACCAGTCTTGGTTGCATGGACCGATATGTCTGTGCCACAAGCACTCTTCTCTAGCGCATTAGCGTGCTGGGCCAATAAAGCCGCATTCTTTCTGTATCTAGCCATTTGGAGCGCCATTCTGATTGCCATTCCGCTAACAGTGGGAATGATTTTTGATGCGCTTGATCTGGGGCAGGCAGCCTCGTTCATCATCGCCCCGATTTCCATGGCGGGTTTGACGATAATGCACTGCTCTTTTTATGCAACTTGGAAAGCTTGCTTCACAGAAGATGAAGTGGTGTTGCCTGTTTAATTGATTTATCAGTCAATCGCAGCAAGCTTCGCAATACTCAGCTGTAGCCACTTGATACCGTGACGCTTGAAATTAACCTGCGCCCTTGCATCGGCATCTACGCCTTCTAAACCAGTCACGCGCCCTTCACCGAACTTCGTATGAAAGACATTCTGCCCAATGGTGAATGGGTAATTTCCGCGAGGTGGGGAGGCCAGTCTTTTCACTTCCATCGAAGCTGAACCAACTCGCTTCGCCGGTCTTTGACGTTCAGAGCCTGAATCAAAAAAGTCATTCGACTCATATTCGCGTTGACGGGTATAACCATCTTGCCAAGTAGATCCTGATCTTGAGTTTCCACCACCCCAGCGCGCATCTCTTGCTTTAGGGGTAAGCCATTTCAATGAATCGGATGGGAGCTCTTCTAGGAAGCGGGAAGGCATGTTGTAACGCACTTGGCCATGCAACATCCGCGATTGAGTATGAGAGAGATAAAGTCGTTCCTTGGCTCGGGTGATCGCCACATACATCAAGCGGCGCTCTTCCTCTAAGCCGTTTTGCTCATTCACACTGTTCTCGTGAGGGAATAAACCTTCCTCGAGACCGGTAATAAACACTGAGGTGAACTCTAAGCCTTTAGCTGAGTGCACGGTCATTAATTGCACAGCATCTTGCCCTGCTTGGGCTTGATTGTCACCAGCCTCCAATGAAGCATGGGATAAGAAGGCCGCCAAAGGTGAAACCTCTACAACGCCTGGAGCATTCTCTCCCGGCAACATTGCAGCGGCTGCGTCTTGACCGTAACCTTCTTCGGCAATAAAGGCAGTGGCAGCGTTAATCAATTCTTGTAAGTTCTCGACGCGATCCTGTCCTTCGCGCTCAGAGAGGTAATGCTGAATCAAGCCACTATGCTGAATTACAAATTCGACTGTTTCTGGCAAAGTGTTGTGACGCGTAGCTTCACGCATGTGATCTACTAAACGCACAAATCCACTAAGTGCGGCGCCGGCTTTGCCTTCTAAAGTAGAGGCAGCTAAATATAAAGAACACTGTTGTGCTCTGGCAGCATCTTGTAAGGCTTCGATTGATCTTGCACCAATTCCGCGGGTCGGGAAATTCACGACTCGGGAGAATGAAGTGTCGTCATTTGGATTCTCGAGCAAGCGTAAGTAAGCGAGTGCATGTTTAATTTCAGCACGTTCGAAGAAGCGCAAACCGCCATACACACGATACGGAATACCCGCAGAAAATAATGCGTGCTCAATAATGCGTGACTGGGCATTACTACGATAGAGCAAAGCTACTTCAGTACGCTTGATACCACTATTGACTAAAGCCTTGATTTCGTCCACCAGCCAAGCGGCTTCGGCATGATCGCTTGGTGCCTCATAGATACGGACTGGCTCGCCATGACCAGCATCCGTTCGCAGGTTTTTACCCAGGCGCTCAGAGTTATTCGCAATCAGGTGATTTGCCGTATCTAAAATATGGCCGTGTGAGCGATAGTTCTGCTCTAACTTCACCATCAATGGGTGATATTGCTTTTCATAGAGACGCATATTTTCAACGTCGGCGCCACGGAATGCATAAATACTTTGATCATCATCCCCCACCGCAAAAACGGAACTACTACCCATGCCACTGACATTGATGCGACTTGCGTCATGACCCGATAACAATTTAAGCCATGCATATTGCAAAGCATTGGTATCTTGAAACTCATCAATCAAAATATGACGAAAGCGCTCTTGATAGTGAGTCCGAATCGCCTCGCTATGTTTGAGTAATTCATAACTGCGCAATAAGAGTTCAGCAAAATCCACCACACCTTCGCGCTGACATTGTTCATCGTAAGCCGCATACAGTTGCGCCATCTTGGCTTGGAAGTCATCGCCCAGCGCTAAATCTTTTGCGCGTTGACCGCGCTCCTTGGCGTGGGCAATAAAGTATTGCAACTGCTTTGCAGGATATTTTTCATCATCGACTTTTAAGCCCTTTAAAAGGCGCTTAATTGCAGAGAGCTGATCTTGGGTATCCAAGATTTGGAAAGTCGACGGTAAACCCGCTTCCTTGTGATGAGCACGCAATAAACGGTTACAAAGACCATGAAAGGTGCCAATCCACATCCCACGTGTATTAATCGGCAGCATGGCACTGAGACGCAGCATCATCTCTTTGGCAGCCTTATTGGTGAAGGTCACCGCTAGGACGCCAATAGGGGATACCTGGCCGGTCTGAATCAACCAGGCTATACGGGTGGTGAGGACGCGGGTCTTGCCGCTCCCTGCCCCAGCCAAAATCAAGGCTGACTGGGCTTGGCCATTTTCGTGGACGGGCGGGAGGGTCACTGCCTCGCGCTGTTCTGGATTGAGGTTCGCGAGCAAGTCTGAGTACATCAGCCCAATTATAATTTGCCTCTTATGCCAAATGCCTCAAATACCCCTAATTCACCAGCGGCCAGCTCAGCGGACGAGCTCGCCAAATCCTATGAACCCGCCCCGATAGAGGCCTACTGGGGTCCAGAGTGGGAACGCCGAGGTATCGCCGACTCCACCATGGATGAGGGCAAGGGGGACTTTTCTATTCAGCTGCCACCGCCTAATGTAACCGGCACCCTGCATATGGGTCATGCTTTCAATCAAACCATCATGGATGGCTTGGTACGTCATGCGCGAATGTCAGGCAAAAATACTTTATGGGTGCCTGGAACTGATCATGCCGGTATTGCGACTCAAATTGTTGTGGAGCGTCAACTTGACACTCAAAAAGTGTCTCGCCACGACTTAGGCCGCGACAAGTTTTTAGAAAAAGTATGGGAGTGGAAAGAAACTTCCGGCAACACAATTACCCGCCAAATTCGTCGCTTAGGTGCTTCGATCGATTGGGGCAAAGAATATTTCACGATGGACAACAAGATGTCCAAGGCAGTTGTCGAAGTCTTTGTGCGCTTACATGAACAAGGTTTGATTTATCGCGGTAAACGCTTAGTGAACTGGGACCCTGTTTTGGGTACGGCAGTTTCTGATTTAGAAGTAGTGAGCGAAGAAGAAGATGGATCGATGTGGCATATACGCTATCCATTAACTGATGGCTCTGGCCACCTTATCGTTGCTACCACTCGCCCAGAAACCCTATTGGGCGACGTTGCTGTCATGGTGAACCCAGAAGATGAGCGCTACAAGCATCTTATCGGCAAGTCAGTAAACTTGCCTTTGTGTGATCGCCAGATCCCCGTGATTGCTGATGACTATGTTGATTTGAACTTTGGCACTGGAGTTGTGAAGGTAACTCCCGCACATGACTTTAATGACTATGCAGTAGGTCAACGTCATCAACTACCCATGATCAACATCCTCACTTTGGATGCCAAAATTAATGAGAATGCTCCAGCCGCCTATCAAGGCATGGAAAGATTCGCAGCACGCAAACAAGTAGTTTCTGATTTAGAGGCTGCTGGTTTATTGGAAAAAGTTCAGCCACATAAATTAATGGTGCCACGCGGTGATCGCACCCAAACCATCATTGAACCAATGCTCACTGACCAATGGTTTGTGGCGATGTCTAAACCTAGTCCCGATAATAAGTATCAACCAGGCTCCTCGATTGCTGGTGCTGCCTTGGATGCGGTAACCAAAGGTGATATCAAGCTGGTTCCAGAGAACTGGATCAATACCTATACTCAGTGGTTAGAAAATATTCAAGACTGGTGCATCTCCCGTCAACTCTGGTGGGGTCATCAAATCCCCGCTTGGTATGGCGATGATGGACAAATTTTTGTCGGTCGCTCTGAGGAAGAGGCTAAAACGAAAGCTGCTGCCGCTGGATACACCGGCAAACTCAACCGTGACCCTGACGTTCTGGATACTTGGTTCAGCTCTGCGCTCGTACCATTTAGCTCTTTAGGTTGGCCCGAAGAAACGCCTGCTTTAAATCACTTCCTACCTTCATCTGTTTTGGTGACTGGTTTTGACATCATCTTCTTCTGGGTAGCACGCATGGTTATGATGACCTGCCACTTCACTGGAAAAGTACCATTCCACACTGTCTATGTGCATGGCCTAGTGCGCGATGCTGAAGGTCAGAAGATGAGCAAGTCCAAAGGCAACACTTTGGACCCAATCGATTTGATTGATGGCATCAAGATTGAGGAGTTGGTAGGCAAGAGAACTACCGGCCTCATGAATCCAAAACAAGCCGAGAGTATTAGCAAGAAAACAAAAAAAGAGTTTCCGGATGGTATTCCTGCGTTTGGCACTGATGCCCTACGCTTTACTTTTGCCTCTTTGGCTTCGCTGGGTCGCAATATTAACTTTGATCAAAAGCGTTGCGAAGGCTATCGCAATTTCTGTAACAAACTTTGGAATGCCACTCGCTTTGTGCTCATGAATTGCCCTGGTGGCGATGAAGACAATGGCTTTGCACCTTGTGATAACCAATGCGGTCCTGATGGCTATTTGGATTTTTCACCAGCTGATCGTTGGATCGTTTCACAACTCCAAAGAACTGAAGCCGAAGTGGCCAAAGGCTTTGAAGCTTATCGCTTTGATAATATTGCCAGCAGCATTTACCAATTTGTTTGGGATGAGTATTGCGATTGGTATCTAGAGCTTGCTAAGGTGCAATTGCAGACTGGCACTCCAGCACAACAACGCGCCACTCGCCGTACCCTCTTGCGCGTTTTGGAAACTATTTTGCGCATGGCGCATCCTTTAATTCCATTTATTACCGAAACGCTTTGGCAGACTGTTGGCCCTAAATCTGGAAAAGTTTTAGCCCAGCAAGAAAAACAAACCATTGCGCTCCAACCTTATCCTGTTGCTCAGCCTGAAAAGATTGATGAGAAGAGTGAGGCCTGGGTTACGCAGATCAAAGCAATTGTAGATGCCTGCAGAAATCTTCGTGGCGAGATGCAGGTTCCTCCTGGTCAAAAAGTGCCTCTCTGGATCTGCGGTCCAAAAGAGTTCCTGGAAAAAGCGACCCCTTATCTCATGGCGCTTGCTAAATTAACTGAGGTCAAAATCTACAGCGATGAATCTGCTTTAGAGAAAGATGCTCCGGGTGCCCCAATTGCTTTGGTAGGTGATATCAAGCTCCTGCTCAAGATTGAAGTGGATGTTGCCGCTGAACGTATTCGTCTTGGCAAGGAAATTGAGCGTCTAGCTAATGAAATCAATAAAGCCAAGGGCAAATTAACCAATGAAGGCTTTGTGGCACGCGCCCCAGCCGAGGTTGTTGCCCAAGAAAAACAGCGTCTTGCAGGGTTTGAGCAAAACCATGAGAAGCTTGTTGCACAATTAGAGCGTCTCAAATAAAAGCAGTTAAATAGAGCGATTGGAAGTTATATGCCATTAAAAACTAAAGCGGTCACCAAAGCAGTTTTCCCAGTCGCAGGCTTAGGCACGCGCTTTTTGCCAGCTACCAAGGCAAGCCCAAAAGAGATGCTCAATGTGGTTGATAAACCACTTATTCAATACGCCGTTGAGGAAGCGATTGCTGCAGGCATCACTGAAATGATTTTTGTTACCGGTCGCAGCAAACGCGCTATTGAAGATCACTTTGATAAAGCGTATGAACTTGAAGCCGAGTTAGAAGCTAAAAATAAACAAGCTTTGCTTGATATCGTTCGCAACGTTAAACCCAGTCATGTAGATTGTGTATATGTGCGTCAACCTGAAGCGCTTGGCTTAGGTCACGCAGTATTGTGCGCAGAAAAATTGGTTCGCGATGAACCATTCGCCGTCATCTTGGCTGATGACCTATTAGACGGACAACCTCCAGTTCTTAAGCAAATGCTGAAGGTGTTTGAGGAGCAAAATGGCTCGGTACTTGCGGTAGAAAAAATTGATCCCGCAAAGAGTAGCTCCTATGGAATTGTTTCTGGATCTGAAGTAACTAAGGGCATTTATCGCCTAGACGGCATAGTAGAAAAGCCACAACCGAAAGATGCGCCATCTAATTTAGCAGTGGTTGGTCGTTACGTTCTGTCCTCTGACATCTTCGCCCATATTCGCAATCTCAAACCAGGTGCGGGCGGTGAAATTCAACTCACCGATGCAATTGCCGCATTACTAAAAGAAGAGCCAGTATTCGCTTACGAGTACGATGGCGTGCGCTATGACTGTGGCAGTAAATTAGGCTATCTCAAGGCCTCCGTGGAATTTGCCCTGCGTCACCCAGAGGTTTCAGCAGACTTTGCCGCTTATCTCAAGAGCCGCTCTTTAATGTAATCGTTTTTGAGTTTGAATAAAAAAGGCAGAGATTAATCTCTGCCTTTTTGTTTGATTACTTACCAAGAGGTATGAGCGTCAGAATTTTTCTTATCTGCGCTTCATAAAGAAAACCAACACATCACCTTCGGTAGTGCTTGCAAGCAACTCATTACCAGTTTGCTTGGCAAATGCAGGGAAATCATGAGCGGCGCCCACATCGGTTGCCTTAATCTTTAAGACTTCACCCGACTGCATCGTTGCCAATGCTTTTTTAGTACGCAAGATAGGCAATGGGCAGTTCATACCAATCGCATCTACCTCTGCATTAAAGGCAATATTTACTGGTTCACTCATTTGCTTGCTATCCAGTCTTTAACGCCGTCCAAGGCCTCACCCAGCTTACTAGGATCAGTTCCGCCGGCCATCGCCATTTCTGGTTTACCGCCGCCTTTACCGCCCACTTGTTGGGCAACAAAGTTCACGAGATCGCCTGCCTTTACTTTGCCAATAGAGTCAGCCGTAACGCCGGCAATCAAGCTCACCTTATCGCCTTGAACTGAGGCCAACACAATGGCAGCAGTTTTGAGCTTAGCTTTGAGAGCGTCCATCGTTTCGCGCAGTACGCCAGCATCAGCGCCATCAAGTCGCGCAGCAAGGACTTTGATGCCATTCACATCAATGGCTAGACCCGCCAACTCATCGCCCTGGCTGGCAGCTAACTTAGAGTTCACTTTTTCTAAATCGCGCTCAGCTTGACGCAGGCTTTCTTGAAGTTGTGCAACGCGATTAACCAAATCACCAGGATGGGTTTTGAGAATCGCCGCAGCTTCATTGATCTTGTCTTCCAAACCTTGCAAGAAATGCAGCGCGTTATTACCGGTCACAGCCTCAACGCGGCGGATACCAGCGGCAACACCGCCCTCCGAAATAATCTTCAAGCTACCGATATCGCCGGTGCGACCTACGTGAGTGCCGCCACAGAGCTCTTTAGAAGAACCGATCTCCAGCACACGCACTTCAGCGCCATACTTCTCACCAAAGAGCATCATGGCGCCAGTCTTTTGGGCATCATCCAAAGACATGACCTTGCCTGAAGTAGCGGTATTTTCCAGAATCTCTTGATTCACAATATCTTCAATGCGACGAATTTGCTCAGCCGTAATAGGTGCGTTGTGAGTAAAGTCGAAACGGGTCTTAGTGGCATCTACCAATGACCCTTTTTGTTGCACATGATCGCCCAGCACTTCACGTAAGGCTTTGTGCAAGATATGAGTAGCGCTGTGGTTACGCATCGTGTCGGTTCTTTGCTGCACATCTACCAAGGCATTAAGCGCATCGCCGACCTTAAGCTCGCCCTCATGTAATTCGCCTTGATGGCCAAATACATCAGCCTGAATCTTGAAGGTGTCATCCACTGAGAAGCGCACAGTTTCATTACGCAACTCACCTTTATCGCCTACTTGGCCACCAGATTCCGCATAAAAAGGCGTGTTATCTAATACGATCACCGCTGCATCGCCAGCCTTCACTGAGGCGACCTCAGAGCCATCCACATAAAGGGCTGTGACTTTGGCGCCTTCATGCTTTAAGGTGTCATACCCATGAAATTGCGTAGGCTTACCCTTGTAATCAAGCCCTTGAGCTACCTTGAATTTGCCTGCGGCTCTTGCTTGATCACGTTGCTTCTGCATCGCCACTTCAAAACCTTCGGCATCAACAGTAACGCCACGCTCACGACAAACGTCAGCGGTTAAATCCAATGGGAAACCAAAAGTGTCATGCAAACGGAAAGCAGTTTCTCCATCGACTACTTTTGCGCCGCCAGCTAAAGCACCATCCAAAATTTCCATGCCATTAGCAATCGTTTGGAAGAAGCGCTCTTCTTCTTGCTTAATGACTTCACTGACTTTGTCTTGTGCGGCGCGCAACTCTGGATAGGCTTCGCCCATCTCTTTGACAAGCGCAGGCACCAACTGATAAAAGAATGGTTTACGTGCCCCTAACTTATAACCATGACGAATCGCGCGACGCGCAATGCGACGCAATACATAACCACGACCGGCATTACCTGGAATGACGCCATCAACGACAATGAAGCTACATGCGCGGATATGGTCTGCAATCACTTTGAGTGATGGGCTTTGTGCATCACAGTTTTCACCACCCGCCGCATCAACCGCATCCTTAGAAGCCTTAAGGAGATTGACGAAAAGGTCGATCTCATAATTGGAGTGAACATGCTGCAACACTGCTGCAATGCGCTCAAGACCCATGCCTGTATCAACGCTAGGCTTAGGTAGCGGATGCATTACACCGGCCTCATCGCGGTTGTACTGCATGAAGACGTTATTCCAAATTTCGATGAAGCGATCACCATCTTCATCAGGACTTCCAGGAGGGCCGCCAGGAATATGCTCACCGTGATCGTAGAAAATTTCAGTGCAAGGTCCGCAAGGGCCTGTGTCACCCATCATCCAAAAATTATCCGATGCGTAACGCGCACCCTTGTTATCCCCAATGCGAATAATGCGATCGGCGGGCACACCAATTTGCTTATTCCAAATGTCATAAGCCTCTTCATCTTCAGCATAGACAGTGACTAGGAGTTTTTCTTTTGGCAACTTGAAAACTTGGGTCAATAAATCCCAGGCAAATTGAATAGCGTCCTTCTTGAAATAATCTCCAAAAGAGAAATTACCCAACATTTCAAAAAAGGTATGGTGACGCGCGGTGTATCCGACGTTATCCAAGTCATTGTGCTTTCCACCGGCTCGGATGCACTTCTGAGCAGTCGTCGCGCGGTTATATGGGCGCTTATCGAAGCCCAAAAACACATCCTTAAATTGGTTCATGCCTGCATTAGTAAATAGCAGGGTTGGGTCATCCCCTGGCACTACTGGGCTGGAAGGGACGATTTGGTGACCTTTTTGGGCAAAGAAGTCCAGATAGGCCTGGCGAATTTGGGAGACTTTCATGGCAATAATTATCGCATTGGCACCTGTCTAGGGCAAACCCTAGACAAGATCCCCGTATCCTGCCTTACAATCGCTCAACATCAATAAATCGACAAATAAGTCGGTAATTAAGGAGCGCAACTTGGAAATCCGTAATCAAAAAGATTTTGGGGCCGGCCTAATGTATATGGTCATTGGTCTCTTTTTTACCTTCATGGCTACCCAGTACCCAATGGGAACTCCCGCCAAAATGGGGCCTGGATACTTCCCCTTCTGGCTTGGCCTAGTTATGACAGCCCTGGGCTTAATAATCCTAGTGAAGTCACTCAGTGCTAAAGCAGCGATTGAAAAAATCCCTCCTTTCAACTGGAAGGTCATTGGCCTCATTACTGGATCCGTCATTGCATACGGCGCCCTCCTACCAACGATGGGCTTTATCGTAGCGGTCTTCGTTTTGGTATTTATGTCAGCCAGCGCAAGTCATGAATTTCATTGGAAAGGCACTTTAATCAATGCCACATTTCTAATTGTTTTCACTTATTCGGTATTCGTTTTGGGTCTGAAATTGCAGTTCCCATTACTGCCTTTCTTTCTTCAATAACGTACCGGGATACTGAAAATGGACTTATTTGCTAATTTAGCTCTCGGTTTTGATACCGCGTTTACATTACAAAATCTTCTTTACTGTCTGATCGGCTGTGTATTGGGAACCCTGATTGGCGTGTTGCCAGGCTTGGGTCCAATCGCCACGATTGCCATGCTATTGCCAGCTACTTATGCCTTGCCTCCAATCGCTGCATTGATTATGTTGGCTGGTATTTACTACGGCTCACAGTACGGTGGCTCTACAACAGCGATTCTGTTGAACATCCCAGGAGAAACATCCTCGGTGGTGACGGCGATCGATGGCTACCAAATGGCCAGAAATGGTCGAGCTGGTGTTGCATTGTTCACTGCCGGCATGGGTTCATTCTTTGCGGGTTGCGTGGCAACTTTAGTGTTGGCCGCTTTTGCTGCACCCCTCTCACAGTTGGCATTTAAATTTGGGCCCGCTGAATATTTCTCTCTCATGGTCTTGGGTTTGATTGGTGCAGTGGTCTTAGCATCCGGCTCTCTGATCAAAGCGATCGGCATGATCGTCTTGGGCCTTCTAATGGGCTTGATCGGCACCGACGTTAACTCGGGTGTATCGCGTTATGCGTTTGATATTCCTGAATTAAGTGACGGTATTGGTTTCGTAGCTGTTGCTATGGGTGTATTCGGTTTCGCAGAAATCATGGGCAACCTTGAGAAGACCGATGAGGACGAAGGCTTCCTCAATAAGATGACCACCATGATTCCTACCAAGGAAGACGTCAAACGCATGATTCCGTCTATCTTGCGTGGTACTTTTATTGGCTCAATTTTAGGCATCCTGCCAGGCGGAGGAGCAGCCTTGGCATCTTTCGGCGCCTACTCTGTCGAGAAGAAATCCTCCAAATACAGCCATGAGTTTGGTAAAGGTGCGATTGAGGGTGTAGCTGGTCCAGAGTCAGCCAACAATGCTGCTGCTCAAACATCATTTATTCCTTTACTTACCTTAGGTATCCCACCAAACGCGGTAATGGCATTAATGGTTGGCGCGATGACGATTCATAACATTCAACCAGGTCCTCAGGTAATGACAAGCAACCCTGCTTTGTTCTGGGGTCTGATCGCTTCCATGTGGATTGGTAACGTGATGTTGATTCTCTTGAACTTGCCCTTGATTGGTATCTGGGTAAAGTTACTAAAAATTCCTTATCGCTTCATGTACCCAGCCATTCTGGTTTTCTGCTGTATCGGCGTCTATACCGTAAACAACACTGTGTTTGACGTATACGTGACCGCTGCCTTCGGCATCATTGGTTACCTCTTTTTCAAACTGGGTTGCGAACCGCCTCCATTGCTTTTGGGCTTCGTACTTGGACCAATGATGGAAGAGAACTTCCGCCGCGCATTATTGTTATCCCGTGGCGATTTCACTACCTTCTTGACTCGTCCACTTTCCTTGGGATTACTGATTGCATCAGCACTCTTGGTGGTCATGGTTACCTTGCCGGCAGTCAAGAAGACTCGCGAAGAGGCATTTGTCGAAGACTGATAGTTTTATGCCTCACAGAAACGAGCCCGCAGCTGTTTGCGGGCTTTTTCTTTATGGGCGGGGGTTTTCTCTACAATGTGGCTATGTCCCAAGATAGCAAACCTTCCAAAGCAAATGCCGGCGCTGTAGCCGAATCGTCTAATTTCTTGCGTCAGATCATCGATCATGATTTGGCAAGCGGGGCTTTTGCACAGCGCACCAATCTTGCTGGGGAATCTATCCCATCGATCATCACCCGCTTTCCACCAGAGCCTAATGGCTACTTACATATTGGTCACGCTAAAAGCATTTGTCTGAACTTTGGATTAGCTGCTGATTACAATAATCAAGCTGGGGGTGCGCGCTGCAATATGCGTCTAGACGATACCAACCCAGTTAAAGAGGATGTGGAATACGCCGACAGCATTTTGGATGCAGTGAAGTGGCTAGGTTTTGATTGGGGGACCCACCTTTATCACGCAAGCGACTACTTTGACAAACTCTATGAGTTTGCCGAAATCTTGATTCAGAATGGCAAAGCGTATGTCGATAGCCAAAGTGCTGATGACATTCATACCAATCGAGGTAACTTTGGCCAAGCTGGAAAAAATAGTCCTTACCGCGATCGCAGCCCAGAAGAGAATCTCTCCTTGTTCCGCGAAATGCGTGATGGGAAGTTCAAGGATGGCGAGCATGTATTGCGCCTGAAAATTGACATGACGCATCCCAACATTGTGATGCGTGATCCCGTGGTTTACCGCATCCGCCATACCGATCACCACCGCACTGGCAGCAAATGGTGCATTTACCCTTTATATGACTTCACACATTGCATCTCTGACGCATTAGAGAATGTCTCCCACTCCATCTGCACACTAGAGTTCGAGAACAACCGCCCCTTGTACGATTGGATTGTGAATTCATTAAAAGAATTGGGTGTCTTTAAGGACCCGGTGCCACATCAATATGAGTTCGCACGCCTCAACCTGACTTACACCATCACCAGCAAACGTAAGTTACTGCAGCTTGTAGAAGAAAAGCATGTTGAGGGTTGGGATGATCCTCGAATGCCAACCATCGTAGGCATTCGTCGCCGTGGTTACACTCCTGAAAGTATTCGCTTATTTTGCGAGCGCATTGGTGTCTCTAAAGCTGATAGCTGGATTGATATGAGCACCCTTGATCAAGCATTACGCGATGATCTAGAAGTCAGGGCTCCACGCGCTACTGCGGTACTCAAACCACTCAAGCTCGTAGTGGAAAACTTTGATGCCTCAGTAAAAGAAGCATGCTCTGCTCCACGCCATCCGAATCAACCCGAGTGGGGCAATCGTGAATTTCATTTCACGCGCGAACTGTGGATTGAAGCAGACGACTTTATGAAGGAACCCATCAAGGGATTCTTCAGACTTTATCCACCGATTGGAGATCAGCCTGGTAGCCGTGTTCGCTTACGCCATGGCTTTGTGGTGGAATGCACTGGTTTTGAAACCGACGCACAAGGGAATGTCACCCAAGTCAACGTGACACACTTTCCCGATAGCAAGAGCGGCACCGCTGGCTCTAATAACTACAAGGTCAAGGGCAATATTCACTGGATTAGCGCGGCTGAAGCGATTCCTGCAGAAGTGCGTCTATACGATCACCTGTTTAGCGACCCCCACCCAGATAGTGGTGACAAGAATTTCTTAGAATCGATCAATCCAAATTCAAAGCAAACAATTGCCGCTTACTTAGAACCCTGCATGAAAGATGCCAAAGCAGAAGATCAATTCCAGTTTGAGCGTCACGGCTACTTTGTTGCAGACAAGAATGACTCCAAACCTGGCAAACCAGTATTCAACCGTACGGTTGGCCTCAAGGATTCTTGGAAATAGTTTTTAGAAAATGTCCTACGCTGGGATAGCGTAGCGGTGTTTTTAATTCCGGTAGGCGCTGATTGGTAACCCTGCGTGACTCGCGCATAAAGGACCAAAGCATCGGACTAACAATTTTTTGCAACTCGCCGCCAGGCAATCTGGCTGGCCTTTCCAGACCAAAAGCATCCGCCACTTCATCAAAGTAATCACCCATTTTGGTCTCGCCACCATCACAGGCATTAATGATGCGCTGGGGTTTGCCGTGATAAACCGCTGCACACACTAACCTTGCCAAATCATCGCTGTGAATATGATTGGAATAAGCATCTTCCTCTGGCAGCAATGCGGGTGTTTGCGCCTGAAGCCTCTCAATCGGCAAGCGGTCTGCCGCATAAATTCCCGGGACGCGCAAAATAGTCAAAGTCACTCCATGGGCGGGCGCCCATAAACGGAGAATTCTCTCGGCATCCACCCTTCTTTGCGCACGCTCACTTTGGGGGCTTACTGGGGTAGCCTCACTCACCTTTCCACCCCTATGATCACCGTAAACACCGGTGGTGCTGATATAAATCAGGCGCCTGACGGCATTGGAGCCTTGGGCTAAAATTCGGAGAAGGTTGCGGGTTCGGCAATCACGATTTCCACCATTTTGCGGTGGCGCTAGATGAATGACGGTTTGAGCTAAACCGCTAAGGCGCCATAAAGACTCTGGATGATCCAGATTACCCAAAATAGGAATCGCGCCAACCGCCCTCAACTCCTGAAAGCGATTTTGTTGAGAAGTGAGCGCAAAGACACGGTGGCTTCGCGAAAGTTGTTTGGCTACCCGAAGACCGATGTCTCCGCAGCCAATAATCAGGATTGAAGGCTTACCAAAAGATTGCATAAGTGACATCGTAACGATTTATTGAAAGGAATGAGAGTGTCTTATCAGGTCACGCTCAAAACGAGCGGCAAACAATTTACTGTCAATTCAGATGAAAATCTTCTGGAGGCCGCTCTTCGTCAAGGTATCAACCTGCCCTATGGCTGCAAAAATGGTGCCTGTGGCTCTTGCAAAGGTAAAGTTTTAGAAGGTCAAGTCACTCATGGCCAGCATAGTGAAAGCGCTCTGAGCAAGGCCGATGAGACTGCGGGTGGCATTCTGTTTTGCTGCTCCCATCCCCAATCAGACCTGCTGATTGAAGCTCGTGAAGTCCAAGGAGCGGGCGATATTGCGATTCGTAAGGTGCCTTGCCGAGTCAACGCAATTACCAAACCTAGTGGTGATGTCGCCATTCTCAAGCTTCAATTACCCGCTGCAGAACGCTTTCAGTTCTTAGCTGGGCAGTATTTGGAGTTTCTCCTTAAGGATGGCCAACGCCGCGCTTACTCAATCGCCATCGCGCCTGAGCAAGAAGGTCCGCTTGAGTTGCATATTCGTCATTTGCCAGGCGGCCTCTTTACTGACTTTGTGTTTGGTGCCATCACGCCCGCATTAAAAGAAAAAGATATTCTTCGTTTTGAAGGTCCCTTGGGGAGCTTTTTCTTAAGAGAAGATTCTAAGAAACCAATTATTTTTGTTGCAGCTGGCACGGGCTTTGCCCCAATCAAATCCATCATCGAACAAATGCGGGCGAAAAAGATTCATCGACCCATTCATTTGTATTGGGGTGGCCGTCGCCCTAGTGATCTGTATTTAGATGATTTGTGCAAAGCCTGGGAAAAAGAAATTGCTGACTTTAAATACATCCCAGTGATTTCAGATGCCTTTGCAGAGGATGGCTGGCAAGGTCGCACTGGCTTTGTGCATCAAGCTGTGATGACTGACCATCCTGATATGAAGGGCTTCCAGGTCTATGCCTGTGGCGCCCCAGTCATGGTCAATGCCGCCAGAAATGACTTCTCATCCAAGTGTCAATTACCAGAGGAGGAGTTCTTTGCTGACTCCTTCACCAGCGCGGCTGATGTAGCCACCGCATAAGTCCTGCGCCATAAAACCCATTCGGTTAGATAATAGAAACTTCATTTCACCCTGTCACCCTCACCCCTTAAATCAGCATGAATAAGCCAACCCAGACGATCGATACCCACTCAGTCATGTTTATTACACCGCGCCCTGATGTGATCATGGTCGAAGGTAAGGGTTCATGGCTCACTGATAACAATGGGAAACGCTATTTGGATTTCTTGCAAGGCTGGGCCGTTAATTGCTTAGGTCACTGCAACCCAGGAATGATTGAGGCGCTCAATAAACAAGCGAAGACGCTCATTAATCCTAGTCCGGCATTCTTTAACGAACCGATGATTGCCTTATCCAATCTACTGACTGAGAACAGCTGCTTTGACAAAGTCTTCTTTGCCAATAGCGGAGCTGAAGCGAATGAAGGCGCCATTAAATTAGCGCGCAAATGGGGCCAACTCAATAAATCTGGCGCATTTGAGATCATCACGTTTGATCACAGCTTTCATGGCCGCACACTAGCCACAATGAGCGCCTCTGGAAAGCCAAACTGGGACACGATGTTTGCTCCGCAAGTAGCAGGCTTTCCTAAAGCGGATTTAAATGATTTAGAGTCAGTTAAGAAACTTGTCACCGACAAAACCGTTGCAGTCATGCTTGAACCCGTGCAAGGCGAGGGTGGCGTGATTCCAACGACTCAAGAATTTATGCGTGAACTACGTAAGTTCACTAAAGAAAATAATATTCTGTTAATTGCCGATGAAGTACAGGCTGGTTGCGGCCGTACCGGCGCGCTCTTTGCTTACCAAAACTACGGCATCGAGCCAGACATCATGACTTTGGGCAAGGGTATTGGTGGAGGCGTTCCTCTAGCAGCCCTATTGGCAACAGATGCGGTAGCTTGCTTTGTACCTGGCGATCAAGGTGGAACCTATAACGGCAACCCCCTCATGACTGCTGTTGGTATTAGCGTCATTGAGCAACTGTTAGCCCCAGGTTTTTTAGATAGCGTCAAAGCTAAAGGTGAATTACTTAAGTCTGAATTACTCAAGCTTTGCGCAGAATTTAATCTTGAAGGTGAGCGTGGCGAAGGATTACTGCGCGCATTAATGCTTGGAAAAGATATTGGCCCAAAACTGGTTGATCTTGCCAGAGATCGCAGCCCCGAAGGATTGTTGATTAATTCACCAAGACCAAACTTGTTGCGCTTTATGCCTGCTTTAAATGTATCAGACGATGAAATTCGTCAGATGTGTAATATGCTACGTGAGCTGCTAAAGCAAGTCGACTAAGCTCTACCCAGTTAGATTTTTGGGTAGAGAGAAAGTCACTTCCTCTATTACCCCATCAAGTGCCCGAACCTGTCTGGGGCCGAACTCCTGAATGCGACTCACAATCGATTGCGCCAAACTCTCTGGCGCTGATGCGCCCGCAGTTAAACCAACCCGTTTTTTACCAGCAAACCATTCCGGCTTGAGCTGCTCTGGTGCATCCACCATGTAAGAAGGAACGCCTAGCTTTTCAGAAAGCTCACGCAAGCGATTAGAGTTCGAGCTTGTCGCACTTCCCACCACAATAACGACCTCAACCTGAGGCGCCATAAATTTCACAGCATCTTGACGATTCTGAGTGGCATAACAAATATCTTGTTTACGGGGCTGAACAATATTGGGAAACTTCATCGTTAGCGCATCGACAATTTCTTTTGTCTCATCTACTGAGAGTGTTGTCTGGGTAACAAATGCAATCTTTTCATCAGCCGGGAAAGGCAAAGAACCCACATCGCCCACTTTCTCGATTAAGAAAACCCCCTCCTTGACTTGCCCCATCGTTCCCTCGACTTCAGGGTGACCCGCATGACCAATCATCAATACCGTGTAGCCGTCCTTACACATCTTGACAACCTCAAGATGCACTTTAGTAACCAGGGGGCATGTAGCGTCATATACCTGCAAACCTCGCGCTTCAGCATCCCTACGAACTTCCTGAGAAACGCCATGAGCACTAAATACAACAATGCCACCTTTGGGAACCTCATACAATTCTTCTACGAATACCGCGCCCCTCTCGCGCAACTCATTAACTACATAAGCGTTGTGAACAATTTCATGGCGCACATATATTGGTGCACCAAAACGAATGAGTGCCTCATTCACGATATTAATTGCACGATCTACGCCTGCGCAAAAACCCCGCGGCTGAGCCATCAAAATTTCTGGGTTATTAGAGTCGCTCATGGTTTACAAGATCGCCACAATCTCTGCTTCAAAAGTAATTGGTCTGCCTGCCAGAGGGTGATTAAAGTCAAACCAGGCTCCCTCTTCATTAATCGATTGCAGTACACCCGCGTATTGAGCGCCGCCTGGTGCATTGAACTCAATCACATCACCAGGATTAAATTCCACATCGTCATCGCGACCCTCTTTAAGCGCCTTCAAAGATACCCATTGCACTAAATCTTCTTTGCGCTCACCAAAACTTTCTTCCGGCGCAAGCAATGCACTTTTTTTCTCACCAACACCTAAACCTAACAATACATTCTCAAAGCAAGGAGCAAATTGTCCAGACCCCATCAAAACCGTCGCAGGACGATCGACAAAAGTGTTGATGTAATCCTCCCCACTGGGCAAAGTGAGCCGATAGTTGAGGGTCAGATAGGAATTAGGCAAAACAGTAAGCTTAGTCATAAGGTGATTGTATCTAGGCCTGCGCTGGCCGTGCATTCCCCCATTACGGGCTGGCCAAAAAATGAGCAGCCTCGAGAAAAACTGCGCTTAAATGGCGCAGCGTCACTTTCTGATGCAGAACTACTTGCCATCTTTTTGCGGGTTGGGGTTAAGGGTAAAAGTGCTGTTGCCCTTGCCAAGGATCTACTGCATCACTTTGGGAGCCTCCCCCGACTATTAGCCAGCACTCCCGAAGAATTTACACGCCTCCATGGCATGGGGCTTTCTAAATGGTCTCAAATTCAGGCGGCATATGAGCTAGTTAAGAGAAGCCTAGAGGATGGCTTGACCCATGACCCCATCTTTTCATCGCCTAACCACGTCAGGGAGTTTTTGCAGGCCAAAATTGGCCGCCTCCCCCATGAGGTCTTTCTATGCCTCTACTTAGACTCCCGACTTCACTTGATTGAGTGTGATGAGCTTTTTAGGGGGTCTATTACCCAAACAGCCATCTACCCCCGTGAAATCCTAAAAGAAGCCCTTGCTAAAAATGCTAGCGCCCTCATCGTTGCCCATAACCATCCCAGCGGCAATCCATTACCGAGCGAAGCAGATCAAAAACTCACCAAAGTACTAGCAAATGCCTTGCAACTGGTAGATATTCAGCTCCTAGATCACTGTATTGTGAGTGGCAGCGGTTTTTTCTCTTTTTCTGACTCTGGGCTTATGGATATTGGACTTGAATGATAGTAAATGCTAACTTGATAGGCAATTTTCTGCCTAGATACCCCCTTTGCGCTCAATTCCCCCCAAACAAAGCCATTTAGGGCTAGCCGAAAATAGGCTGAGACTGATACAATCTTCTTTTTTCGCAATTAATGGAGTTATGTCATGGCAAAAGTTTGCCAAGTCACTGGGAAGAAGCCGATGGTTGGCAACAATGTATCCCATGCAAACAATAAAACGAAGCGTCGCTTTTTGCCGAATTTGCAAAATCGTCGTTTCTGGGTTGAATCTGAAAACCGTTGGATTAGCTTGCGCTTAACCAATGCTGGTTTGCGCGTTATCGACAAGAACGGCATCGATGCTGTGTTGTCTGATCTTCGTGCACGTGGCGAAATTTAAGGAGCGCACAAATGGCTAAAGGCGGCAGAGAAAAAATCAAGTTAGAGTCATCAGCAGGTACTGGTCACTTTTACACAACTTCAAAAAACAAGCGTACAAAGCCTGAGAAAATGGAGATCATGAAGTTTGATCCAACCATTCGCAAGCACGTTGCTTACAAAGAAACAAAGCTGAAGTAATTACTTCTTTCAGCAAATAAAAAACCCGCTACATCAGCGGGTTTTTTATTGTCTAGAAATTCTTCTAAGCGCTTGGTTTGAAATTTTTCTTTAAGCGTAACGACGCAATCTCAATGAGAACTCACGTAGGCTTGTTAAGCCACTTTCTTCAGCGCGCTGACACCAGGCGTGCAACTGAGAGAGTAACTGCTCTTTAGTGGCATTAGAGCGACCCCAGATAGCCTGTAGATCACGACGCATCTCAATCATCTTACGTAGCTGAGCATTGCTCGCCATGAGCTCCTCAAGCTTTACTTTCTCTTGCTCAGTTAAACGAGTTTCATCTTTGGCCAGCCAAGTACGCGCATCAGTTAAATGCGTAGCTAAGACCTGCATATGCTGCACTTCATTACTAAAGAAGTTGCGCAATGTCTTGCTGTAGCGCGCCATAATTTCATAGCGGTTTGCAATGATGGCTTCTAAAGTGCTCTGGTCAGCAGGACGCAAATCGCTTAGTACCGGCTTAGGCGGCGTCTTCTTCACAGTAGCCAAGCCAACTGAACTCATGATCTGAATATACATCCAACCAATATCAAACTCATACCACTTGTTCGACAGCTTCGCGCTCGTTGCAAAGGTGTGATGATTATTGTGTAGCTCTTCGCCACCAATCAAAATACCCCAAGGCACAATATTTCGGGAAGCATCTTCATTATCAAAATTACGGTAGCCCCAATAGTGACCGATACCGTTAATGATGCCAGCTGCAGTAATCGGAATCCAGAGCATTTGTACTGCCCAAACTGTTAAACCAATCGCGCCAAACAAAAATACATCAATGATGAGCATGATGGCAACGCCCTGCCAAGAAAACTTGGAGTAGATGTTGTGCTCGATCCAATCATCTGGAGTGCCGTGACCAAACTTATCCAAGGTCTCTTGATTGGCTGCTTCTTGTTTATAGAGTTCTGCGCCACGAGAGAGCACTGTATTAATACCCAAAACCTGTGGGCTATGAGGATCATCAACAGTTTCACATTTAGCATGATGCTTGCGATGAATCGCCGCCCACTCTTTGGTAACCATGCCGGTTGTTAGCCAAAGCCAAAAACGGAAGAAGTGAGAAACGATCGGATGCAAATCCAATGCCCGGTGCGCTTGGCAGCGGTGTAAGAAAATGGTCACCGCAGCAATTGTGATGTGCGTAACAATTAAGGTGAAAACAACTATCTTCCACCATGACCAATCCAAATATCCATTAGCAAGCCAATGGAGGAACAAATCAAAACCTGAAGCTGTATTCAAAAGGGAATCCCTAAAGAGGTCTAAAACTCTATTTTAGTTCTTTAGGAGTCTTCTTGTTTTTGACCTTAGTCTCTTTTTGGGCATCTTTTTCTGACTCGGCAACTGGGGCAGCAGCTTTCTTCTGGAATACAGCACCAAAGAAGCCATCCGTTCCATGAATATGGGGCCATAACTGCCACCAAGGATTATCCGAACTACAACCTATCGGTAATTTATCCTTAGGAAACAACGGCTTAAGAACTTCAGCTGCCGGAACAGCCTCAAATTGAGGATGTTTTGCCAGAAAATCTTCGGCAATAGCTTGATTCTCTTGGGGTAACAGGCTGCAGGTGGCATAAACCAAGCGTCCGCCTGGTTTTAGCAAGCGCGCAGCTGAGGCCAAGATATTCATCTGCTTCTGATTGAGCTCCAACACTCCAGCGGGGGTCTGGCGCCATTTCAGGTCAGGATTGCGGCGCAGGGTACCCATGCCACTACAAGGGGCATCCACTAGGACACGATCAATCTTGCCGGCCAAGCGTTTGATCTTGGCGTCATTCTCACTATCAATCCACACTGGATGCACATTAGAAAGGCCACTACGTGCCTGCCTTGGCTTCAAATTCGCTAAACGACGCTCTGATGTATCTAAAGCATACAAACGCCCTGTAGAGCGCATGATCGCCCCAATGGCCAAAGTCTTGCCGCCGGCTCCAGCGCAAAAGTCAACAACCATCTCACCACGTTTAGGTGCGAGTAAGTAAGCCAAAAGCTGACTACCCTCATCCTGCACTTCAAACATGCCGGCTTTAAAACCAGCAGTATTTTGCAGAGCAGGTTTGCCCATAATGCGCACGCCATCAGGCGCGTAAGGAGTTGGTATTGCTTGATAGCGACCGCCCAATGCATTCATCTGCACAAGCAGTTCTTCGCGATTGGTTTTCATGGTGTTCGCACGTAAATCTAACAGTGCTGGATGCATTAATGACTTAGCCAACTCTTCACGAGCTTCTTCACCAGGATATTTTCCAAATGCATCCCATAACCACTCTGGCAAATTGTTGCGCACAAGAGGATTTAATGTCGCAGGATCAACCGTTGCAAAACGTTGCAGCCACTCATATTCACCAGGCTTAAGAACATGTGCCAAGTCGGCGATAGCGCTCTCTGCACGATTAGCAGACCCCAAGCCGCCTTCAGACAGCGCAGACAGCAAACCCAATAGGGCTAAGCGTCTAGGCTGAGAGCCTTCGCCGCTCGAAGCAAATTGAGAGAACTCATTTTTACGACGCAATATGGCGAACGCACTCTCAGCAATCAAAGCACGATCGCGATTTCCAAGTTGTTTTTCTTCTCTGAAATAACGACTGACTACTCGGTCAGCTGGCTGTTCAAAACTCAGCAACTCGGGAAGTAAACGCTCGAGATGAATTGCATGCTGCGGCAATGCTTTCGCATTGGAAAAATTCTTTTGGCCTTCTGGCGCAATTAAATTACCACTGGCATTGCGACGCTCAGGACGACGCAATGGATCTTTCGATTTAGTCGCGTAACTTTTGTGTGGGGCTAGTCTGCTGCCAGATCTGCGGGGTGGACGTTCTGCACTCATAATTTAAAAAATTGCGACTCCGGGGGTTGTAACTTCACTTGATTACCTTCAATTCGCAATCGTCCATCGAGGAACCATTTTACGGCCCGCGGATAAATTTGATGCTCGGCAGCCAAAACACGGGCGGCCAAGGTGTCCGCATCATCACTTTCCAGCACTGGAACGGAGGCCTGACAAATAATTGGACCCTCATCCACACCCTCATTCACGAAGTGCACGGTGGCACCATGCTCTTTCACTCCAGCCTCCAGAGCCCGCTCGTGGGTATGTAAACCGGGGAAGGCGGGCAACAAGGCTGGATGGATATTGATCAAGCGACCCTCAAAATGGCGAATAAAGCCTGGAGTCAAAATTCTCATAAAGCCTGCAAGAACCACCAAATCAGCCCCTAAGGCATCAATCTGCGCAATTAAGGCAGCATCAAAGGATTCTCGGGTCGCGTGCTCTTTATGCTCAATGGTAAAGGCCGGAATACCCTGCGAGCGAGCAAAATCAAGGCCCTTAGCCGCCGAGTGATTCGCTATAACCCCAGCAAAAGTGACTGGCCATTGCTCTTTTTGAGCCATTTTGACGATAGCCTCGAAATTAGATCCGCGGCCGGAGATTAAGGTGACGATAGAAGGCATGCCCACAATATAATTGATGGCTACCCTGAAAGCGATTTTGTGAACGTATTCCGTGGCCCCACCCAGTTTTCTGCAGGACCAGCTTGTGCCCTAACCATCGGTAATTTCGATGGCGTGCACAGGGGTCATCGCGCCCTACTCAAGGAGTTGGTTGATGGAGCCAAGGATCAAGGCCTGGTTAGTTGTGTAATGACCTTTGAGCCTCATCCAAAAGAATTCTTTTCACCCGAACAAGCCCCTCCCCGCATTCTGAATTTGCGCGACAAATTAGCCGCACTTGCCGAGCTTGGAATAGATCGTGTTGTTGTAGAGCACTTCAACTCTGCTTTTGCCAAACTGTCGCCCGAAGAATTTGTTTCAGAAATTATTGTGAAACGACTGAACGCTAAATGGATTTTGATTGGTGATGATTTTTGCTATGGTGCAAAACGTGCAGGCAACTTTGCCAGCCTAAAAGCTGCTGGTGAAAAATATGGCTTTAAAGTCTCTAGCATCCAAACCATTCAAGAAAATGGTGAGCGTATTTCTAGTTCTGCACTTCGTACTGCGCTAGCTTCTGGTGACATGCAGTTAGCAGAAAAATTATTAGGGCGTCCTTACGGAATATCTGGGCACGTGCTTCATGGTCAGAAGCTAGGACGTCAACTTGGGTTCCCCACTTTGAATTTAGCGGTTGCCAATCATCTCCACCATCGCAAACCGGCAACGACCGGAATCTTCACTGCACAAGTGTTAGGCTTAAGCGATAAGCCACTGCCTGCTGTGGCGAGCTTGGGTGTTAGACCAACAGTGGAAGATGAAGGCAGAGTATTGCTAGAAACTCACATTTTTGATTACAACGCGGATGTTTACGGAAAAATTATTACCGTAGAACTATTAGAAAAAATCCGTGATGAGGCGAAGTATCCGGACCTCGAAACCCTTACACAAGCGATTGCAGCAGATGCAACGCATGCCAGAAATTATTTCCAGAAAAAAGCTTATGTCTGAAAAAGAAAACTCTTATCCCGTCAATCTACTAGATACTTCTTTCCCAATGCGAGGAGATCTAGCTAAGCGCGAACCACAATGGGTAGCTGGCTGGCAAAAAAACAAGCTCTACGAAAAGATTCGTGCGGCCCATGCCAATCAACCAAAATTCATTCTGCATGATGGCCCTCCTTATGCAAATGGCGATATTCATATTGGACACGCAGTAAACAAGATTTTGAAAGACATGATCGTCAAATCACGCTGGCTCATGGGCTTTGACTCTGTTTATGTACCCGGCTGGGATTGTCATGGCATGCCGATTGAAATTCAGATTGAAAAAGAATTTGGCAAGAATTTACCAACTGCTGAAGTGCAATCTAAAGCGCGTGCCTATGCTCATGTTCAAGTAGAAAAACAGAAGAAAGATTTCGAACGCTTAGGTGTATTAGGTGATTGGAATAACCCCTATCTCACTATGAACTTCCGCAATGAGGCTGATGAAATTCGCGCCCTTGGGAAAATCTGGGAAAAAGGATATGTCTTCCGCGGATTGAAACCGGTGAACTGGTGCTTTGATTGTGGCTCCGCGCTAGCTGAAGCGGAAGTGGAATACCAAGATAAAACTGACCCAACGGTGGATGTTGGCTTTGCCTTTGATAATGCACAGCGCCCACAGCTAGCAAAAGCATTTGGACTTGCCGAGCTACCAAATAAACCAGGTCAAATTGTCATCTGGACAACAACCCCTTGGACCATTCCTGCCAACCAAGCAATGAATGTCCACCCAGAACTTACTTACGCCTTAGTAGATGTTGGCAACAAGTTATTAATTCTGGCAAAGGACCGAGTTGAGATTTGTTTGCAAGACTATGGTCTAGAGGGCGAAGTGATTGCCAATTGCCAGGGTGCTCAATTGGCAAACATTTCTTTCTGGCATCCGCTAGCGCCATTGCATGAGGGCTATAAGCGTCTCTCACCTATTTATCCGGCAGAGTACGTTACCTTAGATACCGGTACTGGCATTGTTCACTCTGCGCCCGCTTATGGCGAAGAGGACTTTAAGTCTTGTAAAGCCAATAAGCTTGCTGATAAAGATATTTTGAATCCAGTCATGGGTAATGGCGTTTACGCATCTTGGTTGCCACTCTTCGCCAATGAATATATCTGGAAAGCCAATCCCAAAATTGTTGAAGCTATGCGCGAAGCAGGCAGTCTCCTGCGTGATAAAACGTATACCCACTCATACATGCATTGCTGGCGTCACAAGTCGCCTATTATTTATCGCGCAACCTCACAATGGTTTGCCAGCATGGACAAGAAACCGTCCGATGGCAAAGCAAGTTTGCGTGAGACTGCATTAGCGGGCATCGATAGCACTGAGTTCTTCCCGGCATGGGGTAAACAACGTCTTAACAGCATGATTGCCAATCGCCCGGACTGGACTTTGTCACGTCAGCGCCAATGGGGCGTGCCAATGGCGTTCTTTGTACATAAGGAAAGTGGTGAACCACATCCACGTACCGTTGAACTACTCGAAGAAATCGCTAAGCGTGTAGAAAAAGAAGGTATTGAAGCCTGGCAAAAATTGGAAGTTGCCGAGCTTCTGGGCGAAGAAGCTGCCCAGTATGAAAAGAACCGTGACACCTTAGATGTCTGGTTTGATTCTGGAACAACCCATTGGCATGTCATTCGTGGATCGCACCGTGATGAGTTATTAACTGCTGACGCAGAAACACCAAACGGTCGCTTGGCTGATTTATATCTCGAGGGTTCAGACCAACATCGTGGTTGGTTCCACTCCTCATTGCTGACTGGCGCCATGCTCGATGGCAAGCCACCATATAAGGCACTCCTTACGCATGGCTTTACCGTCGATGGTCAAGGCCGCAAGATGAGTAAATCTGTGGGCAATGTGATTGCGCCTCAACAAGTTGCCGACAAACTCGGTGCTGAGATCATTCGCCTCTGGGTTGCCTCTACCGACTACTCAGGTGAAATGACGATCTCAGACGAGATTCTCAAACGCGTTACCGAGAGCTATCGCCGTATTCGCAATACTTTGCGCTTCTTATTGGCTAACCTATCAGATTTTGATCCTAGCAAGCACACGATGCCTTCTGGGCAGTGGCTTGAGATTGATCGCTACGCAGTTGCTCTTGCCAATCAATTGCAGAGCGATACTGAAGCGCATTACAAAGCATATGAATTCCAACCAGCAGTAGCTCGCATACTATCCTTCTGCTCCGAGGATTTGGGCGGCTTCTATTTGGATATTCTGAAGGACCGCCTCTACACGAACGCACCCGACTCTCCTGACCGCCGCGCTGCTCAGAACGCCCTATTCCATATCACCCGCAATCTCTTAAAATGGCTATCACCATTCCTCTCCTTCACCGCAGAGGAAGCCTGGAAAGACTTCCCCCATGGTTCAGGCAGCAAGCCTGCAGAATCAATCTTTATGGAAGAGTTTGGCAAGTTCCCTGAGATTGCTCATGCTGAGGAATTGCTTGCCAAGTGGAATCGTATACGTGAAATTCGCTCCGAAGTGACTAAGGCAATTGAGCTTGAGCGCGAAGCAGGTAACGTAGGCTCATCATTGCAAGCTGAACTCACGATCAAAGTCAGTGATGTTGATTTCGCTATCCTGCACTCATTAGAGGATGATTTACGCTTTGTAACCATCACTTCTGGCGCCAATATAGAACTAAATAATGAGGGGTTAGAAGTTTTGGTACGTGGTAGCCAATATAAAAAATGTGGACGCTGCTGGCATCACACCAAAGAAGTAGGAAGCAATGCCGATCACCCAGAATTATGTGGTCGCTGCATTAGCAACTTGTTTGGTGATGGCAATCATCGCCTCTTCGCTTGAGTAGTAACTATATGAAAAGTCTTGCACTACCTCGTTATCTAGCAATTGCTGTCATCATGCTATTGCTAGATCAGCTTAGCAAGTGGTCGGCGCTCATTAATTTGCAAATGGGCACTCCTGAACCGGTTCTTCCTTTTCTAAACTGGTTGCTTCTCTTTAATCCTGGCGCAGCATTTTCATTTCTGTCGCAAGGCTCTGGTTGGCAGCGCTGGTTCTTCACCATTCTTGGGCTAGCGGCATCCGTTTACATTATTTGGATGCTATATAAAAACCAAAGCGATAAGCTACTCTGCATAGCCTTAAGCTTCATTCTGGGTGGCGCACTTGGTAATGTCTTAGATCGCGTGATGTATGGTGCTGTAGTCGACTTTATTGACTTACATTATGGCAATTGGCATTGGCCCGCATTTAATGTGGCCGATAGCGCCATCTGTATCGGTGCAACCCTCATTATTTGGGGTGAATTACGCAAGTCATTTGGCAAATCTGCCCAATCCCATTAAGCTGGCGCCATGCAATCACTTATTAATAAGAAGATCGTTCTCGGAATCTCTGGTGGGATAGCGGCCTATAAAGCCCCTGAGCTTGCACGTCAACTCATGCAAGAAGGCGCATCCGTACAAGTAGTGATGACCGAGGCTGCACAGCAATTTGTGACCCCTGTAACTATGCAAGCCCTCACAGGTAATCCGGTTTACTTGAGTCAATGGGATAGCACCATTCCAAACAATATGGCGCACATTGAGTTATCACGTTCTGCAGATGCCATTCTGATTGCCCCTGCAAGCGCTGATCTCATGGCCAAGCTTTCTCTGGGCTTAGCTGATGACTTATTGACCACCTTATGCCTTGCAAGAGATTGCTCTCTATTGCTCACGCCGGCCATGAACAAGCAGATGTGGGAGCATGCGGCCACCCAAAGAAGCGTCAAACGACTTGCAGACGATGGCGTTATCCTTCTTGGGCCTGCCAGCGGCTTCCAAGCTTGTGGCGAAGTGGGCATGGGCAGAATGCTTGAGCCTACAGAAATCACTGAGCAAGTCATTGCCTTCTTTCAGAAAAAAGTATTGGCCGGTAAAAAAGTATTAATTACTGCAGGCCCCACATTTGAAGCGATTGATCCAGTGCGTGGCATCACCAATCACAGCTCGGGCAAGATGGGTTTTGCTATTGCAAGAGCTGCTGTTGAGGCTGGCGCTCAAGTCCATTTAATTGCTGGGCCATGTAATCTCAGTACCCCACTTGAAGCTACCGGACAAATCACCCGCACCAATGTCGTTAGCGCCAAAGAAATGCATGCAGCCACTCTGAACGTAGCTGACTGCGATATTTTCTTTGCAGTCGCCGCCGTCGCTGACTGGGGTATTGCCAAGCCTGCCAAAGAAAAAATGAAACGCCAAGGTAACCAAGCACCTCATTTAGAGTTTTCAGCTAACCCAGACATTCTGCTTGATGTTGCTAAGACAGTGAAAACTAAAGGTGGTAAGCCATACCCCTATTGCGTAGGCTTTGCAGCAGAGTCAACGGATCTAGAAAAGCATGCCGATGAGAAGCGTCAGCGCAAAGGTATTCCGATGATTGTTGGCAACATCGGTCCCGATACATTCGGCAGCGACCTCAATCAATTGCTCGTGATTGACACCAGCGGCAGCAAAAAAATTGCTAAAGCAGAAAAGCTTCGGCTCGCACGCCAACTCATTGCGCTAGTTGCCAAGAAAATTTAAATCCCCGTTTTAGGAACATCATGCAATCTCTCCAAGTCAAAATTCTCGATGAACGTATGCGCGATCAGTTGCCAAGCTATGGCACCCCTGGCAGCGCTGGATTAGATCTGCGCGCCTGTATTGACGAAGCGATTGAAATTGCCCCTGGTCAAACAGTGCTTGTGCCTACTGGATTGGCGATCTATGTTGAAGATCCGCGCTATGCGGCCTTTATTCTGCCGCGCTCTGGCTTAGGCCATAAGCACGGCATTGTGCTCGGTAACTTAGTGGGTTTAATTGACTCAGATTATCAAGGCCAGCTAATGGTGAGCACTTGGAATCGCGGCTCCACCACATTCAAGCTCGAGCCGATGGAGCGTTTGGCTCAGTTGGTTGTCATGCCAGTACAACAAGTAGAGCTCAAGGTAGTTGAAGAGTTCACCGAGAGCAGTCGTGGCGCCGGTGGCTTTGGTAGCACAGGACGCGCCTAATTAAAATACTCTAACGAGTAGTAGCGGGCGCTCTTTTGCGACTAAGCGCTAAGGGCAGAAAACCCAGAAGCAAACCTCCAACTCCCATCATGATAGTAAATGCATCAAAAGTGGGGATGCTGTAAATTCCAACGAATACCATGAATGCGCCTGAGAACCCAGGCCATAAAACATATGCCATCGCTGACCCGAAGCCAGCGTTGAGTTTTTTCCTGTAATGCCAAGCACAAGCAAAACCAGTCAAACTCATATAAAAACAAATCTGAAATCCAATTGCCAAAATAGAGCTGGTCAAGATTGCTTTCACTGAAGGCATAAAGGATGAGGAAAAAAGTAATATCACCCCTAAAAACCAAATAACAAAAGTAGCTACCCAAGGCGTCTTATATTGGTCATGCACTTTTGCGTAGACCGGATGCAACATACCATCTCGCGCCATTGCAAACATGCTGCGACTGAATTGCAAAATTTGAGTCTCTATCGTTCCGACCGTACTAAATATGGTGCAAAAGACTGCAAGATAACTCCAGGGTGCCGGGAATAATTTATTGGCAATTGCAAAAAGGACATTGGTACCAGAGTCGGCAATTTCACGATCAGTTAAGACCATTAAAACCACAACCATCATCAGCACAAAGAAAAGCATCATATTCAGTACCGACCAAAATGCCCCCTTACCTGCAGCCCCATCTGTGTTTTTTTGTCCACCCTTACTCTCCTCGCTTAAGTTCATGGTGACATCCCAGCCCCAGAAGAAAAAGATAGCCGTAAGCGCACCCGTAGCGAATAGTTGCGGAGAAAAAGAGAGCGGAGAAATCCATACAAAGGAAGGTGGGTGTGCTGGCTTTGACCAGTAACTCATCAGTCCACCAGCAATCAGGATGAATAAAATAACTGACTCAAAAAGAGTGAGCGCGATTTGCATAAAACTGGAATGCTTTATGCCCCGCCCAACAATTAATGAAACCACCGTCAACCAGACGGCAGCTATTGCTGAAATGAGTTGGGTATTTTCAGCTTGATCAGGAGCGATGAGCAGCAAGGTGGAACTGGCCGCAGGAATGGTTGCCGAAACCATGAAAAAAATAGAGGCAATCAATAAACCCCAGCCAGCAAAGAATCCCCAGGCAGGTCCAAAAACATGACCCACCCAAGCATAGGCGGCACCAGCGTTAGGCTGAATCTTACTCAAATGAATGAAAGCTAAGGTGATCCCAAACATAATGAGGCCGCAATACAAAATGCTTCCTACAGATAAAACACCGACCGAGGCAACAATAGCGGCGCTAGTTACTGCAACGCTAAAGGCGGGTGCAGTCCCCGCAATACCCATGATGATTGACTCAAAAACGCCTAGTGAATTTTTTGCCAAACCATCGGATGAGCTCATATATAGAAATATTGCTTAAATTGCCTAAAGAAGAGATTCTATTCTTAAATAACCTGAGCAACCAACTTCAGCACATTGCTTGCAACCAAGCAATAAAAAAAGCCACCCGATGAACTGACCCCCAAAAGTTGGACGTTATGTCCAGCCAAGGGGGTTTTGTTTTATGAGCAAGTACAGCAAGCAGTTCAAGCTAAAGGTAGTTAAAGAGTTTTTAAAATCAGGCGGCCTTAAGCGGGTAGC
>NZ_JACVPG010000006.1:0-52128 GCF_018882045.1 Polynucleobacter sp. Fuers-14 | reverse complement strand
TGGTGCCTCGGGGCGGACTCGAAAATCCATGTATATATTTGCTAAAGCTTATTTTTTAGTAATTTTTTAGTGATCAAACCAAATGCAAGGCAATAAATCTTAACCAGGACTCGAATCGGGACCCGGGAAGTCAACAACTAAAACCAAGCGGAATAAGAATGGAGCGCTTTAAAAGCCGCCTACCAATCCAACCAAAGCGACCTACGAACATCTACCAGCCTTTCCCACGTCTATTTTGGTACCTTTTGATTGGAAGAGAGCAGGCATTATCGACCCCAAGTGTAAATTGTATTATGTAGGCCTAATGACCATCACCAAAGATCTCCGCCCAAGCCACCCAAAATATCGACCCGACATCGATGGGTTGCGGGCAATCGCTGTTTTATCAGTGCTTGGTTTTCATGCTCTTCCGGAGTGGATCCATGGCGGATTTATTGGGGTTGATATTTTCTTTGTCATTTCCGGCTATCTAATATCGACAATTATTTTTGAAAATTTAGCTCTAAATAGCTTTAGCTTTAAAGATTTCTACTACAGACGCACAAGTAGAATATTTCCAGCGCTACTGACTGTTTTAACCGCTTGCTTTTTGTTTGGCTGGTTTTTCTTTACACCAATAGAATTTTCCCAACTTGGAAAACACATTTCTTCAGGGGCTGGATTTATATCAAACTTTACCCTATGGAGAGAAAGCGGGGGGTATTTTGAAGGGGGATCGTCTAAAAAAATTCTTTTGCATTTATGGTCTCTTGGAATTGAAGAGCAGTTTTATCTTCTATGGCCGATTCTTGCTTGGGTCTTCTGGAGGTTGCGCTTAAACCTATTTGCTGTAATCCTTGCTTCCCTTATTGCATCATTTACATTAAATATAACGTCCATAGTCCGAGATCCAGTATCAGTTTTTTATCATCCCGGAACTCGTGTTTGGGAATTATTGATTGGATCTGCCCTTGCATATATAAATTTTCATCAGTCAAGATTTTTTGTAAGAGCGCAGCAGGAATACTCAAATTTACTATCAGGCTCCGGTATTTTCTTGGTATTACTAGCGCTCACTCTTTTAAATAAAGATAGTCAGTTTCCCGGTTGGTGGGCATTACTTCCAACGCTAGGAGCAGCTTTTGTAATCTCAGCAAAACCAAGCTCTTTTATAAACACTTACCTTTTAGGCAATAAATGCCTGGTTTGGTTCGGCCTTATTAGCTTCCCACTCTATCTTTGGCATTGGCCATTGCTATCAATAACTCAGACTATTTACACCAGCGAAACGCCACCGATACTATTTAGAGTCGCGCTAGTAATTTTCTCAATTGGTTTGGCATGGGCTACATATAAATTTATTGAAATACCACTTCGAAGAATAGAAAATTCATATAAGAAGTTTGGTGCCTTAGTTATGCTGATGGCTATATGTGGCGCTTTTAGCTATTCGGCCTTTAAGCTTGATGGAATCCCCTCCAGATTTCATATTGCACCATTAAAAGTAAGGCTCGGAGAAAACATATGCAGACCGGCTGATGTCGATGGTTATCCTTGCGAATTTGGAAATCCAAGCTCCACTAAAACCATTCTAATTTATGGAGATAGTGTTTCTGGTCATTTAACAAATGCTCTCAATGAAGCGCTTGGCAGCCAATATAGGTTTATCTATTTTGGGCATACATCATGCTTCTTAAAGAAATATGATGATAGCAATCACTGTGAGATTCTAAGAAGTGAATTATATAAATATAGAGATAAAAACGTATTTGCCGTAATACGCTCGCATAGCCTATCAAGATATGGGGCGCATAATGCGGGTGAAATTAAAGATTACCTATTATCTGCGGTAACTGATGCCGAAAGGTTTCACCCGCAAAAGGTAATTATCTCTGGCGATGTTGAAAGGATTGACACGGATTGTGAGTTTGCCAATTACTACATTGGAAGCAGAAGAAAGCCTTGTGGTTTTGATATGCGCTCATCTGAGTTAAACGAAACTTTTCTCAAAGTTTCTAGGGATCTAGATTTACCAAGAAATGTTTTTTTCATTTACCCCCATCAAAAGTTATGCAAGGATGGTGGATGCCAGGTAATTAAAGATGCGACATCTAATTACTATAATGGCACACACCTATCAACTGATGGTGCCTTACTGCTTATGCCAGACATTGTCCAGATATTGGGAAATTAATAGCGCCTAAAGTCATCATGACTTCTTTATTGCTGACAGAACTCATTCTTTCACATTCAGGCATCGAATTTTTTGCGGAGATACCCAATGACAGCCAACAGCAAAAGGGTGAGAGTAGCAAAAATACCCGAGAGCACCAAGAGCCCTGCCATTAAAGCAAGAAAAGGTGATTCCATTCCCCAGGCATCCCATTGGCCTATTAGATTTTTCAGAAAATCGAACATTGAATCTTTCAAAATAATTAAAGTAATTTGATTGCCCCATCAGTCAGCGCTTTAATCAAAGTTATTTATAGGCCGGCAAGATCATAGTTTTGTTAACCATAATATTGAAGGCAAAACCAGGCTGAATTACTAACGTTGGGGCAATATTCAGGTTCTTATTTACAAGGTTTGTGCCAACGGTATTAAATTGCGCCGCTGCACTTCCTGTAGCCTGACTACTAATTGATGGTGCCGCCAATAAGCTGCTGTTTTGTGGCTGGGACAGCTGAGCTGCTACGCCAAGCATACTTACTAGTAGAGCGCTACCAAATATGCGGAAATAATGGTTATCTACAGAATCGTAAAGCCCAGATTGACCAAGGCCATCGGCACCTAGCATCCCCTGCAAATCAATTGTTTTTCCGTTGGGGAAAATTAATTGATTCCAAGCCACCAGAATCCTTTGCTGGCCATAAGAAACTGAGCTACTGTATTGACCAACAACTTTAGTGCCCTGAGGAATTAAGACAAGATTCTCATTGCGACTGTCATAGACGGTTTGGCGTACAACAGCATTGACCTGACCCGGTAAATCACTATTGATACCAACTGTTGTAACTGCTGGAATTACGCTGCCGGCAAATAATTCCGTTTTACCCAGGGGAGCATTTACTGCGCTATTTAAATAACCACTTTCAACTTTCTTTTGATCATTTAAAAAAGCGGTGTTTTGAGTTTGTGGAAAAACACCATTGGGACCAGCACCTCCATTAGCCCCATTTGATGAAGCCCTAGCGACTTCGGCGGCTAAATTATTAAGCCTTGTTGGATCGTCCGTAGTACCTGCAGTTGGTCTTGTTGGGGCTTGAATATCAGCAGACGTTGGCTTTGAAGTTTGATTGGTAAGGCTAACTTGAGTCCCGGAATTTTTGGCGCTTTGAGACGATGTAAAGCGGGCCTCTTCAGCTTTATATCGCTGCTCTTCCTGCCAGCTTTGAAAGTTCTCTGCAGGTGTTTTAACGCCACCTGTACCTTGCGCCGAAACCATGCCTGCAGAAGACGGCACTGCAACGCCTGCTCTTGGTTTTGGTACGCTCCCGCCTGCGCCTTCAACGCTATTTAAAGAAGCGTCTGTGATGTCTTTTTGTCTATTAGCTTCGGCCGCTCTTTCAAAAGCCCCAGTATCAGGACTAACACTACCAATAGTATTGCCCTCTGGGTTTGTTTTGGCGTCTGGCGTAGAGCCATCATTGCCTGACGTCATGATGCCAACCATCACTGCAGCAATTAATCCGCCCACAACAAGAAAAGCGGCTCCTTTAAATTTCTTTGAAAGGCGAGCGCCGCCTTCAGAAACTGGACTGCGCAATAAAGGCGCTTTTGAGGGCCCACTTACATCCGCAGTGAGATGGCTATCGCCAAATGGATTGGTATCGGAATTTGACATATTTACTTTAAGTTAACGAGATAATCTGAGGTCTTGATTGCGACTAATGTGGTTTTTTATTTAGTTCGTGAACACGTTACTGAGCGGTTGCCATCTTTATCCCCAACAACAAGCTTGACCTTACTGGGAATGCCATCGGCTACCAGATAGCCCTTGAGGGGGTCAAAGCGACTGTTAATCATCTCAGTATTACTACTGCTCACATTGAATAATGCTGGCAAATCCCCGCTCTTAATATTTGGCGGCATTTGTAAATACAAGTGGCCATCGCCAGAAAAAACTCGGGTTGGCTTAAAGTCATCACCGCCGCTGCTATCACAACTAAAACCGAAATCAAGACTGGAGGGATCTATCTTGCCTGGGGCAAGTTGCTTCGACAACTCCTCTTCCTCGTGATGCTCAAAATGAGTGGTCATGTCAGCAGCATCGTAAAAACCTACTTGTGGCTGATATTTAGTAGCACTGCTTTCTAGGATGAGGTAGTAAACACGTTGGCGATTGGTGCTCACCACTAAATTGGTTCCAATGCCAGCCTCAGTTGGCTTAAGAATAACCACCGGACTATCACCCGCCTTTGAAGTTTGAACAAGCCACCGTACGGAGTCGCCAATACTTAAATCATTAATCTGCTCCCCAGGCATTAAGCTAACAACGCATACGTGCAAGGGTGCGCAAGTTACAGTAGGCTGTGATTGTCCATAGGCATACAAAACCCTCCCCTCCCCTGCGGCAAGGCCTTGTGGTGCCTTAGCGGAACTATTGAGGGGCTTAGCCTTTAAACCAGTCTCAATTGGCGCTGTAGGGGCTGGAGCAGCTGCGCTGGCGCTTGGTTGGGGTTTAGTGGTGGTGGCTACACCTGAAGCACTCTGCGGGTTTATAGGGGGCACTGTTGGTTTGGCAACATCTATTGCGGAAGCTGAGGTAACTGCGCAGACCAATGCTATGCAGGCCATCGCGATGGCGCTGCGTTTATTTATATTGATAGTTAATGTCATAGTGATTAGCTTTTAGCGCTCAAGATTTGAGTCCAAGAAACGGTTTGTAAAAAAATGCCTAGCGGATTTGAAAGAATCACTTCGGGGGTTTTGGTTAAGCTAGGATCAATGCCTGTGGTGATATTTGCCTTCCAGTGAGTTGGTGGCTGTGGTTGCCCATCTAAGGTAGCCGTCTCATCCCAGTTAACCTGAAAAGTATCTTTGCTGATTGGCAAAACACTAGTGATGTGTACGCTTACCGTCTTTCCGCCAAAAGGAGGGTTTGCCGAATATTCAGTTGTCAGAAATTGGGCAACATTACTGCTGGCCATGGCATAGGTACGATTGATTAAGGTTTTTTGAGCTGCCGAATCGGGCAAGACAGTTCTGGCGTTCCAAAGCCAATTAGCAACTTGCGCCACCAATACGCGTTGCTCAACTGCATTTTTCGAGGGCTGCGCCAGAGCAATTGGACTCCCTAAAGAATCCAGAGCGACGACCATGGGCTCTATTCGGGAACGCGAACCCATATAAACCACGCCAAGAACTGCGCACAGCGTGACGCCTACAGAAAGCAGTGCAAAAAGGCGCCAATTGTGCGCTCTAGAAATAAAGTCTCCGTAGCGCTCGTCCCATTCTCGGCGACCGTTTAAGTATGGATTGGCGATGGTATTTTTAGATTGGTTGCTTGATTGATTATTCATAGAAAGTTTTATTCGTTTTCAGAAGTGGTTTTGGCGTCTGGAGTCACCTTCTCTGGCCACATTTTTTTAGTGCGCTCAGGTAATTTAGCGTCCACCCATGCGCCTAAAAAAACTACAAATAATCCAAGGAAAAGGCCGAGAGGGCGATAAATTCCTGAGGTATTTACCCATACCCAAACAAGCCAAAAGGCCGTGATTACTTTGATGGCCAATAGGAGGACGTTGATTGGCCGGTTTTGAAACTGATCTGAGGCCCATGAATTTATAAAACGAAATTTATCGTGTCGCATATTAGTCTCCAGCATGTCCGAGATTGACGCTGACGCCACCGGAATTTCCTTCGGCCCCTGCAAGCGAATGTGCTTGACCTAATTTATCCATACCCTTGCTTAGCGTGCTTTGAGAATCTGCCGCTGGCGTAGCGCTTGCATTGCTGCCTCCAATGGCATTGGAGCCGCCTGAAGCTGGCGCGCTAGGAGGGGTTGCAGTTCCTGCAAATGGGTCAGTGCTAGCCGCTGGCAAACCCGAGACCCCAGAAGTTGAAGGCGCCATTGAACCTAAGGCTGAGCCAAGCGCCTGCCCCGCGCCTGTTAGCCCGCCTGATACAAGGTTGCCGGCTCCTGCAAGGCTAGCTAAGTGCCCTACACCCGCCGCTCCTGCACTAGCTGCTCCTGCAGCAGCTCCGAGACCGGCCATACCAACACCGGCAACTGCACCAGCTGCAGCGGCGCCAGCGCCAGCTACCGATCCTAAAGACATGCTTGGTGAGCCGTTCATCAAGGAACCAGCGATGCCCGGGACCATCAAGCCCAATAGCCCGTAAATCAGCATTGCAATGCCTACTACCAACAAATTAGCTGCATTGGGGCCACCAGGAAGGGACGCTTGAGAATTTAAAAAGGCTGCTTGCTGCGCAGCAATCATTGGCCCTAGGGAGGCAATTGCAAAAATGAGCATTAATTTAATGCCAACCGAAACAATGTAACCAATGTATTTTTCGCCAAAGGTCGAAGTTAGAGAGCTCCCAGTAAAGCCAAGCATGACCAAGCCAATGCCTGACACAACAGAAAGTTCAATTTGCGTCATCAATAGTTGTAGCGATATGAAAGCAAAACCAATGAGGGTGAAAAGTGCGGCGGCTAATGTTGCCAAAGCTAAAAAAGGGTTTCCCAAGACCGCAGTTACTGCGCTAGTGCCTTGCGCTGTGTCATAAATTCGGATGATTGCATCTGCGGTTTGCGCACCCAGCCACATGACCGATGAGGGTGTCGAGTTGGTAGCTCCCCCTCCTGCTATTTGGCCACCCATAAACATAAAGGTATTGGTAATCATTGGAATCCACGTTGGGGAGTTCACAATGATTCCGTAAAAGAAAAAAATGGAAAGGATTTTTAAAGTGAAGCCCGCTATGTAATCAACTAGGTCATTTTTCTTAAGAAGATTTTTAATGCCCCACCAAGCAATATCCAGCCCACCAAGCGCCATAAAGATATGATTAGCAAATCCTTGGGAAAGTTTCATCCACGATGCCGTACTGGTTACATATTGAGCTAAGACGCTATCTAGCACGCCACCGGAACCAGGGGCACCTTGAGCAAAAGCATTGATTGAAATTAATAAGAGAAATGCTCCAGTCAAAGCCCTACGGCTTATTGAGGAAATCATTTTCAAAACCCTCCCTTAACAAGAGGCGCATTGTGAATCTGATTGAGTACGTTAACGGTATTTACTTTGTCGGCATCGTTCGCGGCAATCGTATTTAATAAAACCTGATTTCCCGCGATGATGTCGGAGTGCAAAGTTTGCAAGGCGTTAACTTGCATACCTGCGATTTGATTTCCTGCCTGCAAAGCCTGGAGCTGGCCAACTGCGGATTGGCTAGCTGCTTGAGTCATTGCTAAACCGGATTGTGTCAGCTGAAACCCTGTAGCGCTTTGGTTGTAGCCTTGCATGACATTAGCCATTTGCTGCTGGTTGTTACCTACCCAGCCCTGTAGCTTTTGTTGATAGTTGGTGATGGTTCCTGTTGGATCTCCAAATACAGATTTGACTTGTGAGGCCGTGCTAATTGCTTTGTAAGCAAGTCCTTGTGCCTGACCAACCAATGAAGTCATTTGCATTAATGGCGCAGAAACACTGTTCCAAGCTTGCTGCGTTAGCCCTTGCAAGTTTTGAGCGCCCTGTTGAACCAGCGATATTTGTTGCTGCACTTGTTGCATCTGCTGTTCAAGCTGCTGAGATAAGGTGATCTGCTGAACAATTTGTTCGCCTAATGAGGCATCGCCATAAGCAAATGCCTCACCAATAGACAAACATCCTGTCAATCCAAAGAGGATGGCGGAGTGAATCAGAATCCTACGAGTATTTTTGATCATCATTGGTATCTCCATAAAAGTGGCTATACCTATAATGCGCAGGGCGTTCACCCCTATTTATTTGTGCAAACAACATTGTTCGCTTAAAAAGCAAAAGACTGGAAACTCGTCTTTTGCTTTTTGGTTATGGTTTTATTGGTAGGACTGCCAACGCGCAGAAGCAGCCCCTAAACCTCGCTCACTTAACCATTGTGCTGGCCAATTAGAGCCATATTGCGATTTGAGGTCCCTCACGCGAAGAATGTCCTCTTTTCCACCAGCCCCTATAAAAGCAAGTTCAACGCCAGATAGTCCGAGCTCAAAAAGCCTGCGCCCACCTGGTTGCATGAGGTAATACTGTCTTTTTGGAGTGGCCATAGCTAGAATTTGAATCTGCTTCTCATTCAAACCCATCCTTTCATAGAATGGTCTGGAGTTGTCAGTTAGCGCCTCAGGATTTGGAAGTAATATTTTTGTTGGGCAGCTTTCATAAATAACATCCGCAATGCCCGATTTTTCCAAATCACTTAAGCTTTGGGTTGCAAAAACCACGGCAACATTAGCTTTACGTAAAACCTTTAACCACTCTCGAATCTTCGCCCTAAAGACAGGGTGGCCCAACATAATCCATGCTTCGTCAAGCACCAATAGTGTTGGCCGCCCTTTAAATCTTTGCTCGATACGATGAAAGAGATAGGCTAATGTTGGCAGTGCGATCTTATCGCCTTTATTAAGGATGTGCTCCATTTCAAAAACTTGAAATGGTTTGCTTCCAAGACTATCGGATTCAGAATCAAGAAGCCGTCCGGCAGCGCCTGATAGCGAATAGGCCGCCATAGCCTCTCGCAAGGATTGGTCTTGCAGAGTCAGTAAAAAATTAGAAACTGTGCGCTGACTCATTTGGTCAGTTGATTGACCCAGTTGAACAATTGCACGGTAGATTTCCTTGCGATGCGCTGGCGTAATCACGACACCTTGTAATTCACAGCAGTTCTCAACCCATTCTGCAGCCCAGGGCTGCTCATTCGGGTTATCAACCATCCCCAAAGGACAAAAAGCAAGTTCAGCATCTTCGCCAGCAATATCGTAGTGCTCTCCATCCTTCTTAGCATTAACCAAGGGGAATAAGGAATATCCCTTATCAAAACAAAATGCCTGCGCATTGGGATAGCGAAAGTGCTGCGCAATCATCAAGCCCAGTAACGTAGATTTACCGGAGCCAGGTGGCCCAAGGATTGCCGTATGCCCTAAATCCCCCTCATGAAGACAAACTCGCAGTGGCGTGTTTCCATCGGTCTTGGCATAAAACAATGGGGGGCTATTTTCGGGATAATAAGGACAAGGATTGGTAGTGGGGCCAGCCCACAATGCCGTGGTTGGTAGCAGATGCGCTAGGTTTAATGTGTGAATCATCGGCCTACGGACATTAGCAGCCGTATTGCCCGGCATAGAGCCTAAGATCGCCTCGACCGCATTCACGTCTTCAATGCGCGCGGTAAAACCTTTATTGCTGATCATTCGTACAACTTCGCGCGCCGTCTCATCTAACTGCGTAGTATCTTCGCTAGATAAGAAAATAACGCTGGTGTAATAGCCATATAAAACCTGACCGCTACTGGCCTCTGACATTGCATTGACCGCATCATTGGCCATACGATCAGCATCCGCATTAACGTGCGTCGCTGCTCCACCCGAATTCTCGCGCATCACGTTAAGCATGCTCTTGCGTTTTTGAGCCCACTTACTACGGTATTTTCCGATTATCCCTTCCGCTTGGCCTTGATCAACATAGATAAAGCGATTACTCCAACGATATGTGACTGGAAGTCTTGATAGAAAATCTAATATTCCAGGGCTGCTTCTTGCGGGGAAACCAGTAATTGCAACAGCTGCAACATACTTCCTACCAATGCGAGGCACAAAACCAGTAACAAGCTCTTGATTGCCAATGACCGAATCTAAGTACATCGGTATTTCTGGCAACTGCATTGGCACAAAGTCATCGGCAAAGGAAGCGCAAAGATTCAAGTGACCTAGCAATGGGCTAGTTGTAATTCCGGTAACCTCATCCTGCGAGTCCAACAGTCGCTTAATCCGCAATAAATCTTTTAAGCGACCTTCAATAACGTTAATCTGCTCATTAAAGCGTTCTAGGTTGCGTGCGGCGGTACCAGTTGCACGTCCCTCTACAAACATAGCGGCGGCTTTGTTTGCGTTATCAGGCATTGGCCACCAGGTCACAGTCAAAATAAAACGACTGGAATAGCCAGAGCGAACCCCTGTGTAAGACTGTCTTCTGGCGTCATCAATCAAACGCGTTGTGGGGTCTGGAAATGCTCCCTCTGGGGCATAGCCCGGCGCTTGCGCTCGAATGGCATCACAATGCACCACCCAACCATCCCCAAGACGCAATGCGCTATTAACTCTCGCGGACATTGCCATGAGCTCTGATTTAGTGGCCGAGTCTAGGTCAGGGCCGTGATACTCCCAGCCCGCAATTAGCCCACCGCTTTTTGTAAGCACGACCCCGTTATCAACCAAACTAGCCCATGGGAGTAGGTCGGGATAGCCAAATAACCGGGAGCGAAATTCTTTGAGGTTAAATCCACTCATTACTTCACCTCTCTATCTGGGGCAAAAGGAGTGGCCTGAGCTGGATAATGAGGACGGTAATTCAGGGACCTTCGACCCGTCTTGGAAAGCTGTGGATCGAAGGAGGCTGCTTTTGAAAGCCCCCACTGCCCTAGTAACCAAATGGTAATTCCCAGGGCAGCAGCCCAAAGTTTAGCGAGAGAGATAATAAAAACCCCTGAAATCACCATGAGGAATAAAACCAATTGACGCTCACCACCCAGCAGCAAAATCGGGCGGTTTAGCGACTCATGGATTTCGCAACTTGGATCAACCTCATTTCGTTCGTTTGAATTAGTGCTCATGATTTATTCTTCGACCCTTAATTAATAAAATAGCAACCTGATTTAGAGCATCTAAAATTCGATCCTCTCCAATCCCACTACTAAGCAGGCGCTCAACAAAGTCGCGCGTGTCCTTTGTCAAATCGAGCTCATGAGTGATCTTCACGGGCCCCTCTGTAATCCAATGAGCCATTTGTTTGAGTGTGGACAATATCTGCTCCTCTGGATAACCCGCATTGACTAATTTTTGAAGAAAAAACCGCGCCTCGCCAATCAGAGTGACATGCGTAAACTCTTCTACTTTTGACTGCTGGTTCATTAGGCAACCAATGCACCTGTTAGCCCAAGAACCGCCAAAAATTTATTACCCATGACGATGAAAGAGACGCCCAATACAACGTAAAGGGCTTTCTTAGCGATACCGCCCATTTCTTCTCCAAAGACCAAGGCAGATCCGGCCGCCAAAAATGCAATGGTGCTGATGCCTGTTGCAACTGGGCCGGTTAAGTCATTTTGCAAAGTCGTAATAGCAGAGTCCCATGGCAAGCCCCCAGAAGTGCTAGCCTGAGCAATACCTGCGGCTGCCAGCAAGGCGGTAGTTACTACACTTTTTTCCGAAATAAAGGGTGTGAGAAATCGTTTTGTGCGCATAAAAGCTCCTATTAGGTTGGGTAAAGGAAAAAGCTTCCTTATCCTTAATGCGCAGGGCGTTCACCCTTTTTAAACAATGGCGGAGTTACCTTGCAACCCCTAATATTGACGATGCTGGTATAGCTCCAAAGTACCTAGAATCAAAACTATGGGATGCTAAGGAGGGGTTTGATCCATAACCAAAAACCCAATATTCAGAAGTAGGTAAAGCGTCATTGAAATAGGCACACTTTAGATCGACACTCTCTAGGCAAGCGCTATTGGTGAGCAATACCCCATTGACCTTAACGCCTAAAATTCCTGTTTCAATATGATCGCCAGGAATACCAACAATAGATTTAAAAAAAGGGGCGGCGCCAGAAGAGCATTGCCCATTTTGTAGAAAATCAACGGTTGTAGGAAGTAAGTTTTTTGGCAAGCAAAAAACCACTAAATCCCCTCTCTGCAATCGACTAAAGTTTGGCTCAATTTGATATAAGCCTAAAGGCATACTTCTACTTAAATTCAGTCGCCAGCCAGAGCTATAAGCAAACCCAATCAAGAGGTAAAAGAGGCAAAGAAGGCTTAATGGAAAAACAACTCCAAAAATAAACCGGCGCCTGGAGAAAATAAGTCTCACCTTCAAACGGACCCACGTCCAGTGCTATCAGCAACACCCAATTTAACGCGCGCTACAAAATTAGCATCTTGATAATATTTAATCTTCTGACAGTAAATAGGGGCATGGCCAGCGGCAAAAACAATTTCGTCTGGCTCGGGGAGGCGCATACACTCATCGGGCGTCAGCAATGGTCTCTGGACAATTTGCTCATTGGTATTAACGTGGCCCAACATAATAGAAAGTCGATTGCCAGAATATTGGCGTTGGGTATGGCTCACAGTCGATTGACCAGCCATTTTTGACAATACCTCCGCTGTTTCTACTTTATTGGGGGCGTAGGCAATACGAATATGGCAGTTACTAATAATGGATTCATCTCTACCGTAAGCGGCATTTAGTTGAGAAAGATCTTGAATAATCAGCAGGGCTTTGAGTCCATATCCCGCAATGAATGCAAGGGCCTCTTGAAAAATGTCAAGCTTTCCAAGGCTGGGGAACTCATCAATTAATAGTAGTAATTTATGCGGGAACTTACTCTTACCAGAACCATCGGAATTGAACTCCATGCCCTCGGTTAGGCGGCGGACTACTTGATTAATGACTAAGCGTAAAAGAGGTTTTAAGCGATCTTTATCGCTAGGAGGCACCACGAGATAAAGGGACGTTTTGGGAAACTGGGGTACACCATCAATAACTGAACCCCCCATTAATGACTCCAATGAAAAATCAGAGAAGCGTGTGTTATCGGCAACAATAGGGTCACGGTATAGCGACAAGAAAGAAAGGGCTGTAGACAAGACTCCAGAAGCTTCATTGGAAGCTTTATTTAAATAAGACTGAGACGCCTGAGCCACTGCACCCCACCCTACCCTATAAAACGCAGAGGTAGAGCCATCCTCCAATTTTTCATTAGCGGTATCTCTAATATAGGTCATGACGGCAGCGGCACCTTCTTGGATTTCCTCTCCGCCTTGATCATTATGTATTTTTGCTTGTTCATCAGCAATTTTTCGAATGGGGCCGCCATCAGACAAAATCGCCTGGACTGTTTGGAGGCAGCGATTTGGATCGCCTTTGGGGTAATAGAGCAAGATAAAAAGCAATACGCCAGTCATCAAGTCAAATCCTGTTTTTGCCCAGTGATCGACTAGACCCTTGCCGTCTGGATCAACAATCATCGTACTAATATTTTGAACATCCTTTACGAGGTTGCCGTCCATACGAATTTCGTCAAGCGGATTAAATCGTGCAGACCCTGGATCAGTTGGGTCAAACTTGATTACGCGTTGACCTAATATTTTTTGGCGAAAACCAGAAGTTAAAGCCCAGTTTTCACCTTTAATATCGTGAATCAAGACTGACTCATCCCAGCTTAAGAGTGTTGGTATAACAATGCCAACACCCTTGCCGGATCTGGTTGGAGCAAAGACCATCATATGTTCAGGCCCCTTGTGTCTTAAATAGTTGACCTTCCCTTTTTCGTTTAATGCCCCGAAGAGAACGCCGCCTTGATTTTTTTCAGAAGCTACAACGCCTGCTGCATACGCCTCCTCAGTTGTAGCCCAATGCGCAGATCCATGTAGATCATTCTTAGCGCTGCGCATCTTGCGTGAACGCCGATATGCATATGTCACAGGGATTAGTAATGACGCAATTGCACCTACGGCAAGGATGAGTTGTCCATTATTAATAATGTGATTTACTGCGACTCCATATTTAGGATTACCAAGATTCCAAATCCAGATCAAAACTGAAAAAGGGAAATAAATTTGCCCCGGTAGCATCGGCTTGCCTAATGCGGGGTCATAACCAAATTCGTAAGCAATGTATTGGGTTGCTATACCGCAGCTAACAAAAATGATCATCAAAAATAAACCCATGGCAGACCACATAAAACGGGTCACATCTTGATCTGCTTTGGGAATGTTATAAAGGTTATCGGTACTCATATATTTCCTTATGTAGGACTGCTATTCAATTTCTGGGCCAGCTTTTTTTACTGACTTATTAAGAATAGGCAATTGCTTTTGAGGGTTGGGCGATGGATCTATGGTTTTTGAAGGGGCAATCGGCAGCTTTATGTTCGCCTTAGAAAGCTCTGAATTCGAACCTACCTGCTCGATAGCGCTTTCTTGGTTCTGGTCATGGCTTGGTTTATTAGCTGACTCAAGCTCTCTATCAATCTCAATATTTCGACGTATAAGTGCTTTTTGAAAATCTGTATTAAGGATGTCATTAATCTTCTTTTGTGCTGAATCAAATGCCTCAGCACCAAGCTCGGTTAACTGTCCATCAGGTGTTGCCATGGCACGATCCGGGTGAGACAAAATATCGATTTGGGTCGGGGTGGCGACTTTCTTTTGCGCGTCAAATAGCGCTTTATATCCAGAGTTTGGAAAGTCTTGCACTAATTTTGAAAGTGCAGCCTCTACTCTCATATGACGTTGGCCAACATCCAGGCCTTCCAAGTTGCCAGGCGTCTTAAGGGGGAATTTATCGCTCATTTTTTATCGCACCAAGTGAAGGTGTCTCCTGTTTTAATTAAGATCAATCTCATCGTCGGTATTTCTGAATAAGCCTTTCTTCCCATCGAACAGAAATGGTTTTTCTTCATCCAATTCATCTTCAATACCATTTAATTTATTTAATTCTTTTTCTACAGCCATTTGATCTAACAAAATAATGGTGTTGCCAGATAACAATGCATACCTACCACTGCTTATTACCTGCACTAAAGTTCCAGTACCTAACGTGTCAGAATTAAGGGTACCGATAAAGTTGCAGCCATTAGGTAGGTCTGCAGGACGAATTGCCTCAACATCAACCTCATATGAATCAAGCAAGGTTGGTAACATCGAAGCCTCCGGCACTTGACCAACCATTAACGCGAACAATCTCATCAACAACTCTGGCAGTAGGCGTCCGTTTTATGGAGACAATTAAATTAACGGCCTCTGCAATTAAGTCAGACTGGGGTTGCGGGGTTACCTCAGCAATTAGTTGCGCAACACGAATTAATCCCGCTTTAGCATCGTTCGCGTGTACGGTTCCAACCCCTCCTGGATGCCCTGTGTTCCACGCCTTAAGCAATGCCAATGCAGATCCATCACGAACCTCGCCAACAATAATTCGATCTGGTCGCATGCGCATGGTAGCCCGTAATAAACGAGTCATATCAGTGTTATCACTGGTTCTCATAAATACAGTATTTGGCGCATTTACCTGAAGCTCACGCGTATCCTCAATAACGACTACGCGATGTTGAGCACTTACCTTGGAGATTGTGTCGATAATGGCATTAGCCAACGTGGTTTTCCCGGTACCGGTACCGCCAATGACTAAAAAATTCTCCCGGGCTTTTGCTGCCTCTTCAATAATTGCTTTTTGGCTTTCAGTCATGATTCCTTTGGAAACATAATCGTCCAAAGTAAACACGAGCAAGGCTTTCTTTCTAAGCGCAAAAGTGGTTTGCAAAACCAAGGGTGGAATTATCGCTTCAAACCGACTGCCATCCAAAGGTAATTCACACTCCAAAATCGGTTGGTCTGCAGTAACAACAGTCTCCAACATGGCGGCAACAGTATTAACAATTTGCCTGCTTTGAATGGCGCTAACTTCCCCTACACACTCCATATCGCCACCCAACACGTCAATCCAAAGCTTTCCGTCTGGATTGAGCATTATTTCGATCACCCTAGGATCATCTAAATGCTTGAGAATGTCTGCTCCAAGCGCACGGCGTAAAGCATCCATTTGGCGCTCTCTAGACTGCTCAGCTGCTGTACTCACTTATTTCTCCATGCAAGGTAGCCCAGCTAGATTGCCGGGCATACCCTTAATGCGCAGGGCGTTCACCCCTATAGGTGGCTACCGCTCATTTTCAGACCCCTTCTTAGGTTTGACTGGTATCGATGGTTTTGGAGTAAAGCTAGGTCTGCGAGATACGCTTTGAATTGCAAGTTTTTCATGCGCTACAACCGAAGCTAAGTCTTTATCCAAAACAGTAATGCCTAGACGCGTTGCTGCTCTAGCCGCTTGCTCTCTAAAGATGCCGGAGCCGGTTAAAGTTATCTTTCCCCCGTACTTTTGTGAGGCAACTTTAAGCGCTGCTTCAAGGGCTTCGCTTGATTGAGCATGCATCTCAATTCTCGGACCTGTATCAGTGAATTGTTTTTGTCCGGCTAGATTTTTATAGGTAATTCTTCTGCGCCTCGCATCAACTTCTGCTTGCAATTTTGAAAGGCTAAGCCTCTTAAATTCACCCTGCTCTTCACCTTCAATTGCGGCTTCTTTAAGTTTTTTCTCCCTTTGTTCTCGATATGCAATTCCGCGAAGTGCCGCCTGTGCTGCAGTATCTCCATTAACCGCCTGACCTTCAAGCCAATTCCGTAGCACTTGATTACGCGGAACTTGATTAGTAAGAGCCTGGCGTTCGGAAGCATGGCGCGCTAGGAGGGCTTCACGTTCCTTTGCCGCCTCAAATGCAAATAGAGACAATGCAATACGCACGTCCTGCCCCCTGGCTTTAGCTTGGCTTCGAACTGCTTGCCTGCGCTCTTTTAAATCAACTCGAAACGCTGTTTTTTCTAACGCATGAGAATCTCGTAATTCTGAGCGCATAACAAGGCGATCCGCCTTCTTTTGCTTCTGATCATTATCAAACCTTTCCATCAAAGCAGCCCTAGCATCTGCCCTCGCTTTAGCGCGTACGTCTCGATCATTTATAGGGTTATCAGAAGGTAATTTATCCTGAGGGGCTTCAATTACTTTCTTTTCTATAAGGTAAGCATTAGCCTTGATTTGAATGCCGCTATTGGCTGGCTCATAAGGACCTAGCGCTTTCTCTAATGCTGCTTTAGTAGCAAACCGGCCAAGCTGTGATGCTTTGGCGGCTAACTCAGATCCATCTTCAGCCAAACCCACTACGATCATGCCGCTACCTTTTGGAGTGATTTTTAACCCTTGAATAGCTAAGCACTCATGAACCTTTTTCCAGGAGGAGTCTTCTTTGGCTAATACCTCTTTTAAAAGCATTGCTGGCTTTCCAGCAATCCACCTTTGAAAGGAATCTTCCCCTGTATTTTTTTCAGCGCGGATGGCCGATTGAGAAAGGCCGGCTCCATCCGATACCAGATTCGCCTCTTTTAATAAACCTTTGGCGCGCCGTTCTTTACGACTCATCCTGACAATTTCTGTTCTGCCCTCAACTTCTAGGGCAATCCAGGGGCCATTACTATGAGCCCAGCCCTGCTCAATCTCAAGCTCCCGCATCGCCTTATCTAACTTAAGGTAATCCCAGGCTGGGACATGGACAAGCTGAAAACCCTCAGAACGAACCCTATTAATGACTAAATGGACGTGATCATTGTCGGTATCTCGATGAATAGCCCAGACTGCATCACACTCTTGCATGCCTAGAGCTTGCATGACGTGCTTACAGGCATTTTGAACATGCTCAGCATCCGGGTGCTCCCCTTCTTGCCAATTGAGGGCAACATGATAAAAAGGGTTGGAGCGGACCCCATGGTTATTCGAAACCATGTAATCCCACAACTCTGCCACATCTTTTCGATCTTGTGCGGTAACCAGATCGGCATCTAGATTAATTGCCCCCATCTCTGGTGCCCCAAACTCGGCAAGCTCATGCGCCTGGTCAGCACCATCCCTACCTAAGTAGGCTAAAACCTTTTGAGCTGAAACTACCCCGCCTTTTGAAAGCCCGATGACCTTAGCCAGCATCTGGTAAATCCTGATCTGAATCGGAAAGGTTTTTTGAATTGCCCTTAAAGCCCTTCCCATCCAAATTCTTGGCTACCCCCAAAAGGGTATGCATGGCGGCCCAATACTGCCGCTTTTCACTTGCCGTCCAATTAGAGCCCTTGGGATATAAGTGCTTAAGCATTGACCCGATGCGCCTTAATTCGGCAGCGGCCTGCTGGTCTGCTTTAGATGGGACTGGTAAACCCAACGCACAATTTCTTAAAAAAGCTGACGGTGCTAGGCCAGCCTTGGCGCTAGTTTTAACAATGCTTTGGGCAGCCGCCTCTGTGAACCTGACTGTGACTCGTTTTACTTTATTTTCTTTGGCGTGCTTTTGTTTGTCCGTAACTTGCTTTTTCATGGGCATTCCTTGTTAGCTGTCATACCCTTAATGCGCAAGCCGTTCACCCCCATGATTGCAAATGCAATCAGTTTCGTGTCTCGTGTAATAAAACGCACGAATTGCGCACGAAATCCCGAACGAATGTAATTCGTACAAGGTATGGGTTTGTCCGACATTCCGTACGTAGCTCGTGCGCTACGCTAACGATCTTCTACGAAACGTGGACAAACCCCCTTGGTCAGGCTCCGCCCGACACCCATCTTTTGCCATCAAAAAATAATATTTTTCTAAGTAACCATCTTGAGAAGTGGTTATGGCGCAAGAGAACTGCGCCGCGCTTCGCTTGTTGCAGTTTAAAAATCCCTAAAACTCCTGACTTAAAGCGCAAGGTGATTCACCTTAAAAACTAAAAAAAGTGGGGTGAACGGCTTGCGCATTAAGGGTATGACCAATGTGTAGCTAGGAGTTTTAGATGGAAAAACCAAACGACGAAGATCAGATTCAATTGACTCCAGAAGAGCATGCGAGACAAACCCGATCTTGGCAGGCTGGTGATGTAGCTTTAGTAAAGCTATCAGTAGCCATGCGCAAGGCGAAGGAAGCCAAAACCAACCGTGAGCTGGCAAGAGCCCGGGTAGCTATTCAAGAGACTTTGATCCGGGGAATGATTGCGGAAGGGGCTCAATGGGCCATGGTGCTGGAGCATCTTGAAAAAGCGATGCCTGATATTGAGAAAAAGGACTTATTTAAGGCTCTTGAGGCATTGAGATTCAGAATCCTCAGGGAGCGCCAGAAGGGTGATGCAGGGTCCTTGGGCCACAAAACTGGCGGCAAGGTAATCCAAAAACCCAAATCAGAACCATTGAGAGACCCAAAAACCGTCGATTTCATTAACGGAAGGGCTGATAGCGCACAGTCTTCCCTCAACGGACCAGCTCTAGCGGAGGAGGGGACTTTAGCCGATGGTTCCGATCGGCAGCCTGGTGAAAGCGATGCCGACTATCAATTGCGCAAAAGCCTAGAACCTGACCCCAAGGGTCGCCAGAAGTTTATCGGCGAACATTAATTACCCATGCAACAGAAGCACCTTTAACCACCAAAACAACAAGGAAATCTCAAAATGAAAGCCAGTAACAAAACCGCAGTATTTATTACGTCAATTTTTGCCTTACTTTTAAACGCAGGCTTGGCACATGCCAACGATTCCATTTCTGTGCAGGATGGAAGCCAAGTGCAAGTCTCAAAAGAGGGTATTAACCGTCTTTTGACCCCATTCAAAAAGGTTGGGGTTATTTGTGACGATAGCCAAGTAATGATTACACCGTCTGACTCAGTGGTATTTTTCAGACCCAAAAACGAAAAGCGAGCATTAATTTACGTTTTTGATCAAACACAACCTATGCCGGCCAATGGCGGAATTGGGATTGAGCTCATTCCAGCATCAATCGGGGCCGTAACTCTAGTAGCCAAAACAAACCAATAATCTAAAAGGACAAAAAATGCTTAAAACTTACATCATTGACGGCGACAAAGGCGGCGTTGGGAAAAGCTTGGCTGCAAGAGCTTTGGTGCATCACTTCATCAGTAAATCCGAGGAAGAGCGGCCAAAAATTGCAGTGTATGACGCTGATTTGAGTAATCCAGACGTTTGTGGGGAAGGGGGCTTAACAGTGGATTCCTCACTTGGGATTATTGCAGCCAACCTGATTGATTTATCCACTGAAAACGGCTGGATTGAGTTTGCCGGACTTATTTCCAAGTTGACCGCTGCGGCTCAAATGTCAGAAATTCGCTGCATTGTGAATATGCCGGCACAAATTGGCACCAGGGCTTTTGATGGCTCCATCTCCATCGTAAACGAGGTCTTACGGGAAGCCAATGCAACGCCTGTATGGCTACTTAGCCGCACCCAAGAAAGCTTGCGTGCTTTGGCTTATCGCATTCGCAATATGCCAGCACGCTACGAGCAGGGTCTTATTATCAAGAATCTATTCTTTGGCTCCCCAGAAAAATTCATGCTCTGGGAAAGCGATGAGCTTCACCAGCTTGTTGCAGATGGCAAGTGGTTGGAAACTGAATTGCCAGAGCTTAATGACTCTCTAACCGTCATGATTGGTCGTAAACCATTCCATGAGGTTTTATATAAAGGCATTAATAGCAGGCCGCTTGAGTTGGGTTATCGCTTAGCTTTACAAGCGTGGCTTACCAAATCAGCCGCCGCTACTGCCGTAGTAGATCGCCTTGAAAGTATTGAATAATAAATAGGAGAAAGAAAATGATTAGTTATCTTTGGCTTACCGTAGCTCCAGCGACATGCTTGCTATCACTCGCTAGCGGCCTATTGTTTCTTTTAAATGCGCTACGAAAGGCACTTTCCAAATCGGTAATCATTACTTCATGGGAGAAAAAATGAACTACCCGGTCGCCGAAAAAATCTTTGAGCGTTGCCTTGGTAGCCCCCTTACTTCGGAACAAGAAATTGAGGTAAGGGAGCTTTTAAAGGCGATGAGTGACGCTGACTGGCCAGTGGAAGAGCCAACTTCTGCAGCCTTTCTCACAATCGTTGGATTCTTTTATGCAAGGGCTCCAAGCCCTATTGATGCGGCTGTGGCAACCGATCAAATCTCACAGGCTTTGAAAGAAACAACCGCAGGCATTCTAAGGGAACAAATCAAACCGGTTATCCACCTAGACTTTGTTGAAACTTTTAAGAAAAGTTTTGTAGAGGCAATGACTCTCGCTATATCAAGAACGGCCTTGGCTATAACGGGGGCATTATTAGTTCTCACTGCTTATGGAACTCATCAGATTGATGCTCACTATATGCAAAGCGGGCAACAGGCAATTCAAACTAAATAATACGGTGAGGACCAGTCTGGAATTGGGCCGATTGACTCAGCTTATTGACCGACTCCATCAAGAAGAGATACGATTTCACTCAGATGCTTTGAGGCAAGTGAAAGCGTGTAAATCTCAGCAAAGTAGCCATCTGGCGTTATTCCGCCGTTATTCCAAAGCGATAAGCTGTTTTCCGTGACGTTTATTAAGGCCTGAATTGCCTTAAGTTTTAGATTTAGGTCGATAATATCCAAAGCCATTTAAAACTCCTGTGGGTTGTCGTGGTTAGGCATGAGCAGTGTTCGATGCAATGCTCATGCCGCTTACTTATATCGCTTGCAATCTATCTTGATACCATTCCTTGATGATTTTTTCATAAGGCCCTTTTAGGTAATCCTCGTGTACGGATTGCCACTCATCCGCTTCTTTTGTAACTTCATGTTTCGTGGTGGCATAGTCATATGGGTGCCATGCCACCTGACCAAGTCGATCCATCATCTTTGATGGCATCACTCGACCAGCGCAAAGATTTTGGATTTCATCTTCCGGCAACTCGTAACCGGAAAATCGTACTCTTCCGGAAGTCTGATCACAAAAAGCAATTAATAACTTAAGTTCATGGCGACAGCGCCAATAGTTCCATCGCTCAAATTGCCAAACTTCATATGTTGCAAAAGAAAACCCATCATCAGTCTTTCTTTCCAGCCTCACCACTAAACCAACGGGCTCATACAAACTACTGTCACTGTGGACATCATTATTTGTTCTTGCCCTTTCAAAATCAGCATGCCGCCTTCTGATGAAAAAGACATGTGGTTTCATATCAAGCTCCGCATAAGTCAATAGCTTTCTGCCTGACGTAGCTACATTTTTATACCAGCGAACATTTGTACCTAACTCTATTACCCGGTCATCAGCCCCGCTTACCCAATTTGGCCGCACAAAAAAAGTATTGGCCAAATGCTCAATGACATCTTGCTTCAAATGGTCAACCAATCTAATTGGGTCCTCAAGCACCGAAAGCGTAAATCCATAATTCTTTAGCACGCTCACAATGCCCGGAAAATCAATGTCATGCGCTTCAAAAAGAAAGAAAAATCTCTCACGAATGGTTCTTACGATTCTGGAAGGGTTATTTAGCGTCGTTTCAGCAACACCATCCAATATTGTTGAAATTAAACTTTGCATTGAGGTATTTAGCGCCTCAGCTTGAGATTCTAAGAAAAGTTTTGTTAATGGCTTAAGGCGAATGGAAGTTGGAACAGACGGGCCTTTTGATGGCGGGGACGCCTTTTCTATATTTTTACCCTTAAGAATCAAGGCTTGGATTAATTGCTCTAAGTTTATCTTCATAGTGTTTTTTGTATTAAATGTGAGTTGCTTTTCAGTAGTTTTTTATATTAAATTGATTTAGAAAGCCTTGCAACTTCTTTTTTAGAGGTTTAATCGTTATTTTTATGCGGGAAGCTTGAAACCAATTCAGATCTTCTCTACATCCCTGAAAAGCCCATAAAGGTAAAGAACGTTGTTTACATAAGCCTGAGTCTCGGCATACGGAGGAATGCCTCCGTATTTTTTGATTGCACCTGGTCCGGCGTTATAGGCAGCAATCGCCAGCGGCCAACTGCGAAAGGTGTACCACTGGGACGCCAAGTAATAAGCCCCCGTAGCCAAGCTTTGCCGTGAGTCCCAAAGTGTGTCCGGGTGCTGCCCCAAAGACAATGCCGTACTCGGTATAACTTGGGTAAGACCTCTAGCACCAGCCTTGCTTAAGGCCATGGGGTTGTAAGCGGATTCAACGGCGACAAGGGCTTTTAATAATGCTGGCTCCAAACCCTGATCTTTTGCCACTTGCGTTATTAATGGCTCTATAGCCCAATAGCGCCCCACAGTAGCATTGCAATTGCTGCCACGGTATCTTGCATCACTTTGAAGGCATCGCACCAAACCATCAATACCTGGGCTTTGGGCTTGAGCAGCAGTAATGCAATAGAAATTAAGAAAAGAGAGGAGCATTAAAAATGCCAATCGCATGATTAGCTTTTCAAAGGACTTTGATTGATGGTAACTTGCGCATTGGTTTGTGATTTTGATGATCTTGAAATACAAGAAATGCAACGCCACTTACTTCGATACCCGCATGCAATCAAACGTATTTGATCAACATCTTTAGTCATCATGCAGGACGGCAAAACTTTCGCGAAGTAATGGTATTCATAAATCTGAGTGGTAGCCCACACCAAGTTGCACATTGTAAAAAAGTTTTCTTAAATTAATACAGCTCGGCCCATGAAAAAACATAATTACCGTAGAAAACATAATTGCCACCCACGGGTACGATGCCGCCCTCCCATGCACCGTTAAAATCTTGATGCTCATGTAGGTAGCCAACCTGTAATCCGTTTATATAAAATGACCAACCTTGATCATTATTTGTGCCGAAGCTAATCGACACAGAGATTGGGTATGGGTATGGGTTGTAATACACGGTGCCCTGAGATCTACTTCCAGTAACGTCATGCCAAGTTGTGCCTCCCCAACCAAGCCCGGTGACGGTGGTAGTTTTCCAGGCTCCCCAGCCGGATCCAGAAGATCCTGATTGCTGTACCCTGATATATGGAATTCCGACATTAGCACCCGTCATCGCGTTGGCGGTTTGCACCGCGTAGTAATTGCCACCGTTTACGTGGCGATAGGTATCAATAAAATACCAATCGGCCGTAGGGGCATTAGCCATGTTGGCACCATTTACACAGCTCTTGGTGCCAGGTAGACCTTCTAGCACATTAAGATCACCAGAGTATTGAGGACAAGCTGTATTGCTTACCCAAACATTGCTTTGGCACGTTAAGGCCAAACCGGTGCCATCTTGCGCAATCGAGCCATTAGTGGTGCAAGCACCACCATTAGTTTGTGTGGACGCCATAATGATTGGCGTTGTCATCGTATTAAGACTAGCGTTGCCTACATTATTTCGATACAGGTAGTTGCTAACAAATTGACCGTTACTAAAAGTAAGAAGCGAGGCAATATTGCCTCCTGCAATTCCAGTAAAACCTGCCGTAGGTAAGCTCCAGCCAGCATATGCACCTTGTGCTGTTGCAGTGCCAGTGGGCCATGTGCCCGAGTCATTCAGCGGGATAAACCCCCCTGAAGCACCAATAAGGGCGGCTACTCGTGAAGCCACCTGGTCAGTTAATTGGGTACCTCCAGTACCTAGCGCTAACGCGTTAAGGTTTCCGGCGGTAGGCTGCAATACTTGCGCTTGCCAAGTTTGACCGAAGGGGTTTGTAGTGCTAAAGGAGCTTGGCAGCAATCCTACAGCAGGGGCTTGGAGCATTGCTACTGTAATAGTCGCCGGTGTTGAAGCTGTGGCAACGGCAGAAATGTTGCTGCTGTATTGCGTGATGTAGGATTGAACTGCAGTATTAAATTGCGTTGCTTGCTGCGCTGTGGCGGCAACCTGCATATTTAAATTACCTTGTTTTTGATAATTCATAAACAAGATGACAGCTGTCACCGTTAATACACCAGCCAAAAGCGACCCTAGTAGATCTCTCATTTACATTCTCTCACGTGTTGTTGATATGGCTGATTTAGCGTCATATCGGTAATGCGCAGGGCATTCACAATGGCCATTCATTACAAATCCAGTTCAATAACGGAAACAATATTTCCGCTTGTAATTGTGGTGGCCAGCGGCATTGAAACTCTAGAAGCCCCTACTGCCGCACTTGTCCAGGTCGTTCCATTGGAGATTCCAAAGGAGGCATCGTTATTGGCAGCGATCGAGGCTTGCTCAGCTACGCTTTGGGTAAAAGGCCCATAACAAATAACCACCCGTGTATTGCGCACTCCAGTTGCAATGACCACATTGTTTACCTGCCCTAAAAAGCTGCTGGAAAAAGCACCGCCAATAGAGGTGATCTGCGCTACGGGTACGACTCCGGCAAAGCCAGGATTATTCTGCTGATAAGTCATCACCGCATTGCGATAGGCTAAAAAGGATTGACCATTACTTTGCATCTGAGCCGAAGTCGTGTTGATCGCTGCAAACTTGGACTCTTGGCCAAAGATAGCCAAAAATCCCAATAACATGACTGAAAAAATAAGCGGTGCAAAAAATCCCAATTTTGCCCCTTAAGATCGACTCTGCAACATGTGATTGCGCTGGCGAGAAATCTCTGAAGAAAGCATTGGAAAATTACCACTGCGCACAACCGAAGATAATGCGGTGCCTTCTGGTCCTAGGAACCATAAAAAATCAATAGTGAGTTTTTTACTATTTCTAATGCTAGCGGGCGCATTTTGTCCTTGTCCTTCTCCCCGCCTATCGCTTAAAGCGCTTGCAGACTTTAATGAAAAAAGCTCTGTTTGGTCTTTGGTCTCACATAGCTCAAGGTAGGCCACTGCAGAAAGTGCGTCGGCCAACAAATTGTTATCCCCAATAAAGCCTGCAAAGCGCGCTAAAGCGCCTACTAATGAAGGGCCATGAAACGTAGTGATAACTAAATGGCCAGAAAGCGCTGCTAGCACAGCTTCTTTGGCCACGAAAGCATCTCTGATTTCTCCAAGAAAAATAATATTAGGAGAAGTCCTCAGAAAATTGATTACCGCTGTAGCCATCTCTTGATCGCTATTAACCTCATGCGAAAAACACATGCCATCACCATGGCGGCCGGCAATTTGAAGCTCTACGGGATTTTCTGCGGTAACACAAACACCCCCCAAAGCAGTTAGACGCGCCACAATCATGCTATTGGCTAAGGTCGTTTTACCAGAGCCTGCTTTGCCACCCAGCATGCACAAACCTTGCGTTAATGTTGGGCTTAAAAGGCGCTCAATGATGGGCTTAGGAACTCCCAAATCCGCTAAGGTGGCCACTCCCTGTCGATAGCGCCGAATATAAAAAACAGTCTGGTCATTACTGCCCACTAAATTAGTTACCCGAAGACGCATAGCGCTTTGAGTGGCGGCGGGCCATAAGGCCGTCATGCTCCCCGGCGTACTAGCATCACACTGCTCACCAAGATAACGGTAGAGCTTTGAGAGCTCTTCGTGCAATGGCGCTTCGAATTCGCGCAAACGCAATGAATCGCTTGATTCTTTGTAGCGGCAGTCCCTGGGATTCTCAAGCAAATAAATGTCTGAGAACACCAGATCTAGGAGGGTTTTAGGCATGCGAATTTGACTCTCAAAAATAAAGTGAAATTAGTGCCCAAACGTAAATACGAGCGAGTTGTTATTGCCTGTGCAGGTACCTGAAACCACGCTAGGGTCTGCTGGCAGAGTCACGCTGGTACCGTTAATAGAAAGAGCGCCTAAGTTGCTAATGGCGGTCGCCATTTTTACGCAGGCATCATTAGGAACTGAAGGTTCGGTAACGGTAAAAAAGCTAGTATTAGCTGCAGGTGCCACAGTCACATTACCGCCCCATGGGTTAATGAGAGCTGCGCCAGAGATCATCGTAGCTGGCGCTAAATTGCCGTTGACAACAACGGTCGCTGAGAGATTGGTATAAGACGGATGGCTGATATAAGTCGCCTGGACTGATCCAACCATTGAGGTTAAGTCCGTTAACGCTTGACTAGACTTATTGCTACTGGTGACGTTGTTGTAAAGGGCGATTAAAGCCACAATACCAATGATGGTTACTAAAGCGGCAAAAAGACCGCCAATAAGATCACGCATTTTGTTTCTCCTAAAAGGTTGTTACTGCCGACTACTGATTAAAAGGTTTGAACTGCATTTTTAAAGCTTCCCTACCGCACTACTTCACTGAAATATTCACATCATTACTTCACCGCATTACTTCACTACGGTGCCAACTTGATTTGATAGATCTTGAACTGCCAAAATGAGTATTGCCATTCCGAACATCATTGAATATTCAAAGAATTTGGAAGTGGTATTGGCTAAGGCCAATGTACGAGCCTCAATTTGAGAAGCCCACGTCGTCACAAGTTTGGTAATGCGCTCCGGAAAATTAGCAAATCCATAAAGAGCAATAATTGATTCATTAATTTCTGGCGATGGAAAATTCATCGCTAACCCACCGTGCCGCGTGGGTGAAATTAAGGCTTCTGGCAAACTCATGCCGCCACTACGCAAGCGATGAAATAAGAGTGAAAGACGCTCTGAAAGATAAGGGCTTGCGCCTTTAGCCTGCATTTGTAGAATTTGCACATCAGAAATGCCAGACGCTAGAAGCGTAGCGAAGACCATTAGCCATTGGTAGCCCACTAAATCACGGTAGTAGCTATAAGGAAAGTGGCGCTCAGCAATGAGGCGTGTTGGCCCAATCCAACGGGGCAACGACCACAGCAAAGCCACTAATGCAGAGCCAATTAATACGGGGATTAAGAAAATCCAGGCGGAATTCACAAAGCCGCTAATAGCGTACAAGAAATGGACTAAGCCCTGGGCTTTAGCTCTTGGCACGGCAGACTCTAAGCCTGGTATCACAGCGCTTGCCAGATACCACAGCACCACGCAAGCAATGAGTAAATGCCCCACAGTGCTTGAGAGTCCTTGACGTAACGTCTGTTTTAAGCGAACACTGCGTTCACGCTGCTCCAAAATCAGTGAGAGTGCAAAAGGCAATTTGCCGCCTAGCTCACCCGCGCTAATGATTGCGAGTTCTTCGCTACCCACTAAACCCTCTAGGCTTTCAGAGAATTTTTTACCGTTTTGTAGTTTTTGAATAATCAGCAAAATGATTCTGGCATACGCATGCTTTTTGGTGCGCAGCATACGATCTCTAAAATGCACTAAGGCTTTTTCTAAAGCAATCTCATTGCCTACCTGGTCAACTAAGTGCTGATAAAACGGTGCCCTGATTTTCCAGTCTAATTTACTTTTTTTACCAAGCCGACTAAATGTCCCCTGCAATTGCTGGGGCAAGAGCCCTCTCAAGCCTTCGAAATGTTCAGCTGCAAGGGATGCCGCTGCCGACCCAGTTAAATAAGCTTGACCACGCTTAAAGATTCCCATTGGTGAGTTGTCCGGAGAATTGTCCATTAAGCAGCCAATTCAAGAGCTTTGGAGCTAACGGGGTTAGGCTTAACTAAGTCAACGGTTTTTTCTACTGCGCGAGGATCAACCTCCCCGGCAAAAACCAGACTCAATGCTTGCTCCAACAAAGGCCGATCGGAATCGACTCTAGCGCGGTAATTTTTACGCGCAACGCTTGTGCCATGATTGACAAAATCGTCCATCAAGGCTTCGTCGCATAAAACCACTTCCGCAATTGCCACCCTTTTGGCTTTGCCGGTGTAATTGCAATGCTGGCATCCACCTTCTTTCTCAAGGTAAACCTGGTTCAGATCACCCCAAGTTGTTAATGCAGACAGAAGGCGTGGCTCTAATGTCAGGCCAGTATCTGCCGCAGCCTTTAAATGAATCTTGCAGTTGGGGCAAGCCCTTGGGATTAATCGCTGCGCGATCAATCCGCGAATAATGGTGTGATCACAAAACCGTTTACGAGGCAATAAAACTGGGTCCATTGTTTCGATGCGATCGATCGCCGCAAATGGATCGGGGGTATGCAAGGTTGACCAAGCTTGGTGACCCGTTAAGGCTGCCTCAATAACGGAGGCAGCAACTGCAGGTCCGCGAATTTCTCCTAAAAATAAAATCTTCGGGGCCATGCGCAACGCACCGCGAACCAAGTTGGCATATTCAATGCCTACCTCTTCATCGTTTTTGGCGTTGGTAATCACCATCTGCACCGCCCAAGGCATCGGGTTTTCAACTGGGTCTTCAACGGTAACCTGGCGGTTATAGGGCTTGATTCTGGCTAGGTGTTGCAAGATCTGAAATAAAGTGGTGGTTTTGCCAGATCCCGTTGGCCCCGTAAACAGGACAACCCCCGCCGGGGTATTCATCAAAATATCTATTTTGGCTATTTGCGCTGCCGAGTAACCCATCTCCGCTAAGATAAATTGGCCAGCAGGCCTTTCTGGGTAAGCCAGAGGTGGAAGGTTATCTTCTTTTTTGTGGCCCGCTAGATACTGTAAGCGGATGGTCATAAAGCCGCCGCCCTGCGCTCCTAACGAAAACGCGGGGCCCCTAAAAATGCGGCAAGACGATAGCTTGCACTCTGGCGGGAATTCAGAGCCCGAGATTTGCGCATTTTGATAAGTGAGCTCTTCATACATTGCCGCCTTGGTTTGCGCTATGCCTTGAAAAATTGCCCTGGCAATAGCGCCACCTTCATTGTGAAACACTGTCAAAAAGTGGTACAGATCGCCGCCAATTTCAAACTGCACATCCGCATGGGTACCGCGCATCATGATATGAATATCAGATGCCCCATATTTGCTAGCCTGGGCGATTAGATCGAGCGCATAGTTGCGCACCAATAACTCACTCTTGTCGCCACCAATCGCCTTTTGCACAAAACCTTGTTCGCGCAATTGAGCGATCTGAGCGATTTCACAAAGTTCTACCGTGATGGAGCCATCATTGCGCTTGGTTTTCTCAAGCCAGCTCATAAAGTATGGGTGGCCTGAGGTGCGCAGATCCGTAAAGACGGTTTTAGTCTTCACATCTAGCGCAACCTTGTCCAAAAGTCGAAGAGGTAATAGCTCAAACTTAAAGCCCATGGAAGGTCTTTGGCCATTAAAAGAATTTAAAACTGAGTGTCTAGTATCCATAAACCATGCCCTCTAATTTGTAACCTGCGCTATCAACCAAACCGCTAGAAAGATGACTCATTCGCATTCCCGGTACGCTAGAAAAATCAATAGCAAATGGCGCTGTAGCACTCACCAAAGTAAAGCTTTGCTTTTGCAGCTGCTTAACTTGAGAGGCGGCGTTACTGACTTGTTGCGCCACTTGAGAAATCTGCCCTGGTAAGCTGTTAGCCGGCGCATCAGTAGGAGTTGTCAGCTCTAAGCTCATGCCCGTGCTTTGGGCAATAAATCGCAATGCCAAAAGATTGCTTTGTAGGGTGCCAGGTGGAGGGGTAGAAGAGTTATTCTGACCAGCGCCAGGCATAGTACCTACCCCAAAAGACAGGGGCAGTGTTTGTGAAATGTTGGCGCCATCATTGCTAAGCGCTCCTTCTGGACGATTTTTTACTGTGGCACCAGGCGCTAATTTCCACTGAGCTAGCGCTTCATTATTCTGGCAATCAATTCCCACTAGCTTCCAACCCAATTTCGTCAGAGGTAATGCGTATACCGTATCTTTGCAAGCAGTAAGCCAGGTATTGGGCATGGGCGCATATAAAGGCGCTAATGCTTGGTCAGCCATTTTTTGCAGTTGAGCGGCCTGCACTTGAGCAGCATGAATGCGTGCTTGCTCCTCTTTTTGCAGTGCGTGCCAATAAAAGCCACCACCCACGAGGCCAGCGCAAAAGAGCCCAAGCGTAATGCCCTTCCAGGGCAACGCCCTACTAACCCCAATGGCGTTAACTGGCACAAGCTTACTTTTAGCAATAACACCGCTAGCTTCGCGCTGGGCAATATTGCCAAGCAATTCATTGAGAGCGCTCAAATCCCCTTCTACACTCTTCCAGTCTTTAAAGCCTGCATGCGCTGAGCGCACTTCATCTATCTCTTGTGCGGTACCAATGATGTCGCCATCAGGCAAGATGGAATAACCATCTCGAACGGCAATGTACCAATACACTCCATCACCCAGATGAAACATGCCAAACCAAGGCTCAGCTACGGCGCTTGCCAGGCGCGCAGCAAGGGAGTAAGTCTTATTCGATTGTTTGGCTAATTTTCCGTCACCATCATAAGCAAACCCGGCTTGCACTGCGAGTTCGCTAATCCGCAATGCGTAAAGATTGGCGCCATAATGCTGCGCTTCTGTCTTGATTTCGCTAAAGTTGGGCGCTGTATCAAAAGCATTCCACTGCATGCCAAGATACCAACGAGTTTTTCCAAGTTGGAGAATCATTTAAGTAAACTCTCATTAGTCGCTTGACCCACTATTTTGAGTGGCGCACTCGTTTGCCCAGGAACCCGTTGGCTTGGCGTGCAATAAGGATTGACTTCATTTTGGCGGTTGCCTATAGATAGCACTATATCTATAGGCTCTACATTTATGGCATGGCAGATAATTCCGACCATATGAAGTGCTTCAGTCATATCAGGAACATTCACAGTTCCGCCACCGTCAAGATCTGCGTAGTAGTTATGAGGCTCGCCAATAAGAAAAGTAATATTTGCCTCAATCCCATCAAAGAAATCAAGAGCAAGCCATTCGCTATATTGCTCTCGATATGCCCATAGTCGGGCTGCAATCTTTTGACCATTGGTTTTAGCCTGTAAATCACGGACGACTGTTTTCGCCCAGTCGTAAACGGGACTTAAAGTTTCTGTAAAACCGCTAGCAGGAAGACGGCAACGCTCAGCATCTTCTATTCGTGGTTGATTGGCATACTCTTTTTCCATAAAGGCCTGCTCTTCAGGCGAAAAGTCCTGAGATTCTGGTTGGCAAATTTCTTGGTTCATTTTTCCCTTGTTGATAAGAAAATCAAAGTTAGTGAAAGATTGAGGGTTGCTCAAGAGGTGCTTTAGGGTTAGCTTCCTGATGCACTTTTGCCGATATTTCGACTAAAGAACCATTCGCTTTTTTTATAGACCCCAATTTATAGGTGCTATCTAGAGCAACAACCGTGTTTGAAATATGATGAAATGTTTCAACATCTGGCAATTGAATTACCCCATCGCCCCCATGAAATTCGCCCAAGCTTTTTAATTCTGAAAGCGTGTAGTCAACATCCAGAACCATGAATTGAGATGGAGAAGTGCTAGCGGGTCCAAGGCTAAGCAAAACCCGATCCCCAAGAAAAACTTTTTGGGCAATAGCATCATTTTGGATGCTACCGTCAGGCCTAATGGTTGTGGTAAAGCCCGTAAGGTAATGCGGGGTGGTGCTATTTTCAACGAGGCTGGCACGTCCATCTGCAAGCCTTGTCTCTGAATAAGCTATTCGCTCTTTTCCATCCTGATGGATGGAAATGCCAACGGTATAAATATCAATGCTTTCCTCTGATGAAGAATTGGCATAGGAATGTCCAGCAAACAAAGCGCTAAAAATAATGCCGATACAAAAATGTTCCAAGCGTAATTTTTTAATCATTCTTATTGCCCCATGACAAAATCAGAGTTGGCGCTATTACCAACCAAGGGTATAGATCGTTTAGCCTTACCCGAGCCAAACAGCACTTCATTTGGTGTGATGGCGCTAACTACGCCATAGCCATCAATAACAGTTCCTACTGATGCTGTAATAGTCTGACCATTTGGCATTAAGACATTGGCGCGGTAGTTATTCTCACCACCGGCAATCATTAGTACGCGAGGACCTCCCGCCGCGTGAGTTGCGCCTGTGGTTTGCGCCGCATTCGGATTTGTTGTTCCAGGAATGCCTGGAACGCCACCCACTTTAGTAATTTTTTCTTTCAGTTCTGCATTCTTTAACTGCTCAGCAAGCATGGCATTTTCAGAACGCATTTTTTCCAGATCCCCCAATGTTGGGGCGGCCCAATCGACAGGCTTTTGAGGACTAGTAACTTCGGGCGTATTGCTAGCCACCGGTACGGATGGTTTAACGTCTGGAGTATCTGTAGATGCAGAGGGTTTTTTATTCGCTACCGTTGCTGTGCCATCGCGACCAGGCTGTGCTACGGGCTTTACAACCTCTTCATTCTTAGCCAACCCTGAAACTTCAGGTTTGGCTGTAGCCGGCGGGCTAGCTGAAGTACCAGGGGCTAAATCCATGACCGCCTTAGCATCAGTTTGCGCTTCAGTGGGGGTAAGTCCACCCGACTGAATAACGCTCTGAGGCATCTTTTGAGCAGGCTTATCAGCGCTACTAAAAAAATACATGACGGCACCAAGACTGGTAGCCACCACCATAACAAGCGTAAACCCAATGATTTTATTTTTGGAAATAGAAGTTAATTTCATTACAGTACCTTCGCAGTAACAACAATGGCCACAATCTTTTTGCCTGAGGCGCTATCAAAACCACCGCCTAGCAAATAAAAGAATGGGGACAAAACACCGTTGTTTTGATTAGAACCAGTGTCATTAGCAAGACTTGTCAACAGCAATGCATCACCAGGGGTTAATGTCACTGTGTTTTGAATCGTCGTTGTGCCAATGTCCGGGGTTTGGATAGAGGATTGATTTGATCCAGAACCGCTGGTGATGGTTTTAAGGCTGTTAAGCACGCTGTTGGTCATCGACATACCCAAGACCACCTTACCGTTAATGATTCTAGGAACAAACATCGCGGTAAATCCGACCGTAAAACTTCCTGGAGTCAGTGTTGTAGTTGAGCCCACATTTGCTGTGTTGGTGGTGCCGCTCTGCGCCAAATAGCTTTGCTGCTTCGCATCTTGAATGGGGGTTGGTTGACCATTCATGGCAATCGCTTGCTGATGCAATTTTTGAGTGACCTTACCAATAGTTGACAAAGCCTTTACTGCGGCAGTCGAGCCAGCATAATTAGAAGAGTTAATCACGCTAGCCCCGATGTTCATCGCGGTAGCGGCACCAAGGACAGTTGGGGCTGAAATGCCTGCGACGTTAAACCCTAAATTACCAGCTGATTTAAAAATGACGTTCGGGTTCCAGCTATAGTTTTCTTCACTATCGACTGCAACCGTATAAATATCGATGTCAATTTGAATTTGTTGTGACAGCTGATCGGAAAGCGTCTTAACCCACTGCTCCATATGACGCACTTCAGCTGGCGATCCGGTAACCGTAATAGAGCTTGCTGCCGCATTAACGGCCACGTCCGCTCCTTTGCCAACGGTTTTAGCTGTGGTCTCTATATCCTTCCAAAGATTAACGTCGTAGTGCGTTACGCTATCAGCGCCTGATGAGCTTGTTGCAGAGGCGGAGGCGCTAGATGCGCTGCCCGAGCCAGAGCCGCTAGCACTTGTAGAGTTGGTGGTAATAGTTGATTTACCGCCAAAGGTGCTGGCAATCGTTGGCAAATAAAAGGTTTTAGACTCGCTACGGAAAAAGACAGCCTTGCCATCAGAGAATTTCCACCAAACTCCAGTCTTTTGAGCCATCTGATCCAAAAGACCATTTAATGTTCCCTCGTATGTCAAATTCATAGGAATCTGAAGCGGCAATCGCACTGCCGATTGCATGGCATTGCCTGCGCCAAAGTTTTGATTAGCTAGAGCCACAGGTGCGCCAGCACTAGGAGCCCCCAAAGGCGCAGGCAAACCCATTGCGCTTGCACTGCCTGCTCCAGAGCCAGCCAATCCAATTGTGCTGGGAATAGCACTTGGCATTGTCATGCCTTGGCCAGCCGTACTTGTGGTATTAATTTGCAGGCCCGTTAAATCTACGGCCAGTCCAAATTCTTCACTAACCCAATGGGCAACATCAGGCAGCAATACAGCGCGACTAGGCTTATAAACCACCTTCTTTTTAAGAATTGGGGAGAGCTGTTCAGCAACTGTAATCTTCTCGCCGGCAAGGTAAGCGTTATTAGATTTGCTAATAACTGGTCTTGCTGGGTCAACCGCTGATTGCTTTGCAATCTCTGCTTCGTACTGCGCTTGGTTTTGATTATTTTTTGCCCCAACAAAGCCAGAGCAAGCGGATACCAAAACACATAACGAAAGCAGGCTAAGCCAAAGCCTCGCTTTTTTAACAGATAAAAGGATATTTTTCATTGGATTGTTCATTGAGGGGTTACTCCTGGGCCAGTAATGACTAGCGTTTTGTTAGCGGTGTAGAAGCTGGCATGTATCAGAACGCCATTAGAAGAAAGTGTTTCAATGACCTTGGCAGCAGCAATGTCAAAATTACCAACGAACTCTGAATTAGCTGGAACCATCCAATCCTTATCGAGATGCCACACTAGCGACCAACCCGATTCTTTAGCCCATCGAACCAGTTCAGCGCGAATGGTCTCTCCTTCTTTTAGATACCAGATAGGTGTCGGGGCCTCAACTGATGGAGCAGGCGCGCCATCAATAAATGCCTTTACCTTCTCGCTAACCAACGTAGAACTGCCATCAGTACGAATCGTGGTAATTATTTGCTCCGAACCAATGGCTGCTTTGGTGATTGTTAGGGAGTTATCAGCCGATAAATACCATTCGAGCTGTAATGGGTGGAAAATCTCATCGAGAGCCTGCCCGACGGTTCCATTGACCACTTTCCAGTTAACAACCTTAGTCATGCTTAAGTTGTTGTTTAGATAAATTGCGCTAACCGTAGGCAATAATTTTTCAAGGGCCATGCCGACCGGCAACTTGCCAGAACCAGTATAGGGAGCCATATCAAGCGTTGGCTCTGGCGCTTTCGATATTGCCGCAGGCTTGCTATTGGATCCAGCAAAAACAACATTAGAGCTGCCGAGCGCACTCAATGCTGCCAACAGGACCATAGAAATACCAAATCCGTTTTTACGGCGTGATTTGATTGGTGAACTCATTACCTTCAGACTCCTTCGCGTTGAGGCCATTTAGTGCCCAGGGATTTTTGATTCTTAGAATTGGGCCACCAAGCACTTTTGCAGGTCGCACAGCGGAAATACGGCTTATCGGCCTTAGTCTTTAAGGTGGCCGTAGGCGTCTTGCAAGAATCACAGCTTGGGCCCTTAGGGGCTGGCTTGGTAGCTTTAGATGGCTGGGAGGTTGCGCCCTGAGGTTTATCTTCGAATCGCTGGCCAGGCTTACCGGTGTCATTAGCAAATCGTGCTTGACACTCTATGCACGCGTGATAAGCATTCCCGGCCTTGCTTGTGCGTTTTACGCACTTACTGCCGCCGCAAGCCGGGCATGCGCTAAAGCTAACAGTTGAAGGATCTATAAACGATGAGTTTAGTAGCGCACCGCATAAAGTTGTTGCAGTTTGCTTTACACCTTCCATGAATGAATCTAAAGTAAGGCGGCCCACGGCGATGTCGGCCAATGCATCTTCTTGCAAGGCAGTAGTAGCTGCCTGAGCAAAAATGGCTGTCTCACTACTTTTTCGCAACCATTCGATTAACTGCAAGCCTTTAGGGCTGGCAATGAGATTCTTGCCTCTACGATCAACATACTCTTTTAGAATTAGAGTCTCTAACATGGATGCCCGTGTCGCCTCTGTTCCGAGCCCAGAGGTTTCTTTTAGCCGAGCCTTGAGCTTGGCATCAGAAATCAACTTATGGACTGACTTCATGGCAGCAATTAACGTGCCATCGGTGTAATGCTTAAGCGGTGCAGTCTCTTTACTGAGAACTTCAGCTTTGGTGCAAGTAAATATTTGACCTTTTGTCATTAACGGCAGAGCGCCACCCTTAGAAGCGAGTGGATCTTCGCCTTCGTCACTATTTTCTTGCTCTAACTTAGTCCAACCAGCCTCAATAACATGACGGGAGTTCGCAGCAAAGACTTTTGAAGAGTCGGAGACTAGTGCAAAAACTGCTTGTCTGGTCTCAAAGGCTTCTGGAGCCATAAAAAGACGTGTAAAGGACTTCTTAATAAGTTCAAATACTTTTAAGGCAGCAGGATCTAGCGCAACATCTTCTGGCGAGAGGCCTGTTGGAACAATTCCATGGTGCGCTTCAACCTTTTCGGTATTCCATGCCGCATGCTTTCTTTTGGGATCTACGCCAGCATTAATAAGGCCTAAAGAGCCTAGGATTTCAGCGGCTTTGGAGAACATCTCACCCGGCAAATAAGAGCAGTCTGTTCTTGGATAAGTTGTTAGCTTGGCCTCGTAAAGGGCTTGGGCAGCAGCCAGTGTTTGGGATGCAGATAAGCCATAAACATTACTGGCAGCAGTTTGCAATGTCCCCAGGCTATAAGGCAATGGAGCGCTACGCGTCCCAGATTTAGCTGTAAATTCAGTAAGCTCTAAATTGGCACCAGTAGCTTGCAGGCCAACAGATTGGGCAATAGTGCGATCCAATAGCAAACCATTTTCATTAAGCAAATCCTCTGGAATTTGCCACCCTGCAGTGACATTGCCAACATCGCCACTTAAAGACACATCCAATAAGTAATGATCTTGCTTTGTGAAGTTCCGAATAGCTATGTCTCGATCAACAATCAGGGCTAAAGTTGGCGTTTGCACTCTTCCAACGCTCCAAGCACTTTGTTCACCCATGGCCTGCAAATTACGGGAAAGGGCTATGGAAGCATTGAGTGAAATAAGCCAGTCAGCACGCTGCCGAGCAAGTGCAGAATCATATAGTCGGCTGTAATCGCTATTGGGCTTGATTTTGGCTAAAGCCAACTTAACGCTCTCAGCATCAAGACTAGAAAGCCAAAGTCGCGTTGTTTTGCCATTCCAGCCCAAGAAAGGGAAAAGCTCATCAACCAGAAGCTGCCCCTCTCGGTCTGCATCACCCGCATTAACAACTTCGTCAGCCTCTTTGAGAAGACCTTTTATGACCTTCACTTGGTCGGATGCCTTAGGTCTAGGTGAAAGCTTAAAAGTGTCAGGAATTACCGGAAGGTGGCTTGACAATACTTTTCCACCTTCTACGTAATATTCTGGCAACTCTTGCTCAAGCAAGTGGCCATAACACCAAGTAACCTTGGTATTAACTGATGGTAGATCGTAGAAACCCGGGCCTTTTTTGCCGCCACCCAAAGCATCGGCAATGGCAGCGGCTACAGAAGGTTTTTCGGCAATGATGAGACGCATATAGGTATATTCCAAAAGTGGCTATACCTATAATGCGCAGGGCGTTCACCCCACTTTTTAAACTTAATTACGACCAAAAGGAAGGGGGTGAACCCCCTTTCCCATCCTTCTTTTTAAATTACTTAGTACTGTGAAAATTTCATTAAGTACTAATACCCAACCTTGAAAACCTGAGACTGGCCATAATTGCGTTCAAAGTGCTTTAAAAACACTGTTGCTAACTGAGGGTTGTTCCAGTTCACCAATACGTTTTCAGAGTTCCTAGAAGCTGCTGCAGCACTGTAGTTAAAAGAACCGAGCTCTACCGTATTGCGATCCACGATTAAAACCTTGTCGTGCGCAATTGGATAGATTGAAATAGTGCGCACATCCGCGCCAGCGGTTGCCAAAGCAGACAGTGCAGCCCTAGATTTACCGGAACGGTCCTCAGTTACGTTGTCCCTGTAATCGACGACCATGCGAACTTGCGCACCCCTTTTTTGTGCACTCAAAAGAGCATGGGTAATTGGCGCTGACGTAAAAGAATACGCCATCACCAAGACCTCTTTCTGAGCAGAATTAATCGCCTTGATTACTAAGGCTTCACTTCCCTCGTTAGGACTAAAGGCAACCTCTAGCTGGCCCTGGGCAGGGACATTGAAAGCCTGGCTAAAGGCAGCTTGCGAAAAGCTGCAAGCTGCTAGCGCGGAAATTAAAAAAAGCTGCCGAAACTTAAGCATTAACTTCCTTTTGGCGCATCTTGATTTCTTCAACGCGATTAAGCGCCAATGACACGGATTCAGCCTCAACATGAACCTGATACTTATTGGATTGATTCTCCTTATCCTGCCAAGTTTGAATGTGGAGCGCACCCTTGACAACAACTCGCATACCCTTTGAGAGTAGTCGCATTGCATCTTCTCCCAAATGCTCTTGCCAAATCGTGACGTTTACTGGCTCAGATTTATCTTCATCCTGAATAAGAGAATCGCCCTCTTTTTTATAAACATCAGCCCAGACACGTAATTCGGTAATTTTTCTACCCTCCCCTTTAACCTGAACTAGACGCTGCTCTGGATCTTGCAATAAATTGCCTTTAATTTCTGCGGAAATTGCCATGAAAAACTCCTTTTAATAAATTAAACAAAAAAACCAGCCTTTATGGGCTGGCGTATAGCTATCGACCCAAATCTAAATCCTTGGCTGCAGGTCTGACTACCCCTTTGCCCTGGTGGTAATTCACGGAAATATCTTTATTTGATTTAGGAACTTGATTGAGATCCGCTACCTTATGAATTACCGCTTGCGACTTTCCCGTTTGTTGAGCAGAGTGGTATCCGATGTTGCCAAGGGAGGTCCCACTATATTTACCGTTCTCTTTTGGCTCAACGGCTTGTGCCTTATCGCCCATGTGCGCCTTAACAAGACCTTCCACATCATGTCGGCTCACACCCATAGTTTTAGCAATGCCTGCTTCGACTTGGTTTTTAACTTCGGACAACCCATGGACGGCGGCAAGATCATTAAAGTCAGATCCCTTTGCGCCCAACATGTCCGGGTAGATCACTCCGACCTGATGCTTTTCCGCAGCAATAGCGGCATGCTCTAAGCCTACGTTGTGCTCTTTACCTCTATCGTTATCTGCAGCAATAAAAATGGGATTAGTTGGGAACCTCCCCTTTAGACCCGCTACGACTGGATCAAGGTTTCCGCAATCAAAAGCAATAACAACCGGCTTGTTTGTCGCCAAGGCAACACTAGCTCCAGTGGCATAGCCTTCGGCCACGAAAATCGTTTCGCCCTTAGGGATTTCTTTTAATGCATCATAGTTGGCTGAAAAGTCTTTGATTTCTGGTGTAAGAGTAGGAATAATTGCATGGAAATTACCCTTCTTTTCACCCCCTTTAACGAATAATTTATGCTCACCCTCTACCGCTGGAAGCGTTTGCAAGGACCTCAGGTTTCCTGAAAAATCACGTACTGGAACAATTGCCTTGTCGCCGTCAAACTTTATGCCGAAGGCTGGGACAGCCTTACGTACAAGATAAGGGGTTAACTCTTCCGAAGGAGAGGGAGGACTTAGCTTATTCCACTTATATTTAGAGTAATCAGCAGCCTTAGCGTGCTCAGCAATCAATTCTTGAGCGCGTAGCTCTTTGTTGATTTGGGTTTGCGCTTGTAAGTGTGCACGTTGCTCAGGAGTCATAGCAACTCCTTTCTGGGTCCACTTTTGCGTTACCCCTGTCGAATGATTTTGGATAAAACCGCTGGGCTTGCCATCCAAGTAACCAACGTAAGCGCCATCTTTTGATTGGGGTCCCTTGCCCTCAACTGGCACACGATGCATCTTGCCATCCATGATTGGCAGACCATCGAGAACCAAACCATTAGCCCGTAATGCGTCACCAAACTCAACTTCCGGGTTTGACGCTCCAACAGGAGGTACCGCATCTTGTTTTGGCAGCCACTTTTCTAGCTTACTTAAATCAACTCCTTTAGGGGCGTACCAAAATTTATGCTCTTTATCCCAACGAGCACCCGCTTCCTTTGCCGCTTCTTTGTCTTTAAAGCTAACGGCTAAAACGGTGTTTTCTGAGGCGATATTGTTTGATTGAGGATTGCTAGGCAATTCATTGTTAGGCGACACCAAGCCAGAGGTTTTTTCCCTAATAGAGGCATTTTTTGCCCGCATATCATTGTGGCCCTGGGACCAACTCAAATGCTCCTCAGAGCCTTTCTCGTAAGGATTTTCAGAATACCTTAACCCTTGTGCAGCGGCCTTACCACCTTCCTTAAAGAATGCTTTTGGAGCGATCGGTAAGGCATTTTTATCGCCAGCAAACAGCGCGGGGAACTTTTCTTGGAGATTTGGATATTGAGATAAAACAGTTTCTGGAGGCATGCTAATAGTACGTTGTGAGGCATCTGTAATGCCTTGGCCACGCTCTAAGTCATTTTGATATAGGGCGTTGTTAACGTGCATTGCATGCACATCGAAAACCGCCCCTAAAGCATCAGAGGCATCAGAGAGGGCATGGCCACCTAAAGCAGTGACTTCAAATTTTCTGCCATGATTTTCTAATGCAGTGACTTGAGCAATTTCTGAAAATTCCTCAAGCGTTAACTCATGGGGCTGTTTTGCCACCTCATTAGCAATACCCTGCTCCTGGGTGACTTCACGCTCTTGCTCAAGTCCAATCACATACTCCGTGATCTTCTCCGCTGCAGCTGCAGCCTTAAAAATTTCATTCTTGTCTTGCTTAAGAACCTCAACCCAAGAAGCAACATACGAAGCATGGTGCCCGGGGTCATGAGGAATACCTAGACGATCGGCTAAGAAGTAGCTTGCAATCTCTGCTCGCAGTTCTTCTTTAGCGTAGCTTACGCTACCGTAAGCGCCAGTTAAATCACGATCTAGCCGACTGCTGTGCCCAGTCCAATGCCCAAGCTCATGCAAGGCGGTACCGTAATAAGCCTCGCCAGTTGGAAACTGATCCCGCCCTGGCATATGTATTGAATCATTGCTAGGACGATAAAAAGCCCTATCAGCTTGTTCATGGGTGATTGTTGCGCCAGAGGCTTTAAGAATTTGCTCCGCACGCTCTTCCGGGACCCATTGATAAGTGCGCTCCGTTCGAACCAACTCAGGCACACCACTCATTTGCTCCGCATTAAAAACCACTGCGGAAAATACCTTAGGCCGAGGCAAGGTGACATTAATAGTCTCAGGTTTTCCGTCAGAACCAATGACAGGCGCTCCGGAAGCATCAAGCTTTGGCCGCTGCTCTGAATGCTTCCAATATTCAATTTGAGAGCCTTTTTCGCCCTTATTGACTTGGTAGCCCGCTGCTAAAGCCTGTTTATAGGTCATCCATCTTGGATCGGTGCGCCCTTCTAGCGTAAGGGCTAGATTATTGATTCCTCTATATGGGTTGCCCGTAATTGGGTTTTGAGGCATTAAATCCACTCTTGCATCCCATGGTTTTTGCCATGGGGCAATGCCCGCTTCAAGTTGATCAATGAGTTTATTGGTTAGTCTGGTGCGGAAATCTTCCTTTAAAGGCTGCTGGAGTGCTGGAGCGGCATTGTCAGCACTCAAGCCAGTCACCCTTTCTTTGACTGGATCCAGATCAATTGGAATCGTGATTAATTGGTCTGCCGTGTAATTCCTCAAAACTTCAATGCTTGTTATCTCAAATGGCTTTTCACCATTTTCACTAATTCCAGCTACCGAAAATACACGAACGCTGGTGTTTAACTCATTCTCTAGATTGTGAATGGCCAGAAGTTGCGTGCCAAACTCCAAAAGGTCTCCGCCTGTAATTTCTGGCCGGACTTCGATCTGATTATCTGTAGCCATGACTAACCCCCAACTCGTGCGTTAACAAGTGGATTTGCCAATATCATTTTTACATTGGCATTAGCCATTATTGCCTTTGACATTTCATCGGTGAGGGCTTTAAAGCTTTCCATCGAAGCGGGGGAAACTACAAGAGCGGACATCCCCGCACCGCCGTCAGCATCAGGATCCTCCTGCCCAACAGACTCCAAAGCATCTCCTTCACTAATGGCGTCTTCGATAAATGCATACGGCAATACGTCCTCCGGGGTATCTGCGGACTGATTCTCTAAATCATTGGCCATAAAGGCTCCTTTAAAGATTGAGGGTTTTGAGCCGCTTAGCGGGCTTATAAGTAATGCGCGGGGCGTTCACCCCCTGAACGAGACGCGCATTACAGGCATGGCTTTAATCGACCTAATGCAGACCTGCGCCCCCTATGTGGCTACCTCGACCATGGCGGCGATCATCAAACACGAGTCCGGCGGGAACCCGCATGCCCTTCATAACAACACCTTGGGCAAATCCATCCAACCAGCCTCCAAAGAAGAGGCGGTCGTGCTAGCCACCCAAATGATCAAGGCTGGGCAATCAGTCGATATGGGGCTAGGTCAAGTCAATAGCCAGCACTTGGCCAAATACCAGCTCACGGTTGAGCAAGTCCTTGACCCGTGCACGAACCTCAAAATTGCTCAGGACATCTTATTGAGCGGATGGAAGAGTTCAGGGGGTAGCCTGATGGGCACTCTTTCTGCCTATAACACTGGTCAGGTCAATAGCATCAAAGGTCTTAAATACGCCAGGGAGGTCTTTGCCCAGGCTGGCAACCTAAATTTCGTGGCTCGCCCAGGCATAGCCTACGCAGCGCAAACACCTATGGTGAGCAGCTTGACTCCAAAAGGATTTAGCTTATTTACAAGGGCAAAAGATGAGTGATATTAGTTTTGAATGGATAGGCTCCATCCTTGGAATTGGTGGGGCATTTTTAGTCGCCATCAATGGTAGGTACGCCAGTTATGGATGGATCTGTTTTTTAATGGCCAACATGGTCATGATTGGCTTTGCGGTAGAAAGCGGTCTTTATGGGATCCTGACTCAGCAAGTGGTCTTTATGGCCACTAGCGTAATAGGCTTATGGCGATCATCCACCTGCTTGAAAAAATAGCAGCATGTCAAAAGCGGCCACAACTCTGCTCTTTAAGCCAATCCCTCAGTTTGGTGACGATACGGAAATAGGATTGGTGTATCGAAAGATATTCGAGGAAATCCTTGTTCCGAATAATCTGATTGGTACCGACTACTGGGAAGACGATCAATATAAATACTATAAAAATGGGGGTTGCAAGATCCGCGTCAATAAAAGAACGGGTAAGTACAAAGGATTGGAATTTGATGTCGTCACACTCACATTTAAGGAAAAGGTTGGCTGGCAACGCAGAAACTTTGCTCTCAACAGCTGGGGTAGCGGCAATTTTTATGACTACTACTCGCTCATTTATGACTTAGTTATTTTGGAGTTAGAAGCACCCGGAAGGAGTGGGATGTTTGGGGGTTTTCCATTGAATAGAATTCAGAGCCTTAAAGAAGATGGTCGTAGGAGCCCAGCGCATGCGCTTTCTGAGTGTGCCAGTTATAAATTTAGGACAAAGAAAGCAAATATTTCGCATTACTACGCCTTAAATCGCTTTTTATACCCAATAGAAGAAGTGACGTTGGCTAATCGGATTTTTGGCTATAGCAATGTCACGCTGGCAAACCTAAGCGCCATCTCCCATCACCGCGCAATAGCGGCGGCCTATAAAGAACTCCCGCAGCTAGCACCGCTCTTGCGTTACGTTGTCGATAGCAAGTACACCGATAACGCCTCAGCCATGCTTAAGGAAAAGCTAATTGGTCATGGCCTGTCCCCTGGTGGTTGGCGTTATTTAGTGAATCAAACGGCAAGGTACAACGAATGCTTTACATTTCGTGGCCATACTATTTACCCAGCAATCCCTTTGATCAATTTAATGGCCAAGGCAACTATACGACTGCCGTTTGGGTTGCTGCATCCAGTCATTCGAATGCTAAATGACGCTCCAATTCTAAATGAGGCACTTATAGATGAATATGACAATGGGATCAATTGCTGTCTTGCGCCTAGGCATGAGAAGCACATGATTAGGCTGCTCAAGGCTTTAATTGAGGATCCAAGAAAACAGAAGCAAAAAATCAACGAATTTCAAATCATCTTAGACTGGGTTTTGAATTTACCGGAAGACAGGCTGCTATCAAAAGACATGACTCTGCAAACCATGAGAACTCGTACCGACCAATGGCATGAACAATTAAACCAAGCAAAACGTGAGGAGATGGCTGCCGACAAATGGGACAATGCCTTAATTAAGTCAGTAGCCATTGATGGCTATCAATTTACTGCGCTAGAAAGTGAGCTTGACCTTTATGATGAAGGAAAGGCCTTGCATCACTGCGTCTCAACGTATGCACCATCTGCAAAAAGCGGAAGCAGCCTTATCTTTAGTATCGACGGTAAAGAACGGGCAACCTTAGAGTTGCATCTTGATAAAAGAGTTGGTGCTATTTCCGTGAGGCAGATTCGTGGCCACTGCAATGCACTTGTTGACGCCAATACCGAAAGAGCCTGCGTGAAGCTAATGCGTCTATATGAGCAAAAAATTCTGGGTTTTGCGTGACCACTAAGCGCGGCAACTTTAAGAAGCCCTTTGACCAAGCGCTTTTTCTATTTTCTGATCAGTCTTAAATTGGCTCAAAGCATATACGGCCCAGATGGTTGCTGGGAGCCAGCCGATGAGGCTAATTTGCAGTAGCAAACAAAAAATCCCCGCAATCGGTCTACCTATCGTAAAGAAGGTGAGCCAAGGAAGAAAAAGGGCAATAATCAAGCGCATAGAAAGAATCTCCTAAGTTGTAAAACAACAAGGGCCAAGGCCCAACAACCAAAGATTATGCTTTGTCAATTCGGTACCTAGGGCTTCTACCGACCGAAATCCAAATCCTTCTTTGGAGCCTTATAAATCTTAGGCTCAGACTGCTTTGCAAGGCTTACAGCACTATTAATATTATGTTGCACGGCCGTCATATTGCCGATGTAACCACCGACAGCCTCATTGGCGCGTTTTTCAATCGCGGAGGCATTCGTGCAACCAGAGCGTACTAAATCAACAATGTCCTGCTTATCATTATCGGACAAGCGAGAAATCTTACTCACGGCCAAATCCACGGGTGATAACAGATGAACCTTAATAAATTCAAGGCCCATATCCAGTGGTACTGAGTCCTTCAAATAATCTTCATGCATCAATGCAAAAGTTGAGTTGTAGTTGGTGTCAAAAAATAGGGTTTGCACACCCTTCTCACCCATGTCGACCTCTACCGCCAAATCCTGCGGGATGAGTACGCGAGAACTAAATTCAGCATCCACATCATAGGTTGATCGGGCGGCGGTATAAAAGTGTGCTGCAACCCCACCAGCAACAAATACGCCAAGTGGTTTAGAGAGCTCTAGACGGGTTTCCAATTCATGCAATAGTGTCACTACACCTTTTGCAAGCGGGGTGTCAGTATGCAAGATAATAGGTTTATTACTCACGCATGAACCCCATACTTAAATTTGCTAGACAACATATCCCGTAAACGGGGAAGGCTCACTACCCAGCGATTGCGTATTACTTGAGCGCTCTGAACCAGCTCGCCTGGATGGCTATCAAAATAAACCGTGGCCACTTTAGCTAATTTTGTCGCGTGATTTGGGTAGGTCGATTGCAAGACTAAACTCGCCACCCGAAATACATTAGCCTCTTGGGCATCCGCAGCCTTATCCAGCCGTCCAAGTGAAACAGCGACACACTTATTTAAGATCAAGTCTTCTTGATCTCTTGGGGAGGTATTCGTTAACGCATTCATAGTGCAATCCTACATGAATAAAAAGGTAATCATCAAAAAAGTAGTCCGATTTAGGCAATTAAAGAGTCTAAGTAAATCAAAGTCTTACGAGCTTAATGGACGAAAATAAAAAAATCCGCAAAAACTCGTCAACTAACCACATTAGTAAATCACGTTCGCCCTGGACAACTTTGTTGCCCACACCCATAAAGGGTGATGGACAATCGGCAAGCCGATACCAAAGTATGCCCACCGCTCATCGACACCTGACGCGCGTGCCGTGGATAACGATGAGACCGTTAACCACCGCCCTGCTTGCCTTACAAACTTTAACCTAAAGCCTTCAATGCAAAGCCGTTCAGTTTGCCAATTCTGCAACTTTCGCATTTATGCCAGCAAACAACACCAAAGTTCAGTTTGAAATCAATCGTCAGGAAGTGGCGCTTGGAACTTTGGCGGAACATCTGGGACATGTTTAAAGCACCCCTCCACCCCATGCTCTGCGGTTTGCCGCTTTTGGGAAAAGCCAGTTACCTGATGTACACCATATTTAACTGTTTTAGGTCTGAGCAATATCTCCTTCAGCGGCTTTAAAAAAGAGATTGAAGTAGGTTTAAGTGCCTCTGTGATAACTGCCGCGTAGTTGGCGATCGTCTGTCTGGCCAACTTACTAAAACGGCTAATAGCTGCTTGAGTAACTGCTACCCCTTCACGCTGTAAATGCCGCACAGTTGCTCTGATCTTGGCCTCGGTAGCCTTACGCCTTTGCTCATGCGTACGTAGTGCTGAGAGACGTTTACGCTCTTCTAATGGCAGCGCGGGGTCTAGGCGCATAACTCCTCTATGACAGCGACCGGAGCCGGTATAACGCTCCCATGTCCACCTAGCTACTGACTTAACAGTAGCCTTTAGAGAAGACTGAGAAAGGTTTTGGCAAAAGCCAAGGCCATAAAAACTATTCTTATTGTGGGCAAAGGCTTCCAGCATTCTGGTAAAGCCCTCAAAGGTTCCTTGCGCTTGCTCGTGCTTCACAATGCTGTAGGCATAGTGACGAAGCCACTCAAACATGATGCAGTGGCGTGAATGCGAAACCAAATCAATGTTAGGATTTTTCGCCCAGGGAGAAAGTAGCGGAAGATCCACGTAATCAGCCAATTGACCAAGTTCATATTCGTGGTTATGCAACTCTGTTGTAGCCCACCAAGGATGCCCTGGCGTTTTCGCTACTGGCCCACTATGAAAATCAATATCAGCCTTTAGCTTTGTGGCCATAGCTGAGTAAATCGACTTCATGTAATCAATCGGCTTGGTTCTAGCTTCTAGTGAAGTGCAAACCGGTTTGATTGCGTAATACAAATGAGCGCCCCGTGACTTGCGATTCTGGACAATCAGATTAGGGGCCGGAAGGCCTGAGTCTTCCCAGATAGAGGGGTTGGCATGATCAAGGTCAAAGATCAGCCAACTAACCATGTCCCGGCGATTAATTTGCATGTACGGAAATCGCACTGCAAGATGTCTGGGACGCGTAAGCGTAGCCGTTTTATTATCTGAAACCCGTGGATAAAACGGTGCTTCAACCAATACACGATTCAGAGCGCCCCCTTGTTCAAGAAAGCGCTCGTTACCAGATTGGTAAGCGTCAGCGAGGGCTGAGAAGCGTGTCAATTAGTTGCCACGCAAAATATCTTGCAGAACGCCTTCACCACAATAAGTACTTCCTGTTCGCGTGGGCCCACACTCACACCCTTCGCTTCTAAGCAGATTAATCTCACGCGAAAGATCTCGATTGCGCTTGATTAGGTCGTCGTTTCGCTTAGCTAGCTTACTTACCTGACTACTCATTTCCCTCATCTGATTTTGGAACTTTTGGGGATTGCCAATACGGTTCAGGGTCATTGCTAACGTACAAATTTCAGCGTATTGGTTATGGTCGTGCCGCCACACATCTTCTTTTTGTAAGTCACGCAGAAGATGCCCGGCGCGCACCTTAAGGTGGCCACGCGTGTTGATCTCCACCAACCCCCATTTCAAAGGCAACTCACCCGTTTGAATGATGCCTTCTGGAGCAAGAAAATAACGATAAGTTCCCATTCCAATTGCACCGTCGATGCGGTGCGGTTTGCGCCTGTCAGCCAGAAAATCGGCACGGGAAGTTTTAACTTCGACAACCACCGATCCACCATGCGAATGTATATATGGTCTCCAGCCAATAGCATCCGGGATTTCACTGTTGATCCAGTTCGCTGTTTCCGAAATGGCAACAGTGCAGCCGGGACCGGTGCGACTTGCTGGGCGTTGAAGCCAAGCAACAGCTACCGCGCAAAGCTCTCCATGATTCAATTCCATTATTTATCTCCAACTAGAAAGAATGCGTGTAGCATTAATAAAAATCCGAAAGATCTGCACCAATTGGCAGATGAGACTTGATAGCTTTTTTGATCTTGGCGATGCCCGACTTTTCAAGATTGAGTACAGTCCCCCTGCTAACGCCGAGAGCCTTTGCAACCTCTCTGACAGTTGCACCACCAGGGCAACAAACCGCATCATTGATGCCATGAGCCGGGGAAATAAATTGTTTGGAGCTTTGAGGTTTAGTCATTACTGCTTTCCTCCATAAAATGAATTGCGGGAGAATTTAGTGGCAGGACGTGCCATGCCTTTTTAGGGCTTAATGGAAAGTCATCTTTCGATTGAACCGTTTTGGCGCTGGCGGATAACGCCCAGGAGTGAGCATCCATTGCGCTCAAAATCGCATCACAAGTCGATGGATACACACCGGTGAAGGTTTGTTTTTGATTTAAGCCGGTTACGGTGACTTGAACTTTCATTTCAAGCCCCCTTCCGCGGCTAAATTAGGGGTTATTACGCTCGATGTAGTGGCCATAGTTTCCTTTTGTGCAAAAAAGATTTGCAAAGAGAAACTACGAGCAGTAAAATTTGAACCAAGCTGTCCAGGCTATTAGTTTTTGTTTTACTTGCTCGCAGTAACAGAACCCGCTTAGGCGGGTTTTCTTCTTTTGCAGGATTGAAAAAAATCACTTCAAACCTTTCGGCTGAAATTTCTGAGTAATCCGCTTGTGAAGAGTCGTTTTGCCAATACCTGTGTACTTACTGATGGCTGCAAAAGACATTCCTGAAAACCAAAGTGATTCCTCAAGACTCATATTTGCCGTTAATTGCGCGGTTTCCGGCAAATAACATCCCGCCTTTATATCTTCAAGCTCTAGAAGCTTTTCCAAAGGCGTGGGACTCACATCCTCAAGAGTCTCCAAAATAAAATCTGTTGTCTCATTTGCGGCCTGCTGTGATTGAAAATGCTCATGTTTTGCAAGCCCCCATAAGCAGCCCATGATGTACTGCTTTTGAGACCCTTTTTCCCGACAGAAACTACTTGTGCCTGAAGCTATAGACCAACATAACAGCCTAGCCTCCTGGCGCACATCATCAATATCAGTACGAGCCTTTCTTGCTACACGGGATAAATCGAGTTGAGAAAGGGATTGATAAAGCTCTAGGTATCCATAGCTCATTTCGCAGCCCCCGCAAATGCCTGCCCTGCTTTTAGGCACATTTCTTCGGTTATCTGCTGAGAAAGAGGGGTTTTGTTAAACAGTTGGCATCGAACTGATTTTGGAAGATTTAGAAAGTGGGCAATAGCGCGATCGTCTTGCAGGCGGCCCAGACTTCTTAATACGGGAAGAGAATCTTTGCAGGCCTCTGGAATTGGAGGGATACTGATCTCGGGAGGAGCCAAATCAGGCCAATGTAACCAGTAATCATTGGGTCTTAACTCCTGCCTTGTTACCACGCGCTGAGTTACTTTTTCAATTGCCACGCAGGTTTTAGTTGGTATAGGTTTAGGGGCTGCTTCGCGTATGTAGGAAGAAATGTCCGACGGATAGCCATTTATTGCTTTTGCCAAAGCAGAAATAGCCCCATGACCTTGACTCGAAAGATATTCATTTAGTTTCATAGTTTCCATAGTGTAGTCATTGACTATGGTTAATGCAATAGTTTTTTGCTACACCATGCAAAAGGCTATATAAAGTGAAATGTTTATATGAAAACTTCAGATGAAATGCGATTGGCCAACCTCGTTGAATTGGTCAAAAAGTATGGGGGTGTAACCAACCTAACCAGGGCCCTTGGAAGATCTACCCGCGACAACACCCTAAATCAACTACTTAATAAGTCACCAAGTAGTACGACAGGAATGCAAAAGCACATGGGCAATAAGTTGGCCAGGGAGATAGAAGAGGCCTTGGGCCTTGAACGGGGGCACATGGACAATGACCATGAAATTGCAAAACAAAGCTTAGAACCGCTTACAGAGACCCTGCAGAGATACGAAATGCTCTCCATAGAGCAAAAGGGGGTAATTAAGGCAACGATGATCCAATTAATAGAGGCTATGATCGGAGCGCCGAGTAAGGAAAAAGAAAAGTCGAGGAACGCTGCATAGTCAAAGGAAATATTTATTTTGTGAATTTTTAATTTGTATAGTTAATAGCTATTGTTTTATCTATAGTTAAATGCTACATTTCTTCATCGTCCCACGGAAATGAAGAAATGAGAACTCAAGCGGTTACACAAAATCAAGAGATTGATAAATTAGTACTCCAAAGGCTAGAACAGTTAACGAGTGCCGTTACCTATCTTGCGCAACTAACTGGCGCCAGGTTAAATAGAACTCAGCTAATGGAGCGATTTGAAGTGAGTAGATCAACCTTAACTAAACTTGAAAAAGATCCAGCATTTCCAAAATCGATAAAAGGAAAGTGGTGTATTTCAGATATATTGGAGTGGGAAAGGTCCCGCTAAGCCTTATGTTATATGGCTCTATGTAGTGCTTTCTGTAAACCGATATATCCGTTAAAGCGTTAAAGAAGCAGGTAAAAACTAAAGAGGAGAAGTTGAGTGAAAAAATTACTATCTTGTTTTTTGTTGATTAGTATTTTTGTAGGCTTATCAGCCTGCGGAAAATCAGATGAAGAAAAACAAAAGCAAGCGCAGCAGCAATTAGGTCGCGGACCCTTGACTAAGGGTGGTTTTTAACCCGCCCTTTCCAGCAAATAAGGCATAGGAAATAACATCTAACGGAATGATGGAATCTCCAAAGTCAAAGCAGTCTACTAGCGCGACATTCTTAATGCCAAGTCTTCGGAATTTGGGTTGTAATAGGTCAAAGCCCTGGTGGTGCTAGCCCACCCAAAAACCTTGCAAAGATCTAGGACGTGAAGCTTTTGTGCAAGTCTGGTGGCCGCCGTGTGGCGACTGTCATGAAAAGTAAACCCCTCAAGCCCTGCCCTTGTCCTCGCCCTTCTAAAGAGTGCGTCTAGAGTTTGCGGACTGACACTAAAAATGCTATCACCATCAAATCCGCGCATACGTTCAATCGTTTTAAAAGCTGCCGGTGTTAATGGCACCGTCCGACCGGCACCAGTTTTACTTGTGTGCAGCCTAGCGCCGGCAATACTAATATCCGGCCACTTTAAGGCGCACAACTCTCCAGCACGCATTCCCGTCTGCAGGGCCAGTAAAAAACAATGCGCTATTGAGCAACCTACTGAAGTTACTCGACGCTGGTACCCCAATGCTCGAAGAATGCCCCTTATCTCCTGCCCCGTGATAATTCGCTCACGGTGTTGACCTTTGGGAGGCTTGCGTACGTCAATGCAGGGGTTTTTATCAACCCAAAGCCACTCTTTACGGGCAACTTCAAAAACAGAGCTTAAAAGCGTCATTTCACGCGCTACAGACGTTTTATTAACCTTGAGCAGCCTTGCGTCACGCCATGCGGCAATATCGCTGCTATTGATTGAATTAAGCTTTTTATTACTGTTCAAGGGGTAATGTAGTGGTGTTTGAAATGCGGCCAGCCGAATGCGCTCCCACCGCTCACCTTTTTTGTTGGCCGACACCTCCTTGGTATAACGGTCAAAAGCATCGGCTAAAGTTTTAATTTCACCGCCTTTACCTCGGCCCAAAAGTCTTAACTCGGTAGACCTTCTAGCGGCCCAAATGGCTGCCTCGGACTTAGTGTCGAAGGTGCCAGATTCTCTACACGCGCCGACCATAAATTGAATATGCCATTTCCCGTTAGAAGTCTTTTTTGGAGTGGCCATTGCCTTGATGTGTGTTTTGTGACTTAGTAAAAAATTTAGTAATTTTTTAGCAGTCAAGTTACGAAAAGTTACTAATCTGTTTCGTATTTTATTTGTATTTTAGCCTGATAGGCTTATAAACACGAATAGTTGGCAATTTGTTTCCCAACTATTTAGTTTTTGTGGTGCCTCGGGGCGGACTCGAA